>NZ_LWEX01000611.1 GCF_001634885.1 Sulfitobacter sp. HI0040 | reverse complement strand
CACGGCGGCACGGGCCAGCCGCGTCATGCGCGAGGAAAGCCAGCGCCTGCAGGCGGCCATCGATGCGATCCGCCACGCCTATATCGCCCAGCAGCAGGGCCAGCCGCTGCGGTCCGAACCGTCGGTGGCGCGCAAGCTGGACGAAATCGCTGCCGCCACGCGCAAGACCGAAAGCGCGCTTGCCACCTTCCAAAGCCGTCGGGACCATGCCGGACGTTCGCTGCCGAATGCGGCGGCCGTTTCGGTGGCTTCCGCCGAAGAACAGCCTGCACTGGCACTCGGCACTCAGCCCGGCGACCTTGCCCCGCAACTGGCGACCGAAGACTTCATCCGCGCGCTGAACTTTCCCGAAACCGCCGAGGATCAGGCCGGGTTCAACGCGCTGCGCCGGGCTTTGAAGGACAGGTCGGCTTCCCAGTTGATCCAGGCCGCGCAGGATGTGCTTACCCTGCTGTCGCAGGATGGAATCTACATGGACGATCTGCGCCCGGACCGCGCCCGCCCCGAAGTCTGGCGCCAGTTCGCCCAAGGCGCGCGCGGGCGCACGATCGCGCCGCTGGGCGGTATCCGCGACCGATCTTCGCTGGCGCTCAGCAATGCCCGGATGAAACAGGATCCGATCTTCCGAGATGCGGCGCACCACTTCCTGCGCCGGTTCGACAAGACATTCGCCGCCTTCGAAAAGACCGCATCGGACGGAGAGATCTCGGCGCTGGCGGATACGCGCACCGCGCGGGCCTTCATGCTGCTGGGCCGCTGCGCGGGTACATTCGACTGACGGGGCCGCCGCCCCCCCGGTATTATCCCTGCGGGGGTTTGATACCGAAACTGCCGTATGGAATATAGCGCACCGGATCGCCGGGCTGGATATCAGCGGCGGGTTCGGGCAATTCCACAAGACCTTCGGCCCATGAAAGACCGCTGATCCGCCCGGAGCCTTCGGACGCGAAGACCTCCGCCTTGCCGTCCCGAATCCGGGCGCGCAGATATTCCCGCCGCCCTGCCTTTTTCGACTTGGCAAAGGCCGCAGGCACGTCGAACCCCTGCGGCGCGTTCCACCCCGCCCCTGCCAGCAGATCCAATGCGGGCCGGGCGAAGATCAGGCTGCAGACCATCGCCGCCACGGGGTTGCCCGGCAGGCCGAAGACGGGCACGCCGTCCCACATGCCCAACGCCAGCGGGCGCCCCGGCTTGATCGCGATCCGCCAGAGCGTCATGGCACCGGCTTCCCGCAACAGCGCGGATACATGATCCTCGTCGCCCGCCGAGGCGCCACCGCTCGTCAGAATGGCATCGACCCGCCCCGCCGCGTCGTCCAGCCGTTTGCGCAGAGTTTCGCGGTCGTCCGGCACCCGGCCAAGATCGACGGGGACATGACCCAGATCACCCAGCAGGGCGAGCAGCATGGGCCGGTTCGCATCGTATATCCTCGTGTCGGGCGCGTCTTCGCCCGCTTCGGCCAGTTCGTCCCCGGTGGAAAGCACCCCCACCCGCAACGATTGGCGAACCGGCACCTCACCAATCCCCGTCGCGGCCAGCAGCGCAAGTTCCGCCGCACCGATCCGTCGCCCCGCGGTCAGGATCGCATCCCCCTCAGTCACGTCCTCCCCGGCGCGTCGGGTATTGGCACCCTGCTTGACCGGGCCACAAAAGGTCACCGCACCCTCTTCGACAGTCACGTCCTCTTGCAAAACAACGGTGTCCACGCCATCAGGCAGGGCCGCGCCCGTCAGTACGCGCAAGGCGTAGCCGGGCGGGACAGAGACCGGTGCATCCCCGGCGGCGGCGCGCCCTTTGGCGAGCGGAAGGCGGTGGGCCCCCTCTGCCCGGGCGCCGGCAAAGCCATAGCCATCCACCGCCGTATTGGGCAGCGGCGGGTTCGACCGCCGCGCGGTAACGTCTCGGGCGGCAATACGGCCCGCGGCCTCTGTCAGCGGGAGATGTTGCGTAGCCGTCACGGGGGCCAGCCTGTCACGCAGCGTTGCGAGCGCTTCGTCCACCGGCGTCCAATGAACGCCCGGGGGAAGCGCGAAACAATCGTTGCGCAAGGGGCGCGGTGCGTTGTTGCCGCGCGCCGCCGTCCGCAGTTGATCCTCGGCTCCTACACCGAGGATCCAGCCCTCCACCGGATCCCCGGTTGTCAGCATCTCTGTCAGCACCCGGGGATCGAGCCGGGAAAGCGCAGCGGCCAAAACGCGTACCTGCGCACGGTCCCGCACCTCGTCCGGCTCTGCCTCTTCCGCGATGATATCGGCAATGAGCGAGGGGAAGACCTCCGCCAGAACAATGGGTGTTTCGGGTGCCTGAAAAGGCGCGACCGACAGGGCCTCACCGAACCGTTCGCGCAGGGCCTGAAGCCGCGGCAGGCCCAAGAGGGCCTGAGAACCCACCGAACCCGTGGTGTAAAGCTTCCAACAGGGCTGCGCCCCACCCAGCCCGGGCGCGCGTTCGACCTGCCGCCGTTCGGGCAGCCCGTGGTCCCGCCTGCGGGTGCCGTGTGTGGGCAGAACATCGTCCCCCAGGTCTGCAGGGCACCCCCAGAACGGGCCGACACCGGGGAACATTGTATTGAGCTGGCGCGCGACCGCGAACCGGTTGTTCGCGTTGTCGGCGCCGTCCTGCACCTGCTTCGCCAGATATTCCCACAATGCCAGAGGATCATCCCCGCCCGTCACAACGCGTGCGAACCCCGCAGGATAGGCGAAAGGAAAGTCAAAGCCCGCCAGGACCCTGCGGCCCGCTGCCAGTTCGGCCGCGAAAAGCCGCTCCAGCGCGTCCTGTGCCTCCGCCCGGGTGCGGTGGTAGGTGCAAACGACATCCCCGGCCTGAGCGATTCCGATCCAGATCGCATCCTTTTCGGGGCGGGCCGATGAAGGGCTGGACCGGGCGGACCAATCGACGACAACAAATGTGTCGAATGCCCTCACAACCCGACCTCTGACAGGATGAAATCCGCAATCGCGCGCGTATCGTCCAGATCGAACACCGGGCGGTCGAGGTCGAGCGCCGTGTCACTGGCAACAGCCCGTACCGTGGGATCATCCGGGGCGATCAGGGGGTTGCCGGTGACGGCGCGGTGCGCCTCCACCTTGGGGTGACCGTCGCGTTTGTAGCCCTCGACCAGCACCAGATCGACCGGCGACAGCCGCGTGAGCAGATCGTCCAGCGTCGGCTCCGAAGCATCGCGCAGTTCGTGCATCAGGGCAAACCGGCTGCGTGAGGCGAGCAAAACCTCGCGTGCGCCCGCGACCCGGTGGCGGTGGCTGTCCTTGCCTTCGTGATCCACGTCGAAACTGTGATGCGCATGTTTGACCGTAGAGACCGAATGGCCACGCCCGGTAATCTCGGTCACGAGGCGTTCCATCAGGCCTGTCTTGCCCGCGTTCTTCCACCCGACGACGCCGTAAATCCTCATGCCATGGTCTCCGCCCGGGCCAGATCCTCGGGTGTATTGACGTTGAAAAACGCGTCTTCGTCTTCGAACAGGGCTTCGCGCCCGCCGTGGCGATCGGTCCAGAGCACCACTTTGCGCAATCCGCCGTCGAGCGATTGCCGCAGGTCATCGCGCAGGGCCACGGGCCACAGGCCGAATGTCGGATGCCGGACACTGCCCCGCCGCGGGTCCGGCGTGGCGGCGAGCACCAGCGGATGGTCCATTCCTTCCGCGGCAAGCAAGAGGCGCGGCACCAGATCGCAGGGGAAGAAGGGCGTATCGGCTGCGGCGGTAACAATCATCCGCGCACCCCGCGCCGCCGCCCAGTCGAGCCCGGCGAGCACGCCCGCCAGTGGCCCCGCGAACCCCTCGACGCTGTCGGGCAGAACCGGCAGGCGATAGTCCGCGAAGCGCGTCGCATCGCCGTTGGCATTGAGCGCCATGTCATCGACCTGTGGCGACAGCCGGGCGAGGACGCGTTTCAGCAGGGGTTCACCGCCGATGGTCAGCAGGCCCTTGTCCCCGCCGCCCATGCGGGTCGCCCGCCCCCCGGCCAGCACGACACCCAGCGGCGCAGTCATCGCAGTATCGTTCATGCGCCTGCCTTGCGACCGGACCGGCGCGGCTCCTGCGGGACGCTGGCGGGATCGGCATCCCGGATGAGCCGGTCCTCACCGCTCAGGCAGACGAAGCGCTCCCCCCGCATCCGCCCGATGAGGGTGAGCCCCACCTGCCGCGCGATTTCCACCCCCCAAGCGGTAAAGCCGGAGCGCGACGCCAACGTGGGAATACCCATCATCGCTGTCTTGATCACCATCTCGGAGGTCAGCCGCCCGGTGGTATACAGGATCTTGTCCGCAGCACCCTCCCCTTCGGAGAGCATCCAGCCGGCGATCTTGTCCACCGCGTTATGGCGACCGACATCTTCCATGTAGACGAGTGGCCGATCCTCACGGCAGAGCACCGTGCCATGTATCGCGCCCGCTTCGAGGTAGAGGCTGGGCGTCCGGTTGATTTTCGAACTGAGCGCATAGAGCCAGGATGTACGCACCGGGGTGGCGGGCAGGCGCACGTCTTCGAGACCCTCCATCATGTCGCCAAACACGGTGCCGACCGCGCAGCCGCTGGTACGAGTTTTGCGGCGCATCTTGTCCTCGTAATCGGTCGCGCGGGCCGTGCGAACAACGACGGTCTCCAACTCCTCGTCGTAGTCCACGCCGGTGATCTCTTCATCCGGGCGCAGCATCCCCTGATTGCGCAGAAACCCCAGCGCGAGGTAATCGGGATAGTCACCGATGGTCATCGCCGTCACGATTTCCTGCCGGTTGAGAAAGATCGTCAGGGGGCGTTCCTCCACCACGCGGGTGGTGACCGGGGCGCCGGTCTGGTCCGTCCCCTCCACCCCGCGCGTAAGGCGCCCGGCCTGTGGATCGGGTGCGATCACATAGTCGGTCAGATCGGTGTCGCGGGCCAATTGCATCCCCCCGGTGGCGGCGTTAAGCGTCGTAGGTAATCTAGGGGCTTCTCATGACCACCACCACAAGGAAATCCGCCTATTTCAAGGGCGTCGCCGATGGTGCGCCCTTTATTCTGGTGATCATTCCCTTTTCGACGTTGTTCGGCATCATCGCGACAGAGGCCGGGCTGAGCGTCTTTGAAACGCTGTCCTTCTCCGTTGTGGTCATTGCGGGCGCCGCGCAGTTCACCGCGCTACAACTGATGCAGGAAAACGCGCCGACGGCGATCGTGCTTGCCTCCGCTTTGGCGGTCAACCTGCGCATGGCGATGTATTCGGCATCGCTCACCCCGTGGATCGGGGCCGCGCCGCTCTGGCAGCGGGCGCTCGCCGCCTACCTGACGGTGGATCAGTCCTATGTCTGCGCCATCGCGCAATACGAACGCGCGCCTGACATGACGGTGCCCCAGCGGATCGCCTATTTCATGGGCGCGGTCACGCCGGTGGTGCCGCTGTGGTACCTGTTCACGCTGGTGGGGGCGCTGCTCGGGGCACAGGTTCCCGAAAGCTGGGCGCTCGATTTCGCGATTCCCATCACCTTTCTGGCCATGATCGCGCCGATGTTCCGCACCCTGGCGCATGTCGTGGCGGCCTTTGTGGCGGTTGCGGTATCGCTGCCCGCGGTGGGCATCCCCTATTCGCTGGGGCTGATCGTGGCCGGTATCGCCGGGATGATGGCCGGCGCACAGACGGAGCTTTGGCTGGAACGCCGCAGCGGGGTGCGGCCATGATCGATGACGGCACTCTCTGGATCGTGATCGTGGTGCTGGGGCTGGGCAGTTTCGCCCTGCGCTTCATGTTTACCGGTCTGGTGGGCAACAGCGCGATGCCGCCCTGGCTTCTTCGCCATCTGCGCTATACCGCCGTGGCCATCCTGCCCGCACTGGTGGCGCCGCAGGTTCTCTGGCCCACGGCCACCGGGGGCACGCCAGACCCGGCGCGGCTGGCCGCCGCCATCGTCACGTTGCTGGTCGGGCTGCTGACCCGGAACGTGATCCTCGCCATTCTCAGCGGGGGCGGAACGCTCTACGGGTTGCTCTATCTGCTCAGCTGAAGCCGGGCCGTGCTACTGCGTGGCTTGCGCGGCCTTCAACACGTCGATCACATTGCCGGCGTCGTCTTCGTAGTAGCGGGTCGTTTCCACGCCCGGTATCGTGCCGAACTGCGTCATCAATTTCACCGGGTAATAGGTGCGGTCCACATGGGTGAACCCGGGCACCTGCGCAAGCAGCCGCGAGGTGGCGTTGGCGCAATGGGCGGCCATGACCGATCCGTTCGACTGCGCGAGGCGCAGGGCCTGCTCTGCCTGTTGCGGGGTCACGACGATGCGCTGGCTTACCACGTGATAGGCGCTGCGCGCATGGGCGGAGCGGTAGGCCTGCAACCACGCGGGCGTGACGCCATAGATCACGTCACCCCGTTCGGCGACACGCGGGTCGCGGAACGATCCGGCCGGGTCGAAGATCACCCGCTGCGAGCCGTCGATCATCAGCGCGGTATGCCCGCCGCTGCCGGTCCGGTTGCTGATCATGGTAAAAAGGGTGAGGGTCCGGGGCCCATCGGTCGTGAAGGAGGCGGCGGCCACTTCGGCCGGGGAAGACTCCACCCCGCCATCATTGGCACAGGCCGCCAGCAGGGCAACGAGCAGTGCCGCCAATACCGGACGCATGACGAAACGGGCCTGCGGTAAACGGTTCAGCGGATGAACAGCGCCATGAGGACGAGCAGGACGATGATCGCGATCACAGTCTTGGTGACGAAGGACATGAAGCCGTCGAACGTCTTTTCCTGCGTCGTGATGTCCATCTTGCCATGTTCGTGGTCGGCCATGTCGCGGTTCCCTGATTGTGTCGTCGCTGGGTATCCTATTCGCAGGACCGTGTCACGATGTCAAAGACCTACGCGAGGATGGGCACAAGATGCCGCAGGTTTCAGGGCCGCGCATTTGAACCCGCGAGGCTCAGTCCGATTGGTCCGTCGGGGTCGGTTCGGCAGTGTCCAGATCCTGCGCCAGCCGAAATCCGATGCGGTTGGGCTTTTCGTCATCCTTCTGCTTTGGCAGGGCGCGCAGCATGACGTTCAGTTGGCTGACATGCTGGATCAGCTGCGTGCGGCCCCCTGCGGGGTCGGTGCCGTAGAAAGTGACGATATCCGGATCGAAATATCCCATACCCTGGATGCGCAAGAGCCCGGCTTCGGCCCCGGTGAAGCCCATTGCGACCTCATGTTCGCTATCGAGCTGTTCTTCGAAATTCCGCAGATAGATCACCACCCGCTCATAGGCCCAGCGGGCGGGCGATTTCTGCGTGACGGGTGTTTTCGTCACGCCCTTCGGGACGGTCTGATCGCAGGCGTTGCGCCGGGCGGGATCGTCGTGCACCTCGTATATGCACGGCAAAGCGTCCGCCTCTACGAGTTCCGCGGCTGTCCGGATTTCGTTATCCATGGGTCACCCCTTGCGCTGGTAGACCCATGCACCATCGTCGCGCAGGCTGCGGGTGGCAAGCCCGGTCTGGAAAAGGTGGCTGAGATGCGCCACCGATTCGACGAGTGCGAGGCCATACTCCCCCTCGCCGATGCTGCGCTTGAAAAGCGGCGGAAAACATTCCGAAGCAGATTTCGGCGTATCGATATAGGCCAGCAGACGCTTCAGCGCGCCATGGTGATTCTCGATCAGCTGTTCCATGCGCTTGGGCAGGCCGGTGAAGGGCAATTTATGCCCCCCCAGCACCAGATGATCGGCCCGGGCCAGCGGGGCCAGTCGTTCGCAGGCTTCCAACCATTCGCCGATGGGATCGGCCATGGGTTCGGTCGCATAGACACCCACGTTGGGACTGATGGAGGGCAGGATCTGGTCCCCCGCCAGCACGAGGTTGTCGTCCCGGCTCCAGAAGGTGGCATGTTCGGGGGCATGGCCGTTGCCGATGTGAACATCCCACTCACGGCCCCCGATGCGAATGCTGTCCCCCTGTTTGATCCGGGTATAGCCCAGCGGCAGCGGATCCACGACGTCAGAGAAATTGAACGGGCGTTCGCGCGCACGTTTCTCGTAGATCTCGTTGTCCATGCCGGACTTGCGGTAGAAGGACAGGGATTCCGCCGCCGGAACCTCCTGCGCGTCGAGAGTGAGCATACGGGCCGTCAGCCATGCGGTGCGGGTCGTGACAAGCTCTGCCCCGAATTCCGTCTGGAACCAGCCCGCCAGCCCGATGTGATCGGGGTGGTGATGGGTGACGACGACCCGTCCGACAGGCTTGCCCCCCAGCGGCCCGGCCATCAGGTCACGCCAGATCGACTTGCCCTTTTTCGACGAGAACCCGGTGTCGATGATCGTCCAGTGATCGCCTTCGTCCAGCGCATAGACGTTCACGTGATCCAGCTTCATCGGAAGCGGCAGTCGCAGCCAGAGAACACCGGGCGCGACCTCTATGGCGGTGCCGGTTTCAGGCGGGGTTTCCCATGGATAGCGCAGGCCGACGGGTGCTCTGGTGGCAGGGACCGTATCGGTCAAGCTGCCAGTTCCTCCGCGCTCATGGCATAAAGTTCCGCATCCCCCGCCTGCGCATGGGCCAGCAGGCCCACATGCTCGGGCAGCAGGCGCTGGATGTAGAAGCGGGCCAGCTTTTCGCGCGCACCGCCCCGGTCGGCCATGGCGGCCTTCAGGTGCAGATGCCCGCCCAGTACCCGTGCGAAACCGCGCAGATAGGGGACAGCCCCGGCGAAACGCGCGTTCAGATCCTCCTGGGAGGTCAGCCATTCGGTCGCCTCGCGCAGCGTCTCGGTTGCCTGCCACACGGCATCCGCCATGTTCGGGAAAGTCTCCCGCGCGTCTTCGGCGGCGGCCTCGATCTCATCCAGAAGGCGTGTGGCGGCTTCGCCCCCGTCCATCATCTTGCGGGCCACGAGGTCCATGGCCTGAATGCCGTTGGTCCCTTCGTAGATCGCGGTGACGCGTACATCGCGGCTGAATTGCGCGGCGCCGGTTTCTTCGATGAAGCCCATGCCGCCGTGTACCTGCACACCGGTTTCGGCCACGGCGATGCCCACGTCCGTGCCGAAGGCCTTAGTGATCGGGGTCAGGAAGGCCGCCCGCGCCTTCCACTCAGCCTCACCCGTGGCATTGCCCATGTCGATGGCATGGGCACAGGACAGCGCGATGGCCCGGGCCGCGAAAACGTCGGCCTTCATGGTCATGAGCATACGGCGCACGTCGGCGTGGTCCACGATGGTGCCTGTGCCGTCCTTGCCCGCCCGGCCCTGCTTGCGGTCGAGCGCATATTCCAGCGCGTGCTGATAGGCGGCTTCGGCCGCGCCGATGCCCTGTTCCCCGACGCCGAGCCGGGCGTTGTTCATCATGGTGAACATCGCGGCCATGCCACCCTGTTCCTTGCCGATGATCCATCCCTTGGCGTTATCGTATTGCATGACGGCGGTGGGGGAGCCGTGCAGGCCCATCTTGTGTTCGAGGCTGACGACACTCACGCCGTTGCGCTGGCCCGGGTTGCCATCCTCATCCGGCAGGAATTTCGGCACGAGGAAGAGGCTGATGCCTTTCGTCCCCGCCGGCGCACCGGGCAGACGGGCAAGCACCAGATGGCAGACATTGCCGGTAAAGTCATTGTCGCCCCAGCTGATATAGATCTTCTGGCCCGAGACCGAATAGGTGCCGTCGCCGTTGTCCTGCGCCTTGGCCACCAGCGCGCCCACGTCCGACCCGGCCTGCGGCTCCGTCAGGTTCATCGTGCCGGTCCATTCGCCGCTGATCAGCTTGGGCAGGTAAAGCTCCTTGACCGCGTCGGAGGCATGATGCTCAAGCGCCTCGATCTGGCCCTGGCTCATCAAGGGGGCCAATTGCAGCGACAGGCAGGCGCCGCTCATCATCTCGTTCACCGCCGAAGTCAGCGTCATCGGCAGGCCCATGCCGCCGTATTCAGGGTCCGCGCTCATCCCGATCCAGCCGCCTTCGGCGATGGCCTTGAATCCTTCGGCAAATCCGGGAGAGGTGCGCACAACGCCGTTTTCCAGCCGTGCGGGGTGCAGATCGCCGTTGCGCTGCAGGGGGGCCAACACCTCATCACAGAGCTTGCCCGCCTCGCCAAGGATCGCCTGCGTCACGTCATCGGTGGCTTCCGCGAACTTCTCGGTCTGGCGCAGGGCCTCGAAATCCACCACGTGGTCGAACAGAAACTTGTAATCATCGACGGCGGCGCTGTACGGCATGGAAAGAACTCCTGAGAGGCGGGGGTGCCTTGGCAAGGACCGCGCGGCCCTGATATGGGGCCAGGCACTGTTGGGTGTTGCGGTCAGCATGAAGTGGCCCGCCGACACCCGCAACCCGAACGCGGCGTCACGGAAAATGCAATGAGCGGCAGCACTGAAAGACTGGCGGCGGACGCCGAAGGCCTTGCCCGGGCGGCGGCGCTGCTGGGACGCGGTGCGCTTGTCGCTTTCCCGACAGAGACGGTTTACGGGCTCGGCGCCGACGCCCGCGACGGTCAGGCGGTGGCGGAGATCTATGCGGCCAAGGGGCGGCCCAGCTTCAACCCGCTGATCGTTCATCTGGCAGATGCCGACGCGGCCCGCAAGCTGGTGCACTGGTCCGACAGGGCCGAGGTGCTCGCCGCCGCCTTCTGGCCCGGTCCTCTGACGTTGGTATTGCCCCTGCGGGCGGGCCATGGCCTGTCGACGCTGGTCACCGCCGGGCTGGATACCGTGGCCCTGCGGGTCCCGGAGCATCCAACGGCTCGCGCCCTGCTTGACCGTTTCGGCGGACCGCTCGCCGCCCCTTCGGCAAATCCGTCGGGCCGGATCAGCCCCACCACTGCCGAACATGTGGCCGCCGGGCTCGATGGACGGATCGCTGCGATCCTTGACGATGGCCCTTGTACGGTAGGGCTGGAAAGCACCATCGTGGACCTGTCGGGCGGGGCGCCGCTCCTGCTCAGGGCGGGCGGTCTGCCGCGCGAACCGCTGGAGGCGGCCTTGGGCGAACCGCTGCGCGACGCGCCCCCCCCCG
>NZ_LWEX01000610.1 GCF_001634885.1 Sulfitobacter sp. HI0040 | reverse complement strand
AGACGTAAACAAAGTCCGCATGCGCTTGGGTGGCAGCGTCAATCTGCACCTTGCGAGGAGCCAGAAAGGCATTCGGATTTTTGTCTGCTGCCTTATATGTGCGGAAATGGCGCAAAAGGGTGTCCGAGCTCGGCAGCCGTTTCAACCGCTGGGATGAATTCGGCTTCTGAGTGCCATACAGTTTCCGCGCCTGATAAGTGTCATAGTCATTGCCCATCAGAGTGTGAAACTCTTCCACCCCATCCCGGGTCAGCTTCATGCCCAGGTTCCGATAACGCTCCATCAAGATGCAGGCTTGCATGATCAAATCCACAGCATCACGCTGCTTCTTTGTGGCCCCAAAGAGTTCCGTCGCCCCATAAAGGGCGCGTTCTTCCTGGCGGGCGATGCTGTGAAACCCCTTCTCCACAAGCAGCGCTTCTGCGTCAAAGAGGTGCGGAATTTCCGCGGTCTCGAACTTGCGGAGATCCACATTTCCCTCGTCATTGACGACAGAAAACTGAAAATGGGTGATTGCTTTGCTCTTTTTATCCTGCACAGGCAGGATATGAGTGACCTCGCGACCTTCCAGGGTTACGCGGTCCGAGGCGGTAATGTTTCCGAAATACATCATGATGCATTGCTCCATAGTTGAGTATTGGGGGTAAAAAGGTCGAGTTTGTGTTTGCCGATGTCGCCATCACCGATCAGGCGTGCGGCGGCGCGGTAACCGCGCCCGGCGTTCCCAAGCCGCGAGGCCGTGATCAGCCCCGAGAAGGTGAAGCGAGGCCCCAGATCATTGGCCGCCTCCAGAACGATCCGATCGGCGTCAGGATCCCAGCCACGGCGGGCCATATGGATGGCTTTCGCGCATTCACGGGCCGCCGGATGGAAGCTGAAGCGCGACAAGACCTGGACGCGATCCGCGACATCCGCCGAACATTGCGTGGCGATATTGGCAACTTCCTCGAGGTAGGATTTGCGATTGGCCTTCTCATCGTATTTGACCGACACAAGCAACGTGGCGCCGGTTTTCAACAAGGTATTGCAATCCCACAGGGTGTGGGTGCTCTCACCTGCGAGGTTGATGTACGGTGTACGGGTCAACTGTTCGCGAAACGCGATCACATTCGGGTTGGCGGCGATGTTTTCGTACACCTGTGCTTCTTCAAAAGAGGCGCACCAAAACTGCTGAAGGGCAGCCTGGCGATGAAGGCGCGTCGTATAGGCCACCTTACAAGAGCTGCTCGACTTGCCGAGTTCCAGCTTGTTCAGGTGCGACGGCAGAACCCGCATCGGCTCGTCGGGGTCTGCCAGAGGCGGCGGCAAGACATCTCCCTCCCAAAGATAAGACAGGTGGGCATGGGGGTGGTTGGCCATTTGGCCATCAAGATCATCCATAATTCGTCCTCGTATTCCGGTTCCGACTGCATCGGAGGCTGGGGAAACCGAGGCCCGGTCATTCGGGCGTCGGGAGGGGTCTTCGGCGGTGCTCAGGACAATCCGGGTCCGGTCACGTCCCGGGCTTAAGCGGGGCGTTGCACTAAGAAGATCCGATGTGGAGGGCGGGGAGATCCTTGAAGCCGAGCGCCGTTTCGGCTATGGCTTCTTTTGTGATTGGTGGATTACTCCCGCCTTGGTGAACGCTTGTCCTGTTGGCGCAGGACAGGCGTTTTTCTTTTTAGGTCGTCATGGTCAGGTCCTCCTTTTCGGTCCAGGTCTGTGTTTGCCCTTGGGCTTGCGGCGATTTCTTAGCCCCTGCGTGATGGCTCTGAAAGCCGCTCTTCGGGGCTGGAAATTCTGCACGGAATCCTGTATCGCGCGAGAAATGTTTGCGAAAAATCAGAGCCTTAAAGGATCCTCTACACAAAGCATCATCACCTGGCGGCAGGCACATGTTGTGGCAATCACCCTGATCTCGCGTGGCGTCAGATGTAGGACACAAGATTGTCTTGCCATCGTCGCGCAGCCCCAAATGAAGCCGAAAATTTTCGCACTTATGTTTCTGAACCCCTTCGGGAATCGATTTTCCAAGCACGGCGCGCAACTGCGACGGTTTGGCACAGCTCAACAGCTGACCTTTGGGATCGAAGACGTCAGAATTCGAAAAACCCGCGCCCTCTGGTGAGCGAAATTCACGAATCGAGCACAAAGATTGCGCGCTGGAAAACAGCGATTGATGGGGATCTGTGTGGGTCGGACAAGCCATCTTTCTTCCTCAAGGCATGCACAGGCTCCTTGCCCATGCGGTTATTCAAGTTTGAGGATAGATACGATGCGTCTGCAGTCGGACCGCACATCCCCCGTACCAGGTTGAGACCGGTGGGGCGGACTGTCAGCTCTCCAAACTTCAGGGAGGCGACAGTCGACCCGGGTCAGGTCAACCTATTATTCGCGCTATTCGCGAGACGGGGACGATATGTGCGTAAGTCATCATGGGAGGCACATTACCGAAAACAGCTACATTTTTGCAATCAGATCAGAGGGCCCTATGCGCACGGCCGGCAGAAAGCGTGGCCGTCAAAACACAGTTTTCGAAATAAGAATTGGCAATACTTGCAAGGCCTTGCGCAGTCATGGCAGTTTTTCCCTATCGGGTTCGGGTTTGCCCACGTACCCCCGATAGGGAACTTATGTGGAATTCACCCGGGTTGCCGGAAAACAGTGATTTGGGCCTTTTTTGGTCTTTTTGGAAAATTCTGAGCCCAGACACGAACGCCTTGACATGTTTTGCGAGCATTCCGACCAGATGGCGCCGCGAAAGTACTCAGCGAACGCGCAGGAAGCATATCGTCAAGCCTCCGGGGCCCTCTCCTAGAGCGTCGAAACTCTAACCGGTCCGCGATCAGAGTATTGGCAATCGACCTTCAGGCTGGCACGGACTGACGGGCAATCATTGGGGGAGATGGCCGCTATTGACGCGCCACGCCTGTCAGGCACAGCATCACACACATGAAGGTGGCCATTCAGGGCTAAGGCCCAACACATCGCCATGCCGCACCAGCCACCAAAGTCAGCAATGCGCAGTTGGTGAATTATGAAAGTCGGTTGCCGACGGCGGCCTCCCCCGCCCTAGAGTTTTTTGAGACACCGCTTAAGACATGATCCAAGGGGATGATTGAGGTGTTTTATGATGGAACAAAAGAAGGTTGAGCGCGCCGGAGTCGGAGCTGCGGAGACTTCACATATCGCAGCAGATCCGGCTCCGGCCCGGCGACGTAGACTGACGGCAGCCCGAAAGCAGGAGGCCGTGCTGCGCGTCCTGCGGGGCGAAAATGTGGAATTGGTCGCGCGATCACTTGAGGCGACAGCGGCGGATGTGAGCAGCTGGCGCGATGCGTTTCTTGAGGCAGGTGCCAGTGGTTTGAAGCAGCGTCCGCGCGACGCCCGGGACGAGGAGATCGACAGGCTGCGGGCCAAGGTGGGCGAGATCACCATGGATAACGAGCTTCTTTATGAGAAGATCGCCAAGATGGAGGCAGGTCACCCTTTTGCGCGCCGGAGGTCGAAGCGATGAGCGCGGTCATCTCGATCTCCACGGGCAAGAGCTACGGCGTCTCTCGTGTCTGCCGGGTCTGGGGCCTGAGCCGTGCCAGCGTGTACCGTGACTTGCAACCGGCCTCGCCTGCACCACCAGTGCGTCGCCGCCCTGGGCCACAAGGGCCGATGCCGGATGCGGAGCTTGTCGAAGAGATCAGGCAAGTCATCACCGACAGCCCGTGCTATGGTGAAGGGCATCGCAAGCTCTGGGCACGCCTGCGTTACAGGGGCATCCGTACCTCGAAAGCCCGGGTGCTAAGGCTGATGCGCGAGAACGGTCTCTGCGCCAAACTCTGCTTTGGTGCGGCCCATGGACCGCGCGCCCACGACGGGACCATCATCCCGGACAGCATTGATGAGATGTGGGGAACGGACATGACAGCCACTCTCCTGAGCACGGGACAACAGGTGGCGGTCTTTATCGCCGCCGACCATTGTTCGGCCAGCTGTGTGGGCATCCACGCGGCCGTGCGGGGCACACGCTTCGAAGCGCTTCAGCCCATACGTCAGGGGGTGCGAGAATGCTTCGGGGCCATCGGCAAGGATGTCGCCGATGGCCTGACCATCCGCCATGACAACGGCTCGCAGTACATCAGCCATGACTTCCAGAACGAGATTGCCTGGCTGGGCGCGAAATCCTCACCGTCTTTTGTCCGTGCCCCAGAAGGCAACGGATGCGCAGAGCGCTTCATACGGACGCTGAAGGAAAACCTGCTCTGGGTCAGAACCTTCGATACCATCGAGGAGCTGCAGGCCGCCCTCCAGACCTTCAAGGAGGAGTACAACGAGCATTGGCTGATCCAGCGACATGGCCACCGCTCACCAAACCTGTTCAGACGCGACACAATGGACAAAATACCAGCCGCCGCGTAAGCTTCAATAGTGTCTCAATAACCCTAGGGCGATACAGGCCATTGAAACGCGACCGGCCCTGAGCTGCCATTCGCTTCTTAGCCGGGTGCTGCGGCGCAGCTTCACCGAACCGGCCATCGGTGGCATCGTGTGGAAATGAAAAGGAGCAGTCTTGTGGGAACTTGGGGTGCCAGAGTATTCGAGAATGATGCGGCAAGCGATTGGCTCGGTCACTTGGAAAAGCTTGGCTTCATCGCCATTCCAACTCCACTTTCCGTCATCGGAGAATACGCAGGACGAAAAAAATCTATCCCGGCAGATGTCGAACAATGCTTCTGGGCTATGTGTGAAGTGGTTGGAATCGCGGGAGGTTTAGCCGATCCATCTCAGGTGACAGATTACAGAGCGACCATTACGCGTGAGGCCGAGAGAATACTCAAAATTCCCAATCTCAAGCGGCGTATCCTTTGGGCGCTCGAGCGATTGGAAGGCGAAGCAACAGAGTTGGAAGAATTGTGGGAGAGTGCGGGTGAAGGTGAGGCTTTTCGCTTGCACCGTGACCGTGCGAAGAATGCAGCGCTAGAGGTTCTGAAACAAATCGGGTGAGCACTAAGGGCTCGAAGCCGACATGCGGTGGTACAGCGCCTAGCTGTGGCGCTTTGGCTGCGTCGCCTCGAACGTCGATGGCGGCAGTCAGCCCGGAGTGGACATTCGGTATGCTACTGCATCGGATTGACCCGTGTGAAGGGCGCGTATATTTGCAGCCAAAGCAGCTTTGTTCCAGCAGTGCGCTCTACCGCAGACGCTGCTTGGGGCGGCAAATGTTGGTCCAGTTGTCGGATCGAGGCTATTTCCGCGTAATGCGGCGGGCCACGTTGGGAATGTCAGTCAAAAACCCCTTTGCCAATTTGGAGAGCATGCATGTCGTACCCTCTATCCGAATGGACCCTACCGCCAGCGTGGAGGGCCGTGTTTTACGGCTTGGAAAGCCTCGATCGACTTGATCCTATTTATGTCAAGCTCTGCGCACTGACCGAAGGTGGTCACAAGGCGCTGGCCAACGACCTCGTTGAGAGCTGGCATGTGGATCAGGATAGCGGCAAGTTTTCTGCCACCCTAACGAACAACGCCTCAATCGAGGCACAAGCCGGGTTTATTGGGACCCACGACGGGCAAAGTTTTCAATGGGCGGACGTAAACGACTCAATTCTTGCCGCACTTGCACAGTCCGCGAAAACTCTGAGAGCCAAGCTGCCTTCGCAGCTGACCGAAATTGCGACGGAAGATGTGGTAGCCATATCTATTCGGGACGCCACTATCCTATTGGGCTTGGCGGCCGATCTCGTTGAGTGCGACCTTGTTTATGCAACGCGTTCGGGCGGAACTGTCATGTTGTTGGTCTTGAGTAACGTGGAACTGAGCGACGAAAGCTCAAAATCCAAGCCATCGTTCCTGCAAAGGCTGTTTGAAAGAACCCGCCCCCAACAACATCCGCTCAGCCCAGCTGAACAAATCGGTGCATTGCGACGAACCGTTGAAATGGCCCTGAACCAGTGGCAACGCAACCTTCTCCCCTTTGATAGGCTGCGCGCCCTCGAACCTTTGGTGGCCAAGGCACAAGATGCCTTATTGTCTGATGATGCGGCTGCGGCGCTCGCGCGGATCGATGCCGTCAAGGCCGAGCTTGGTCCTTTCCCACAAGACCAAGAGCCAACAGGCTGGGTCTATTTCGCCGAGGGGATCGCGGCACTGGCGGGAGGTGATTTTGCGCGCGCCAAGACGGCGCTGGATGTCGCCGGTAGAGCCATTGTCCCAGTTTCAAGGGTTCTGATCCTTCTAGCGATGGCGCGGGCCGCAATCTCCAGCGACGACCGCGATCACTTCCTCAAGGCGGCCTACCTCAGGTCGCCCGACGCCTTTGCGAAGAATGCAAATCAAGACGAACAGACGCGGGTAAGCTCTGCGCTGTCCGAACTCGCAAACCAGCGATCTGATTTGGCGCCTGCGGATATGGTCCAAGTCATGATTCAAGCTTTGTATGATTTCGAGGTTGAAGCCTTTGCACGCACTCAAGAAGCCCAACAGTTCCGGCAGCAACGCCACGTTCTGTGCGAGGCCGACGATGCCGCAAAGCTGCTCAACAGCAAGGCTTGGGTTGATCTTTTGCTAACTTGGGCGACCCCCGAGCGCGCGGCGCATCCTGCATCACTTTCTTCCGATCCAGAGTTTGCGCCAGACCGGATTATTGGAATTGAATTCTTGGGCGCTGACAGTGCATCGGCAACGTTTGACATGATAACCAAGAACCTTTTTGGCGAGGGCAGTAGCACCGTCCGCATAAGTCTAAAGCGGACAGCTATTCCATTCCTTGAGCACGTGAGCTGGCGGGTCGCGAGAATGGAGCACCGCGACGAAGGCTATAGGTACGACCTTTTCTGAGGGGCCAGGTTTCTATAATCGAGGTTTTCTGTGACCTGCCCCCGCAACTTTGCAAACTGTCGCTTTCTGCGCATTGCTGACCTTGATGCATGGTGCAGCAAGGCGAAGCGTTGAACCCGAGCTTTGAATGGCCGCTTTCAAGTGTTCGACAGTGTGCTTTCGCAGGCGCAGCGAATTCACACTTCCCGCCCGACCTGCAGGCTGGGGCATCAATGCAGTTGCAGAATGAAAGTCCAGGAAGGGCCGGCACCGGTCATTCGCCCAGCATGTGATGGATAACAAGATAGGGCCGACCCTGTCCCACCTGGCGACACTCGACATTCGTTGTTCTTGGGTCAACTTTTAATTCCCGCCGAAATCCCCTGCAAACGCCGTGGCAAACCAAAGATAGCACTTGATTGCGCCCGACGACCAGGCAGGGCATCATCGGTCGGTAATTTACAATAAGTCGGCCTGCCTATGTCCAAAAAATCCCTCAATCAAGCCAACCTCGAGAAACTTGGCGCCGCAAAACTGGCCGCGCTTGTGATGGATTTGGTCCAAGGGAATGCTGCTCTGCAACGCCAGGCGCGCATGGAGTTGAGTGCCGCTCAAGGGCCAAAGGAAGTGGCTTCCGATATTCGCAAACGGTTCGCCTCCCTTCGACGGTCTACAAGCTATGTCGACTGGCGCAAACAAAAAGCGCTGTCCAAGGATCTCAGCGGCCTTCTGAACATGATCGAAACCACGATTTCGCCTGTCGATGCGGATGAGGCGTTTGAGTTGCTCTGGTCTTTCCTTCTTCTGGCGCCTTCCATTCACGAGAGGACGGATGACAGCAACGGGACCATCGGGGGGATCATGGGCGACGCGGTAGACCAAATCGCAACGATCTCGCCCAGGATTTCCACCAAAGGTGCCTCCCTCGCCGACCACATGCTCGATGCGATCGTGGATTCTGGCTATGGGGAATTTGACGGGATCATTCCTGCCCTGTCAGATGCCTTGGGCCAAGACGGGCTGGAACACCTCAAATCCCTGACGAATGCCTGGGCAGAAACCCCTCTAACCCGTGATGAGTTGGACCGGTATCGGGGATATGGCCTTTCCTCCAACCCAGAGGACAGCATTCACCGAAACCGGGACCTGACCCGTTCCGTCATCCTTGCCGACATCGCCGACGCGCAAGGCGATGTCGATACCTATATGGCACGATACACACCAGAGCAGTTGACCTATGGAACCATTGCACCTGATGTGGCGCGCAGGCTCCTTGAGGCAGGGCGAGCCCAAGAGGCCTATGACCTGATCCTCAGCGCCCGTGCGGCTGAAGATGGGAAACCCTTCCGGATGTTCCGCTACGATCTGGACGTGGTCTACGAAAACTGCCTTGAAACCCTTGGATTGCGGGATGACCTCAAATACCATCTCTGGGATACATTCGAGCAAACCCTGAGCGCAGCAAGCCTTCGGAAATACCTGAAACTGTTGCCCGACTTCGACGACATTGAGGCAGAGGACAAAGCATTAGATCTGGCGGAAGCCTATCCGTCCCTTGGCGGTGCAATCAATTTCTTGATCGAATGGCCGGCTCAGGATCGGGCGGCAAAGACCGTGTTGTCCAGGGCGGCGGACCTTAACGGGGATTCCTATCATACACTTACGAAAGCGGCTGATGCATTGGAAGCGGACCATCCCCTTGCCGCCACGCTGATGCGCCGCGCCATGGTTCAGGACACACTGGATGGTGGAAAATCCAAGCGATACCGGTATGCCGCCCGCCATCTGGCGGAATGCCAGTCCGCAGATGCGGCCATTGAGGATTACGGCGATTTCCCTACGCATGTCGCCTTCGTGAAATCCCTTCGCGACAAACATGGGCGTAAATACGGGTTCTGGTCCTTGGTTGACGAGTGAGGCCATAGTTCCGCGATGCGTGTTTCTGCAAACCCAGTTCTTTTTGCCCTCTTTGATAAGTGGCGGGGCAATGTTTCTTCTTTGGAATTCGACGGCACTCGTTTTGTGTTTGCCGGTCGCAACCTGCCTTTGGCATCACTGGAGAGCATGCAAAACTGCCCTGTCGTCCGGCCCGGGTGGCTGGGGAACGAACTGTCCATTCCCTTCAGCCGGTCGGGTGCTCCGCTGCGTATTCGCGGCAAGGATAGCGGTGCCCTGGCAGCACTCGGTGACAGCATCGAGAAGGCATGGCGTAATCACAATGTTGAGCGGTACAAGGCACGGTCTGCCGACATAAACACTGTACTTGGCACCGTACGCGATCTGGCGCGCCCCAATATTACCCTGCAGCCTGTCGAATGCAGCCCACATTGGATATCGCAGGCCGCCTCGAACAAGAGGTTTTCAGCAAGCTGAACCAAGAGGCCATCGGGAGCACCCGATTTGGGGAAATCGAAACGATCCGGAACTTCCTATCCGCCCCAGAAACCCAGAGGCAGGCGGCGATAGAGAGGTATGTGGCGTCCCAACTTGAGCTTTGGTCAGATTTTTTTGACAGTTTCGAGTCCAATCCTCTGACCCCGGAACAGCGCCTGTCCATCATCGTGGATGAGGATGCCACCCTGGTTCTTGCCGGAGCCGGTTCCGGGAAAACCAGCGTTATCACGGCAAAAGCCGG
>NZ_LWEX01000609.1 GCF_001634885.1 Sulfitobacter sp. HI0040 | reverse complement strand
GACCGGGCGCCCCCCGGCGGGCGGCCCATGCCTGCCACCGCCCTGCCCGACCGGCTGATACTGACCCCGGTGGAGGCCGGCGCCGCGGCCCTGCTGGAAGGCGCCATCGAGGCGGGCGACGCGGAACGGATCGTCAAGCAACTGGAGGCGCTGGAGCCTGCGCCCTCCCGCGTCTACCTCAATTCACCGGGCGGCTCGGTCGGCGATGCGCTCGACCTTGGCCGCTACCTGCGCCGGGGCGGCATCGCCACCGCCCTGCGCGACGGCGACATCTGCTATTCAGCCTGCCCCTACCTGCTGGCCGCCGGGACGGAGCGGCACGTGCCCGACAGCGCCTCCGTCGGGGTGCATCAGCATTATTTCGGCGAAAGCACGCTGCTGCCCGCCTTCGTCGCCGTGGAGGACATCCAGCGCGGCCAGGGCGAGGTGATGGGCTATCTCGACGAGATGGGAATAGACCCGCTGGTCATGCGCCATGCGCTGGCGACCCCGCCGGATGAAATCTATGTCCTGCTGCCGGAGGAGCTGAGCCGCTACAGGCTCGTCACGGAAACGGAAGAGGCGGGCAACTGACCCCTTGTCGGCGGGTCGGCGCGGCCCTACCTAGGGTCCGTGACGGGTTCTGCCCTGTTCGTGAGACGTTACATTCCAGTGGCCTTAAGCAAATCCGAGGGAGCTGGCTCTGGTCGAGCCCTGGTTCGATTACCCGGCGCCCACCTGTACATACAGGTCCTCGGGAATAAATACCGACCGGCAGGCGTGGTTCCCGTCACACTCCCCCGCTTTCGGACTGCAAAGATCCGCTCCGCCCGTGGCGCGGGCGGGATTTGAGTATTTGCAAAAGGGTGAAGAGAGCGCGGTCAGCGCGTCCTAGAACGCTTCCGGCCGGGCTTCGCGCGCCATATGGTCCAGCACCGCGTTGACGAAGCTGGCTTCCTTGCCGTCGGGAAAGAACGCGCGCGCCACGTCGAGATATTCGGAGATCACCACCCGGGGCGGCGTGCCCGTATCGCGCAGTTCGGCCCCCGCCGCGCGAAAGAGCGCGCGCAGGGTCGGGTCGATCCGGGCAATGGGCCATTTCGCCACCAGCGCCCGGTCGGTCATCTGGTCGATCGGCGCCTGATAGTTCACCGCGTCTTCCAGCAGGCGCGCGAACAGCGTGATGTCGCCATCCAGCATCTCCTCACCGTCGTAGGTCGCGCCGAAGCGATGGTCGAGGAATTCGCGGCGCACCCGTTCGACGGTCTGCGACGAATGTTCCATCTGGAACAGCGCCTGCACGGCATAGAGCCGCGCCGCCGATTTCATCTTGCGCTTCTGGTTTCCGGACAATCCCGGAGCGGTGCCTGTCATGTGATCTCTTGTCCGTCTGATCCCTGGGCAAGAACGGTGTCCTGCCCCAGCGGCTTGAACCCGATACCCTTGGTCTGGGCGCCCCACTTACGGCCCAGCGCAATGAGATGCAAGGCCGCTGCGGCAGCCCCGCCGCCCTTGTTCTGGCCTTCGGGATCCGCGCGGACTTCGGCCTGTTTGCGGTTCTCTACCGTCAGGATCCCGTTGCCGATGCACAGCCCCTGCAGCCCCAGAAGCTGCAGCGCCCGGCTGCTGTCGTTGCAGACGGTCTCATAGTGCGTCGTCTCGCCCCGGATCACGCAGCCCAGCGCCACGTAGCCGTCGAAATGCGTCCGCCGGTCGGAAATGCCGATGGCGGTGGGGATCTCCAGCGCGCCGGGCATTTCGATCGTCTCGTGGGTGGCGCCGGCGGCCTCCAGTTCCGCCCGCGCGCCTTTCAGCAGCCCCTCGGCGATATCGCTGTAATAGGGCGAGACCACGATGAGCACTTTCACGGGCCGGTCGAACTCCGGGCGGGGAAGGACGGTGTGGGTTTCGGTTCCGGCCATGGTTCAATCCTTTCGGGTGATCGGGCGGGTGCCCACGATCGACAGCGCATAGGCATCAAGGCCCAGGTAACGGGTATCGGGGTTGTCCGTCAGCAGGATCAGCTCGTGCAGCCCCATGGAGGACAATATCTGCGCCCCCAGCCCCGTCCGCTTGACGATGCGCGGCGCCTCGTCCTCATCCTCGTCGAGCCGCAGGCGCGGGAAGGGATCACGGAACAGGATCACCGCGCCCCGCCCTTCGGCGGCGATGATCCGCATGGCTTCGGGCAATTCATCCGCCGGGGTGGGCCCGAGGCCGAGGATATCCTCCAGCGCGTTGACCGCATGGGTCCGGATCAGCACCGGCTCCGGCGTGGTCACGTCACCCTTGGTCAGCACCACGTGATCGGTGCCAGTGATCTGGTCGGAGAAGATGCGCATCATCCACTCCCCCCCGTAGGCGGAGGTGACGGGGCGCGCATCGCGTTCCGTCAGCAGGTTGTCATGCTTGTGCCGATAGGCGATCAGGTCGCTGATCGTGCCGATTTTCAGCCCGTGCTGCTTGCCGAATTCCACGAGGTCCGGCAGCCGCGCCATGGTGCCGTCTTCCTTCATGATCTCGCAGATCACGCCGGAGGGGTTCAGCCCCGCCAGCCGCGAGATATCCACCGCAGCCTCCGTGTGGCCCGCGCGCACCAGCACGCCGCCGTCACGCGCGCGCAGCGGAAAGACATGGCCCGGCGTCGCGATATCCGCAGGGCCTGCCTGTTCGCTGATGGCGACGCCCACGGTCAGGGCGCGGTCGGCGGCAGAGATGCCGGTGCTCACGCCTTCGCGGGCCTCGATGCTGACGGTAAAGGCGGTCTCGTGCCGCGAGGAATTGTTCACCGCCATCATCGGCAGGCCGAGGTGGTCGATCCGCTCCGCCGTCATCGGCAGGCAGATCAGCCCGCGCCCGTGGGTGGCCATGAAGTTGATCGCCTGCGCGTCGGCGAATTGCGCGGGGATCACCAGATCGCCCTCGTTCTCGCGGTCCTCGTGATCCACGAGGATGAACATGCGCCCCGCGCGCGCGTCCTCGATGATCTCTTCGATGGGGGCAATCGCCTGTGACAGGCCTTCCTCGACGGGTCCGGGCGTTTCAAAGTTCATGGTCGGCATCCCTCTGGCGGATTTGGGCGCTGGATACCGCAGCACATGCGGGAAAGCCAGAGCGGGTTAGACCCAGGGCGCGAGGTCACGCGCCGCCTGCTCGGCCTCGGCCCGGGTGGCGAAACGGGGACCCTCGGGCGCGCCCGTCTTCCGCCAGCCATGCCCGTCTTCCGGATCGCGCCGGAACATCGCATAGCCGAAGCGCCCGTCGGGGAAGGCCAGAATGTCGACGCAGGTGGTGCCGTTCGGATCCTCATGGGAAGCGAGGACGCGGGGTTTCAAGCGGTCTCCGCCAGCCGGGCCACGTAGCGGGCCAGCGTGTCGATCTCGAGGTTGATGCGATCACCCTCCGCCACCTCGCCCCATGTGGTGGCTTCCTTGGTATGGGGGATGATGTTGACGCCGAAGGTGCTGCCATCCACCTCGTTGACCGTCAGCGAGGTGCCGTTCAGCGCCACCGATCCCTTGGGCGCGATAAAGCGGGCCAGCGCGTCAGGGGCGCGCAGCGTGAACCGCGTGCTGTCGCCTTCCTCGCGCAGGGCCACCACCTCGGCCACGCCGTCAACATGGCCCGACACGATATGCCCGCCCAACTCGTCGCCCACGCGCAGCGCCCGTTCGAGGTTGAGCCGCCTTCCCTCGCTCCAGCGGCCTGCCACGTTGGTTTTCGCCACCGTCTCCGCGCTGATCTGCACCTCGTACCAGTCGGGGCCGAGGTCCACGACCGTGAGGCAGATGCCGTCGCTGGCGATCGATGCCCCCATGTCGATGCCCGAGGTGTCGTAGCCCGTGGCGATCCGCGCGCGCAGGTCGCCTTCCTGCCGGGCGGAGAGCACGGTGCCGATGTCGGTGATGATGCCGGTGAACATATAGGGTTCCTTTCGGTGCTGCGGTCTGCGTACCCCCCGCGCCGCCCTGAGGCAAGGGGCGTGCAGAGCCACATTTCTGCCCCTATCCTATGGTTCATTCGGCCCATCGACGCTATCCGAGGACCACCATGACACCCCCATCCCCGGAACACCGGGTCTTTCTGTTCCTTCAGGGTCCGCACGGGCCCTTCTTCAACCGGCTGGGCAAGATGCTGCGGCTGGCGGGGGCGGATGTCTGGCGCGTGGGCTTCAACGCGGGCGACCGCGCCTTCTGGTTCCACCCCGCAAGCTACATGCCCTATCGCGGCACGGTGGAGGACTGGCCCGAAACCTTCGACGGTATCGTGACGGAAAAGGGCGTGACCGACGTGGTGCTCTACGGCGATACGCGCCCCGTCCACGCCGAGGCGGTCGCGCTGGCCAAGGCCCGGGGGCTCACCGTGCATGTCTTCGAAGAAGGCTACATGCGCCCCTATTGGATCACCTACGAACGGGGCGGATCGAACGGCAATTCGCGCCTGATGGACATGGACATCGCCCAGATGCAACAGGCGCTCGCCCAGTCCGACATGGAGGCCCCCCTGCCCCCAGGCCACTGGGGCGACATGCGCCACCATATCTTCTACGGCGCGCTCTATCACTGGTTCGTCATGTTCCGGAACGGCGATTACCGCAACTTCCGCCCGCACCGCAGCCTGCCGGTCACGAAGGAGTTTCAGCTCTACGTCAAGCGGCTGCTGCTGATGCCCGCACTGGCACTGGACCGGCTGGCCTCCACCCTGCGGATCAGGCTGGGGGGGTTCCCCTATCACCTCGCGCTGCTGCAACTGGAACATGACAGCGCGTTCCAGATGCATTCCCCCTTCGACACGATGTCGGATTTCCTCGAACTGGTGATCGAAGGTTTCGCCCGCGGCGCGCCCCAGCATCACCACCTCGTGGTCAAGGCCCACCCGCTGGAGGACGGCCGCGTGCCCCTGCGCGGCGAAATACGCCGCCTCGCCCGGCTGCATAATGTGGCGGCGCGGGTGCACTACGTCCGTGGCGGCAAGCTTGCGCAGTTGCTCAACGATGCGCGCAGCGCCGTCACGGTGAATTCGACCGCCGGGCAACAGGTCCTGTGGCGCGGGATCCCGCTGCGGGTCTTCGGGCGGGCGGTCTACAACCAGCCCGAATTCGTCTCCGAACAGCCCCTGCCGGAATTCTTCGCCGGGGCCACCCGGCCCGACAACCGCGCCTACAAGGATTACCGCCGCTACCTGCTCGAAACCTCGCAGGTGCCGGGGGGCTTCTATTCCGCGCGCGGGCGCACACAGCTCATGCGGCAGGTGGTCGACATGATGCTGGCGCCCGAAGATCCCTATGAAGCGCTCAGCCTCGGCACCGCGGCACCTCGGCAACAGTTGCGCGTCGTCACCTGACCCGGCACCGCCCTCACAGTAGATTTGTCCCCCGTTCTGCAGTAGCTTTCGGGAAATTACGTCGAAAAAACCGGCGAATACGAGGCAGAATAAAACAGGTCGAGGAGACCGGGCAGTGAATTTCGTACATTTCCGCTGGGCACGTCCCGTCGCTTTCATCGCGGCGTTGTCCGTCCTATCCGCTTGCGGCTTGCCCCAGGTGGGCCCGAACAAGCGGCAAATCTACTCTGGTTCCGTGCAAAAGGAAGGCGATGCCTTCATCGTCGCGGTGAACGACCGCGTCACCCGCGCCACCGCCATCACCCCGGCGCTCGGCTTCTCGCCCGCGTTCAAGAACGCAGGCCAGATCGGCTCCGACACGATACGCGCGGGCGACATCCTGGGCCTGACGATCTGGGAAAACGTGGATGACGGGCTGCTCGCTGGGGATACCGGTGCGGCCACCATCCTTGAAGAGATACAGGTCGACGGCAACGGCTTCATCTTCGTGCCCTACGCGGGCCGGATCAGGGCGGCGGGCAACTCGCCCGAAGCGATCCGCCGCATCATCACCAACAAGCTCGCCGAACAGACGCCCGATCCGCAGGTGCAGGTGCGCCGCATGGCCGGTGACGGGGCCACCGTCTCGCTCATCGGGGCCGTGGGGGCGCAGGGCGTCTATGCCATCGAACGCCCGACCCGGACGCTGGGCACCATGCTGGCGCGCGCGGGCGGCGTGACGATCGAACCGGCAATCGCGCAGGTCACCGTGGTACGCGGCAACATGCGCGACAAGATCTGGTTCGAAGACCTCTACGATCACCCCGAACTCGACATCGCGCTGCGCGGCGGCGACCAGATCCTCGTGGAGGAGGACTCGCGCTCCTTCACAGCACTCGGCGCGACAGGCGGGCAGGCACAGGTGCCCTTCGAATCGCAGAACCTCTCGGCGCTGGAAGGCATCGCGCAGGTCGGCGGCCTGAACCCGCTCAGCGCCGATCCCACCGGCGTCTTCATCTTCCGCAACGAACCCGAGGAAGTGGCCGAACAGGTGCTGGGCCGGCAGGATCTGCTGGGCGCGCAGCGCATGGTCTATGTGCTCGACCTCACCCAGCCTAACGGCATGTTCATGGCCCGCGACTTCGTGATCCGCGACGGCGATACGCTCTACGTGACCGAAGCCCCCTTCACCCAGTGGAGCAAGGTGATCTCCGCCATCACGGGCACCGCGGGCTCCGCCTCCTCGCTGGCAACCCTCACTTCGGGCTGACGCGACCGCATGGGCCCCGGGCCTGACATCCACGACACCCCCGCCGCCGGTTCCGAAAGGACCCGGCGGCTTTTCGTCTACAACGGCGGTTTCGTGACCAACCGGCGGGTGCGGCGCATCCTGCAGCTTTCGGGCCATTCGCTGCACCTCGGCCTGCCGGGGCCGGGGGATGCCGTCGCCGTCTGGGGCAATTCCCCCACCGCCCACCGGGGGCGGCGGGTGGCAGCACGGCGCGACGTGCCGCTCGTCTTCGTCGAGGACGCGATGCTGCGCTCGCTCCACCCCGGTCGCGCAGGCGAGCCACCGCTGGGCCTGCTGATCGACAGCCGGGGCAATCACTTCGATCCGGCGCGGCCCTCGGACCTTGAGACCCTGCTCACGGAACATCCGCTCGACGATACCGCGCTTCTCAACCGCGCCCGCGCCGCCATCGCCCGCCTGCGCGAGGCGCATCTGAGCAAATACAGCGGTTTCGACCCCGCCCACCCGGTGCCGGAACCGGGCTATGTCCTCGTGATCGACCAGACCCGGGGCGACGCCTCCGTCACCGCGTCAGGCGCGGACCGGGCGCGCTTTCTCGAAATGCTGGTCTATGCCCAGCAGGAACACCCCGGCGCGCGCATCGTGATCAAGACTCACCCCGAAACGCGCGCGGGCCACCGGGCCGGGCACTTCGACGCGCAAGATACCAGCGACCGCGTCACCCTGCTTTCGGGTCCGGTCAGCCCATGGAGCCTGCTCGAAGGCGCGGTGGGCGTCTACACCGTCTCCTCCCAACTGGGGTTCGAGGCGATCTTCGCAGGCCACCGCCCCCGCGTCTTCGGCCAGCCCTTCTACGCCGGTTGGGGCCTGACGGAGGACGAATTCCCCGTTCAGCGCCGCCAGCGCAAACTGACCCGCGCGCAACTCTTCGCCGCCGCGATGATCCTCTACCCCACATGGTACGACCCGCACCGCGACCGGCTCTGCCAGCTTGAAACCGCGATGGAGGCGCTCGCGGCACAGGCTCGCGCTTGGCGGGAGGACCGGCAAGGCTGGGTCGCCTCCGGCATGCGCCTGTGGAAACGCCGCCCCCTGCAGGGCTTCTTCGGTCAGGTGAGGCCCGTCCGCTTTGCCGACGATCCCGCCCGCGCGGCGACCATTGCCCAAAGAACGGGACGGCGGCGCATGGTCTGGGCCGGCAAGGCCGACGCGGAAGACCGCGAAACCGTCCGGGTGGAGGACGGCTTCCTGCGCTCACGCGGGCTGGGGGCCGCCCTCGTGCCGCCCCTGTCGCTGGTCTGCGACGATCTGGGCATCTACTACGATCCCGCCCGCCCCAGCAGGCTGGAACAGCTAATCGCGGCGCGGGCCGAGTTGCGGCCCGACCAACAGGCGCGGGCCGAGGCCATCATCGACCGGCTGCGAAGAGGCAAACTCAGCAAATACAACCTCGATGCACAGGGCGAGGGCTTTCCGGCAGACACCCCCCCGGGCCGCCCCCGCCTGCTCGTCCCCGGCCAGGTCGAGGATGACGCATCGATCCTCTGCGGAACGGCAGAGGTCCGAACCAATCTCGCCCTGCTGGAGGCCGCCCGCGCCGCCCGACCCGAGGCTTTCATCGCCTACAAACCCCACCCGGATGTGGAGGCAGGGCTTCGCAGCGGCACCGTCCCACCGGCGGATCTCGCGCAACTGACCGACGTGGTGCTGGCCCAGGCGGACCCGGCGAGACTGCTGGGCGAGGCCGACGAAGTCTGGACCATGACCAGCCTCCTGGGGTTCGAGGCGCTGCTGCGCGGCCTGCCCGTCACTACGCTGGGCGTGCCCTTCTATGCCGGTTGGGGGCTCACGCAGGATCTGGGCGACGTGCCGCCCCGGCGCCGGGCGCGCCCCGCGCTCGCGGGTCTCGTCCACGCGACGCTGGTGGACTACCCGCGCTACATCGATCCGCAAACCGGCCTGCCCTGCCCGGTCGAGGTGGTGATCGACAGGCTGATGTCAGGCGATGCGCCACGGCGCGGGCCGGTAAACCGTGTCCTGTCGAAGGCGCAGGGCCTGCTCGCCAGCCGCGCGCACCTCTGGCGCCGCCCCCGGGGCTGATCTGTCCGGTGCCGCCCGGGAGAAGCGTTGGAATTTGAGTGTTTGGAAAAGGGTGAAGGGGGAATCCGCGCACCCCCTTCACCCTTTCACAAATACTCATTCCCCGGGCTGCGCCACGCGCCGCCAGACGTGCAGCACGTCTTCCCCGATCCTTGCTGTACGCTGCAGCGTGAAACGCGGTGCCGCCGCGAGGCGTTGCAGGCCGAGCGGGCCCACGCCGGGCCGCCCGTCCGCCCCCAGCACCAGACCCGCGCCGAACCCCACCAGTTCATCGACCAGATCCGCCCCGAGAAGCGAGGCGGCCAGTGCGCCGCCGCCTTCGCAGAAGACGCGGTTGAGCCCTTCCCCGGCAAGCCGCTCCATCATGTTCACCACATCGATGCGGCCCCGGGCCCGGCGGCATTCGATCAGCCGCGCGCCCAAGCCGCGCCAGGTCTCGCGCAGCGCTGTGTCCACCCCCGGCCCGTGACACAGGAACACCGGCACTTCCGCCGCCGTTCGTGCAAGCTGGCTCATGAGCGGCAGGTCCAGCCGGTCCGACACAACGATGCGGGCGGGCTGTCGTTTGGCGCCCATATCGCGCACCGTCAGCGCCGGGTCATCCGCCCGGACGGTGCCCGCCCCCACCATCACCGCATCGTGGCGTGCGCGCATGGCATGGGTCAGCCGCCGCGCCGCCGACCCGGTGATCCATTTGCTCTCTCCCGTCGGGGTGGCGATGCGGCCGTCAAAGCTTTGGGCGAGCTTCAGGGTCAGCGCCGGGCGCCCCCGGTCGATGCGCGAAAAGAAACCCATGTGGTCCTGCCGCGCCTCAGCCTCCCCCACGCCGGTGGTAACCTCGATCCCCGCGGCCTGCAGCATGGCGATGCCCCGCCCCGCCACGCGCGGATCGCTGTCGGTGGTGGCCACGACCACGCGGGCCACGCCCGCATCGATGAGCGCCTGTGCGCAGGGCGGCGTACGCCCGTGATGGGCACAGGGTTCCAGCGTGACGTAAGCGGTGGCCCCGCGCGCCGCCGTGCCCGCGCGGGCCAGCGCCTCGGTCTCCGCATGGGGGCGCCCGCCCGGCTGGGTCCAGCCGCGGCCTATGATCCGGCCCTCTTGCACGATGACGCAGCCGACCGCGGGGTTGGGCCAGACCTGCCCCTGCCCCCGTCCGCCCAGCGTCAGCGCCGTGGCCATGAAGCGGGCGTCGTTCACTCTTCGGGCGGGGCGTTCGGGCGAAGCTCCTGCACGAACTTGTCGAAATCGTCGGCGGCCTGGAAATTCTTGTAGACGCTGGCAAAGCGGACATAGGCCACCGTGTCGATCCGGGCCAGGGCCTCCATCACGATCTCGCCGATCTGCTTGGAGTTGATGTCGGTCTCGCCCATGCTTTCCAGCCGCCGCACGATGCCGCTGATCATCTGATCGATCCGCTCGGGATCGATGGGGCGCTTCTGCATGGAAATGCGGATGGACCGTTCCAGTTTGTCGCGGTCGAAATCCTCCCGCTTGCCGGAGGATTTGATCACCACCAGATCGCGGAGCTGCACCCGTTCATAGGTGGTGAAGCGACCGCCACAGGCGGGACAGAACCGGCGCCGCCGGATAGAAACGTGATCTTCGGCGGGGCGACTGTCCTTGACCTGGGTGTCGATGTTTCCGCAAAACGGGCAGCGCATCGCCTGTCCCCCTTCTCTGTCTTGATCGAAATCTGCCTCTGTTGTGGGGCGTAGCGCCCACTTGCCTACACTTATAGGCCAACACCGAAGTTTTGGGTAGTACTCAAATGCTTCGCTAGATGTAGGCGCCGGACCTCAAGCCCGTCTGGGGCGTTGGGCCCCGACTGAATTGAAAGGAAAGACCATGGCAAAGACGTTGTTCATCACGGGCGCCTCCAGCGGCATCGGTGCCGCCACCGCCCGCGCGGCGGCCAAGGCGGGCTGGAACGTGGGCCTTTTTGCGCGCAGCGGCGACAAGCTGCGCGATCTTGCGGAAGACATCGGCGATGCCGCGCTGGTGCTGGAAGGCGACGCCACCGACCGGCAGGCGCAGGCCGACGCCATCGCGCAGCTGGTAGAAAGATACGGCCAGCTCGATGCCGCCTTCGCCAATGCCGGGCGCGGCACGCAGCCCGCAGGCACCGAAAAGGGCGATCCGGAGGATTGGCGGGCGATGGTCGACCTCAACATCATGGGCGCGCTCTATACCGCCCATGCCGCCATTCCCCATCTGCGCAAGACCACGGGCCAATACGTGGTCACGGGCTCCGCCGCGGGGCGTCGGCACATCAAGGGCTCGATCTACAGCGCGACGAAATGGTTCATTCACGGTTTCGCCGGCAACCTCGCCGACGAGATGGCCGAATGGGGCGGGCGCTGCATGGTCGTCTCCCCCGGTATGGTCGACACGGGCTTTTTCGACGAACCCAAGCCCGACAAGTTGCAGCCCGATGACGTGGCCCAAGCGGTGATGCACGCGCTTGAGGCGCCCGCCCATGCCGCCATCCGCGAAATCCACCTGATGCCGGTGGATTGACGCGCCCCTAGCGGTCCGCGCTGAAGTGGGCCGCGACCCGGCGGGTGTGGGGCGCGCTGCGGTGCTCAAAGAGGTATATCCCCTGCCATGTGCCCAGAAGCATCCGCCCGCCCTGCACCGGAATGGCAAGCGAAACGGGCATCATCGCCGCCTTGATATGGGCCGGCATATCGTCCGGCCCCTCGGCGATGTGGCGCAGATAGGACATCGACGCATCGTCGGAGGGCGGCACCAGCCGGTCGAAATAGGCCCTCAGGTCGCGCTGCACATCCGGGTCCGCGTTCTCCTGTATCAGGAGCGAGGCAGAGGTGTGGCGCAGGAACAGCGTGAGCAGCCCGTCCCCCGCCCCGCCCAGCCAGCGGGCGGGCTGCGGCGTGAATTCATAAAGCCCGGCGCCCCGGGTCGCGATTTCGAATGTGGTTTGCATGCCGCCAATGTCGCCCGAACGCGCGGGCGCCGCAATCCTTCGGGCAGGTTCGCCCGCGGTTAAAGATCGTCGATGTCAAATAGCTCTTCGGTACAGAGCTGATAGGATTGCGCGACGGAGCGTTTCTGCCCGACCTCCCGCATCGACAGCGAATAGGAGGAGCGCGGCGGCCGGTCCAGCGTGTCCGGGTCCAGCGTGAACAGAACCGCCGTGCGGCCCGGCACGGTCCGCGACGGGCCGCGCGCGCCCTTGAGGTAAAGCTGCGCCCGCACCGGAACGCCGATGCGGTTGCGCGCGTAATCCCCGGCGGCGCACCACATGCCCCGCGCGCCTTCGCCGTAGTCCTCCAGCACCTCGAAACTGCTTGCCGTAACCGGCACGACGATCAGCCAGTTGACCGCCCGATAGGCGGGCTGCTGGGTGGCGGCCTGCAGCGGCAGGCTGGCCAGAACGGCGGCGAAAATGACGGCGCGGCGCATGGCGGTTTCCTTTGGATGGGGGAACACAACATAGCCCGCCCCGGGGCAGAGGCAAAACGGCCGCCCGGTTCCCCGTGGCGGCCGCTGCAAGGTCAGTCCCGGCGGGCCGGGATCACTGGTCGAGGAAGGAGCGCAGCTTGCGCGACCGGCTGGGGTGCTTCAGCTTGCGCAGCGCCTTCGCCTCGATCTGGCGGATACGTTCGCGCGTCACGCTGAACTGCTGGCCCACCTCTTCGAGCGTGTGATCGGTGTTCATGCCGATGCCGAAGCGCATCCGCAGCACGCGTTCCTCACGCGGGGTGAGGCTGGCGAGAACCCGTGTCGTGGTTTCCTTCAGGTTTTCCTGAATGGCGCTGTCCAGCGGCAGAACCGCGTTCTTGTCCTCGATGAAATCGCCAAGCTGGCTGTCTTCCTCGTCGCCGATGGGCGTTTCGAGAGAGATAGGCTCCTTGGCGATCTTCATCACCTTGCGAACCTTTTCCAGCGGCATCTGCAGCTTTTCGGCCAGTTCCTCGGGCGTGGGTTCGCGGCCGATCTCATGCAGCATCTGGCGGCCCGTGCGGACCAGCTTGTTGATCGTCTCGATCATATGCACGGGGATACGGATGGTCCGCGCCTGATCCGCGATCGACCGGGTGATCGCCTGCCGGATCCACCATGTCGCATAGGTGGAGAACTTGTAGCCGCGGCGATACTCGAACTTGTCAACCGCCTTCATCAGGCCGATGTTACCTTCCTGAATCAAATCAAGGAATTGCAACCCGCGGTTCGTGTACTTCTTGGCGATGGAAATCACGAGCCGCAGGTTCGCCTCGACCATTTCCTTCTTGGCCTGACGGGCCTCCTTCTCGCCCTTCTGGACCTGTTGCACGATGCGGCGGAATTCCGAGATGTCGAGCCCGACATACTGACCGACCTGCGCCATGTCGGTGCGCAACTCGTCCACCTTGTCGGAGGAGCGTTCGATGAACATCTGCCAGCCCCGGCCCGACTTCTCGGCCATCCGCTCCATCCAGTTGGGATCAAGCTCGTAGCCGCGGTATTCGTCGACGAATTCCTTGCGGTTGATGCGGGCCTGATCGGCCAGCTTCACCATGGCGCTGTCGATCTGCATGATCCGGCGGTTGATGCCGTAAAGCTGGTCGATCAACGCTTCGATACGGTTGTTGTGCAGGTGAAGCTCGTTCACCAGCAGCACGATCTCCGACCGCAGCTTCTGGTACGTGTCCTCATCGGTCTGCGAAAAGGTGCCGTCTTCGTTCAGCGTGGCCGAAATACGGCTGTCCTGCATCTCGCTCAGCTTGGCGTAATCGTCCGCGATGATGTCCAGCGCCTCGAGAACCTGCGGCTTCAGGGCGGCTTCCATGGCCGCAAGGCTCATGTTGGCCTGTTCGTCCTCGTCGTCGTCATCCTCGGTGGAGATCGGGTTGCCGTCGGCGTCGAGCTCGGCCTTGTCCTCCGAAGGCTTGCTTTCCGCCGTGGCGCCGGGGGCGACAACGGGGGCGCTTTCCTCTTCGTCGCCCAGCTGGTTGCCGAAGGTCGCCTCCAGATCGATCACATCGCGCAGCAGGATGTCCTCTGACAGCAGTTCGTCGCGCCAGATGGTGATGGCCTGAAAGGTCAGCGGGCTTTCGCACAGACCCGCGATCATGGTGTTGCGCCCGGCCTCGATCCGCTTGGCGATGGCGATCTCGCCCTCCCGGCTCAGCAGTTCGACGCTGCCCATCTCGCGCAGGTACATGCGCACCGGGTCATCCGTCCGGTCGAGCTTTTCGGTCGTGCCCGAGGAAAGCGCGACTTCCTTGTTGCTGTCGGTCGTCGTCAGCTCGGTGGAACCCTTCTGTTCCTCCTCCTCGGCCTCTTCATCCTCGATGATGTTGATGCCCATTTCGGACAGCATCGACATCACGTCCTCGATCTGTTCGGAGCTCACCTGATCGGGCGGCAGCACCGTGTTGAGCTGATCGTAGGTGATATATCCCTTTTCCCGGGCCTCGCCGATCATCTTCTTGACGGCGGCCTGGCTCATGTCGAGGGAGTGGCCCGCTTCACCGTCGTCGGTCTTGGCGTCTTCATTGGCATCTTTGGCAGCCATCTCGTCCTCCTTCAGCGCGCAGGCGCGAATCACATGTGGGGTGATTCGAATTTCCGAATCATGGGGGGTGCCGGGTGATTCTTAAACCCGGTCCCCTTAATTTTATTTAACCGCTTGGGCCAAAAGGTCACGCTGTGCAAACGTTGATTTGATCAACTCTCGCCCGACTTGGAAAAGCGGATCGTTCCCAGAAGCGCATCGAGCGCGTTTCGCTCGTCCCGGCTGATGCGCGCACCGTTGTCTCCGATGTCGTATTCGGCCTTGTCCTCCTGCCCGGCACGCACCGCGCGGTCCGCGGCCCGGGCAGCTTCGCTCAGCCGCCATGTCACCCCCTCGTCCGCCGTGCCGGTCAGATCCTCGGCCGCTTCCTCGATCTCGGCATCGAGCCCGCGCATCGCTTCGAGCTTGGCCAGTTCCTCGGCCACCGTCAGCCGGGCGCGTTCGGTATCCCCGGGTGTGCGGATGCAGGGTGTGATCGCGACATGGCGCTGCGCCAGCAGATTTTCAAGGGCGTCCTCGCCCAGTGCACCGGCAATCCGCTCCGCCAGAAGCGCCTCGCCGGCGTGGCCATGGCGCAGGATCAGATCGCGCAGCCGGGCATGGTCGGGGTCCTGACAGCGCATCGCCTCGATCCCCGGCTCGAATTCCTCGGCGAGTTCGGGGCAGCGCGCCAGCACCGCAAGGATCACGGCCTCGCGCAGATGCGCGCCGCTGTCGGGCCGCGTCGCGGTCACCAGCGCAGAGGTCTTGGTGCTGGGCATCGGCGCCACCGGCCCCGCAGGCATGCCCCGGCCGCCGGGGCGACCGGGGGCAAAGGCGCGCTTGCCCCCCGCCCCCTGCCCCTTCCGGGCGGGACGGAACAACTGCCAGCGCAGGTCCTTGATCTCCTGCCCGTAGTGGCTGCGGATCGACGGGTCGCGGATCGTCTTGATCGCATCGCGCAGGCTCTTGTCGAGCGCGGCCTTCCGTTCGGGGCTGTCGAAACTGCGGCCCTCGGTCTCGCGCCGCCACAAAAGCTGGACCATGGGCAGGGCGGCATCGACCAGCTTCTGCACCGCGGCGGCACCTTCGGCGCGCAACAGGTCATCGGGGTCCTTGCCCTCGGGCATCACGGCAAAGCGCAGGCTCTGGCCGGCCTCCAGCAGCGGCAGCGCCAGATCGATCACCCGCATCGCGGCACGCTGGCCCGCCGCGTCCCCATCCAGCATCAGCACCGGCTCCGGGGCGATCCGCCAGAGCAATTGCAGCTGCGTCTCGGTAATCGCCGTGCCCAGCGGCGCCACCGCCGCGCCAAAGCCCGCCTCCGACAGGGCGATCACATCCATGTAGCCCTCGGCCACCAGCAACGTCCTGCCCTGCCCCGCCGCCGTGCGCGCGGCGCGCATGTTGTAAAGGCTGCGCCCCTTGTCGAAAAGCTCGGTCTCCGGCGAGTTGAGGTATTTCGCCTTGTCGTCCGGGTCCATCGCGCGCCCGCCAAAGGCGATGGCCCGGCCCCTGCCGTCGCGGATCGGATAGATGATGCGGTTGCGGAACGTGTCATAGGGCCGCCCGCCCTTGGACGACGGCTTCGCCAGCCCCGCACCTAGGATCAGGTCCTCCGCCACGCCCTTGCCCGTCAGATGATCCCACAGCCCCTGCCAGGCATCCGGCGCGAAGCCCAGCTCCCAGCGTTCCTGTGCCGCCCGCGGCAGCCCGCGCCCTTCGAGATAGCGCCGCGCCTCCGCCGCCGCTCCGGTCTGAAGCTGCAGCCGATACCAGCGCACCGCCTGTTCCATGACCTCGGCCAGCAGATCGCGCCGGTCGGCCTTCGCCTGCGCACGCGGGTCCTGTTTCGGCACTTCCATCCCCGCCTCCCGCGCGAGGATCTCGATGGCCTCCATGAAACCAACGTTCTCGGTCTCCCGCACGAAGGAGATCGCATCGCCCTTGGCATGGCAGCCAAAGCAATAATAAAATCCCTTGCGGTCATCTACATGAAAAGAGGCGCTTTTTTCCTGATGAAACGGGCACGGCGCCCACATGTCGCCCTTGCCCTGGTTGGATTTGCGCATGTCCCACGACACCTTGCGCCCCACCACCTGCGACAGGCTGGAACGCTCACGCAACTCGTCGAGAAATCCGGGGGGCAGGCTCATGCGGCGATCATACCGGCGCAGGGTCCACAGAGTCCAGCGACGGCGGTGGACCTTCACCCTTTCATAAATACTCGCCGGGGGTCCGGGGGTGGCAAACCCCCGGTTGCGCCAGAGCGGCAGGCAGAGCAAGGGGTGCGGGCCTCACGCCCGGGTCGCCACCACCTCCATCGCCTGCTTCAGATCATGCACCAGCGTTGTGGCCATGGACCGGAAGGCCAGCAGCAGGAACCGGTCGGCCCCGATCCGGGTGATCGACACCGGCATGTGCTGCAAGAGGCTGCGCGCGCTGTGCCCCATCTTGAAAGCCGGCCGCCGCAGGTCCACCGGGATAAGCCGCGCCAACACGTCCTCCGCCCCCGGGCCCGACAGGATCACGCTGGCCCAGCCGTCGGTCACATCCGTCACGGCGCCCTTTTCCGACAATGCGGCATCCGGCGCGGGGCCCGCCAGCAGCACCTCGCGGTGTCCGAACCACAGGCATCGGTTGCCCTCCTTGCCCGTGGCGCGCCCCGGCCTGGGCCAGTCCAGCCCATGGGCCTGCGACAGGGCGGCGGCCAGCGCCCCCTCCCGCCCAAGTTCCGACAGCACGGTCAGATGCCCCGGATCGGTTTCCTCCAGCCTCGCGCTGCCAATCTCCAAGGGCAGCAGATCACCGCAGGGGGTTCTGGATTTCAGGTTAGCCACGTGTGCGCCCCCCTTCCGGATCGACGAAAACGGGGGAGCAGATTTCGACCTCCGCCTCCAGTTCGCGTAGATGATCGACCATCCTCAGCACCTCGCCCATCCGCTCCGGCCCCCCTTTGACGAACCCCAGCCCGATGAAGCTGCCCACATCGGGCGAGAAGGCGACCGAGGTGATATAGCCCTGATCGTTCTCGCGCACCGCTTCGGCCTCCCGCTCGAAAAGATGCGCGCCCGCGGTCAACTGCTTCACCGCCCCGACCGGGCGCAAGCCCACCAGCCGCTCGCGCTCCTCGTCCTGCAGGCCGGGCCGCTCAGCCATCGTCTTGCCGATGCAATCCTTCTTGTCGGAGACCATGCGCTCCATGCCGATGTCAAAGGCGGTGGTGCGGCCATGAATTTCCGAATGGGTGATATGCCCCTTCTCGATCCGCAACACGTTGAGCGCCTCCATCCCGTAGGCCCCGCCGCCCAGCGCCTCGGCGCGCGACACCAGCTCACGGAACAGGCTCGCGCCATAGCGCGCGGGCACCGCAATCTCATAGGCATGTTCGCCCGAAAAGCTGATGCGAAAAAGCCGCCCCGCGGCACCCATCACCTCCACCTCACCGCAGGCCATGAAGGGCCAGCCCGCATCGTCGATCTCCTCCTTCATGAGGTCATTGACCAGTTTGCGCGATTCCGGCCCCGCCACGGCGAACTGCGCCCAATGCTCGGTGACAGAGGTAAAGGCGACGGCCCATTCGGGATGCAGGCACTGGGTCACGAATTCGAGGTGCCGCATCACCGCGCCCGCCGCGGCGGTGGTGGTGGTCATCACGTAATGCGTCTCGCCCAGCCGCGCGCAGGTGCCGTCGTCCAGGACATGCCCGTCCTCGCGCAGCATCAGCCCATAGCGCACGCGCCCCACCTTCAGCGTGCTGAAGACGTTGGTATAGACGAAATCCAGCAGCTTGGCCGCATCCGGTCCCTTGATGTCGATCTTGCCCAAGGTGGAGACATCGCAGACCCCCACGGCGTTACGCACGAAGCCCACCTCCCGGTCGCAGGACTGGCGCCATGTCGTCTCGCCGCTGCGCGGAAAGAAGCTCGGACGATACCACAACCCCGCCTCGATCATCGGCGCGCCCATGCGGCGGCTCTGGGCGTGGCTGGTGGTGAACCGTTCGGGCGCAAAGCCCTTTCCCTGCGCGCCCGCGCCCATCGCGGCGATGGAGACCGGCACATAGGGCGGGCGGAAGGTGGTGATCCCCGTCTCCGCGATGCCCCGCCCGGTGGCGTCCGCCAGCACCGCCAATGCCGCGACGTTGGAGTTCTTGCCCTGATCCGTCGCCATGCCCTGCGTGGTGTAGCGCTTCATATGCTCGACGGAACGGAAGTTCTCCTCCGCCGCCTGCTTGATGTCCTTCACGCTCACGTCGTTCTGAAAATCGAGCCACGCCCGGCCCCGCCCCGCCACGGCCCAAAGCGGCGACAACGCGTAGTCGGCGTCCTCCGCCTCCGGCACCGACAGGCCCGCGCCCTTCTTGCCCAGAGCCTCCAGCGCCTCCGCCGCGGCCTCGGCCCCGGCGCCCAGACAGGCCCGGGTGGAAAAGACGCCGTTGCAGGCCCCGGCGGCCCTCAGCCCCGGCACCGCCCCGGCATCGGGCACAAAGGCCTGAATGTCAGGCTGCCAGACGGGGCGCCCGTTCAGATGACAGGTCAGATGCACCGTCGGGTTCCAGCCGCCCGACACGGCGAGGCAGTCGGTCTGGATGGTCTGCATCCCGCTGGCCGACTGCAGGGTGATGCTCTCCAACTCCTTGCGGCCCGCCGAATTGCACACCTGCGCGCCGCGATAGACCGGAAAGGGCGCATCGGGCAATGCAATGTCGGGTCGGGCATCGATCAGCGCCGCCACATGCACCCCCGCCGCCGCCAGATCATGTGCCGTGCGATGGGCATCGTCGTTGTTGCCGAAGACGGTGACGCGCCGGCCCGGGCTGACCCCCCACCGGTTGAGGTAACTGCGCACCGCCCCGGCCATCATGATGCCCGGGCGGTCGTTGTTGCGAAAGGCGATGGGCCGCTCCAGCCCGCCCGCGGCCAGCACCGCCCGGCGTGCAACGATGCGCCAGAAACATTCCAGCGGCGCGGTCTCGGGCCGGTCGCCGCGATGCAGGTTCACCCGCTCCAGCGCGCCATAGGTGCCGCCGTCGTAGACCCCGGTCACGGTGGTGCGGGTCATCACGCGCACGTTGTCCATGGACCGCAGGCGCGCCACGACCTCCGCCGCCCATTCATGGCCCGGCTTTCCGTCCACTTCCACCGTTTCGGCATTGAGCCGCCCGCCGGGCAGGAAATCCTCATCGGCGAGGATCACATCTGCCCCCGCCTCCGCCGCTGTCAGCGCCGCCATCAACCCCGTGGGGCCCGCGCCGATGACCAGCAGGTCGCAAAAGGCAAAGGCGCGTTCATAGCGGTCGGGGTTATGCGCGCCGCTCAGCGCGCCCAGGCCAGCGGCCCGGCGGATCGCAGGTTCATAAACCGCTTCCCAGAACCGCCGGGGCCACATGAAGGTCTTGTAATAGAACCCGGCCCCGAGGAACGGCGCGGCAAGATCGTTGACCGCCAGCACATCGAAACCGAGCGAGGGCCAGGCGTTCTGCGACCGCGCCTCCAGCCCGGAATAGGCCTCCTGCACCGTGGCGCGCACATTGGGCGTGCGCCCGGCGCCGCGCCCGGTGGTGATCAACGCATTGGGCTCCTCGCTCCCGGCGGTCAGCACGCCGCGCGGGCGATGATACTTGAAGGACCGTCCCATCAGGCGCACGCCGCTGGCCAGCAGGGCCGAGGCGACGGTATCGCCCTCGAACCCCTCGTAGCGGTTGCCGTCAAAGCGAAAACTCACCGGGCGCGACCGGTCGATCCGCCCCTTGCCGGAAATCCTCATCGGGCACCCTCCGCCACGTCGCTGGCCCGGGTCACCTCGAAAATCTCATGGGTCGCTGTATCGCGCGTCACCACCAACCAGACGCCGCAGCCGCCATCATGCTGCCACAGGTCGCGCGTGCGCCCCGCCGGGTTCTCGCGCAGGTGCAGATAGGCGTCCCAGACCTCCGCCCCGGCGTCGGGCGCGGGCCGCTCCAGCGCCACCGCCGCACCCTGATAATAGAACTCGCGCCGGTCGCGCGTGCCGCAATTCGGACAATCGATCCTCATGCCCTCTCCCTCCTGAAGCGGACGCAGACCGCCCCTTCACCCTTTCGCAAATACTCCCGCCGGAGGCTCCGGCGAATGCGCCGATCAATGCAGGTTGTGCTGGGCACCCGTCCCCTCCTCGTCCATCAGGCCGCGCCCGGTGCGGAACCGGTCCAGCCGGAACCGCTCGGCCGAAGCATGGGGCCGCCCGGTCGCCATCAGATGCGCCAGCGCAAAGCCCGATCCGGGCACCGCCTTGAACCCGCCATAGCACCAGCCGCAATCGACAAAGAGCCCCTCGGTCTCCGTCCTGTCGATGATGGGCGAGCCGTCGGGCGTCATGTCCATGATGCCGCCCCAGGACCGCAGGACCTTGGCCTTGCCGATCATCGGCATCAGCGTCATGCCCGCCTCCATCACATGTTCGGCCATGGGCAGGTTGCCGCGCTGCGCGTAGGAGGCGTAGAAATCCAGATCCCCGCCGAAGACCAGCCCGCCCTTGTCCGACTGGCTGATATAGAAATGCCCCATGCCGAAGCTCACCACGTGATCGATGCAGGGTTTCAGCCCCTCGGTCACGAAGGCCTGCAACACATGGCTTTCGATGGGCAGGCGCATGCCCGCCATCGCCGCCACCTGACCGGAACGTCCGGCGGTGACGATGGCCACCTTCTTCGCGCGAATGGCCCCGCGCGTGGTCTGGACCCCGCGCACCGCGCCGTTCTCGATGTCGATGCCGGTGACCTCGCAGCGCTGGATCAGATCGACGCCCAGCCGGTCGGCCCCCCGGGCATAGCCCCATGCCACGGCATCGTGGCGCGCGGTGCCGCCGCGCGGATGCAGCAGCCCGCCGTAGACGGGAAAGCGCACATTGTCGAAATCGAGATAGGGCAGATAGCGGCGCACCCCCTCGCGGTCGAGCAGCACCGCGTCGTCGCCCTGATTGATCATCGCGTTGCCCCGGCGCGCGAAGGCGTCGCGCTGCCCGTCGGAGTGGAAGAGGTTGATCAGGCCGCGCTGGCTGTGCATCACGTTGTAGTTCAATTCCTCCTCCAGCCCCTCCCAGAGCTTGAGCGAATGGGAATAGAACTGCGAATTGCCTTCGAGGAAGTAGTTGGCCCGCACGATCGTCGTGTTGCGCCCGACGTTGCCGCCGCCCAGATAGCCCTTTTCCAGCACCGCGACATTGGTCAGCCCGTGTTCGCGGGCAAGGTAATAGGCGGTGGACAACCCGTGGCCGCCGCCGCCGATGATGATCGCGTCATACTGAGCCTTGGGTTCGGCATCGCGCCAATGGGGCGCCCAGCCCTTGTTGCCTGTCAGCCCCTCGCGCAGAACGCGCAAACCGGAAAACCGCATCTTATGCCCTCGTCATCGCCTCGCCCCTGAAAGGCTAGCTTCCCCGTCCAGCGGTATCAATGCGGCACCGCTCAGACAGGCCGGTTTCCGACAGGCTTCGTCGTTTCCGCATTGTTTTCGCTCGCAGACGCCGGGCCGTGCCGACCGAGAGCGCACCGGCTGAGGGAGCCGGCGGATGCCTCCGGCGGGGATTTGAACCATCTGGAAGGAGGGGGCGGCGCGCCAACGGCACCGCCCGCCCCTGTCAGAGCCCCTTGGCGCGGTAGCTTGCCGCGACCTTGCCGATCGATACGAGGTAGGCGGCGGTGCGCAGATCATCCACATCGTCCCGCCCGTGCCAGACATCGGCCATGGAGGTATAGGAGGTGCGCATGGTGTCATCGAGACCCGAGCGCACCAGTTCCAGCTCCCCCGCGCCACGTAGGTATCTTTCCTTGAAGTCCGGGCTCAGGGTCCAGCCCAGCCCCTTGTCGGCGCTCAGCCGTTCCAGTTCGTCCACCACCAGCCGGTGGCGCGATTCCTCGGCCCGGCGCTGCATCCGGCCAAAGCGGATGTGGCTCAGGTTCTTGACCCATTCGAAATAGGAAACGGTCACGCCGCCGGCGTTGGCATACATGTCCGGCACGATGACCGTGCCCTTCTTGCGCAGCACCTCGTCAGCACCCGCCGTGACGGGGCCGTTCGCGGCCTCGATGATCAGGGGGGCCTGGATGCGTTTCGCGTTGCCCATGTTGATCACCCCTTCGAGCGCTGCGGGGATCAGGATGTCGCATTCCGTTTCCAGCAGCTTCGCCCCGTCGGGTTCGCAGGTCACGCCGGGGAAGCCCTTCACGGTGCCGTGCTTCTGGATCCACTGGTGCACCGCCTCCACCTTCAGGCCATCGGGATCGTGCAGCGCGCCGTCCCGTTCGATGATGGTGGTGATGATGCAGCCGTCTTCCTCGCTGAGGAACTTGGCGGCGTGATACCCCACGTTGCCCAAGCCCTGCACCACCACGCGTTTGCCCTCCAGCGTCCCGGTAAGGCCCGCCTTCTCCATGCCCTTCTCGTCGTTGAAGAAGGCGTGTAGCGCGTATTGCACCCCGCGCCCCGTCGCCTCCGTCCGGCCCTGGATACCGCCCGCGTTGATGGGCTTGCCGGTCACGCAGGCCACGCCGTTGATGTCGGTGGTGTTCATGCGTTTGTACTGATCCGCGATCCAGGCCATCTCGCGCTCGCCGGTGCCCATGTCGGGGGCGGGCACGTTCTGGGCCGGGTTGATCATGTCGCGCTTGATCAGCTCGTAGGCGAAGCGCCGGGTGATGAGTTCAAGCTCGTGTTCCTCGTATTCGCGCGGATCGATGCAGAGCCCGCCCTTGGAGCCGCCGAAGGGCGCCTCCACCAGCGCGCATTTATAGGTCATCAGCGCCGCCAGCGCCTCCACCTCGTTCTGGTTCACGTTGAGCGAATAGCGGATCCCGCCCTTGACCGGTTCCATATGTTCGGAATGGACCGAGCGGTAGCCCGTGAAGGTCTGGATGCGGCCGCGCAGGCGCACGCCGAAACGCACGGTATAGGTCGCGTTGCAGACGCGGATCTTCTCTTCGAGACCCGGGGCGAGGTCCATCAGCGCGACGGCCCGGTTGAACATGATGTCGACACTGTCGCGGAAACTCGGCTCGTTGGTGGAATCCATCTGTTTCTCCTGTTGGTTCGTCTTGCCGGTGTGCAGCCACGCTGCGACTCGTGCCGGCGCTTTCTGGCCCCAGCCTAAGCGCAGCGGAGACATTGCGCGACCGTAAAGCGCCCGGCGCGTGCCCCGGGCCCTTGCGGCCCGATTTCGCCCCGTTTGCCACAGCGTGTTTGATTCACTGTTTCCTAACGGGAAACGATGTCGCGCTTTTCTCTGTTTCGTTGCCTCTTTACGCCGCACTCCCGTCCGGCACCGCCTTGGTGACGCCCCACTAACGCCAAGATTGGAGAGCATACCCAAGCAAGGTTAATCCCGCGAATCCGCCCCGGCATCCCGTGCCGGGATCGAGAGGTGAACGATGATCGCAGACAGAATGTCCGCCCCACCGGCCCCGCCCCACCGGCGCGCGGCCCGCTTGCGCCGCTTCGCGGCGGCAGAGGAGGGCACCGTAACGATTTTTGCCTGTTTCATGATCCTGATGATGCTCATGGTGGGGGGGATC
>NZ_LWEX01000608.1 GCF_001634885.1 Sulfitobacter sp. HI0040 | reverse complement strand
CTGATCCTGCAGGTCGCATTCACCGCCCTGATCGCAGATCGGGCAATCCAAGGGGTGGTTGATGAGCAGGAATTCCATCACCCCTTCGCGGGCCTTCTTGACCATCGGGGAATTGGTTTTCACCACCGGCGGCTGGCCTTCGGGGCCGGGCCGCAGGTCACGCACCTGCATGGCGCAGGAAGCGGCGGGCTTGGGCGGCCCGCCGACGACTTCCACAAGACACATCCGGCAGTTGCCCGCGATCGACAGACGTTCGTGGTAGCAGAAACGGGGAATTTCGACCCCCGCCTCCTCGCACGCCTGGATCAGGGTCATCGCGCCCTCGACCTCGACTTCCTTGCCGTCGATGATGATCTTGCGGATGTCGCTCATATGCTCACTTCGCCTTCAATAGAGAACCGATCCGGCTCGATTTTTGAATCTCTGCGCGTCCGAGCGCACAATAGCTTTGCGGGTCCGAAGTATCGACCCCCCGCGCCTTGAAAAATGCAGCCCCGCGGGCCTTCATCCGCGCCTTTTCCGCATCGCTGTCGACATAGGCCTCGATCTCCGCGTCGGAGTAGCCCAGATCGCGGGCCTTGTCCTTCAGCCCGTAGAGATAGCCGATCGCGGTCAGCATGCGGGCGCTGATGTCGGGGCAGTTCTTGCGGATACGGTCCGCGATGCCGAGGTCCAGCAGCGCGTCGTCGATGGCGGGCACGTCGCGCAGGGGCGGTTTTGCCGCAACGGGTGCTGCCAGCAGGGCCAGTCCGACGGCGGCGGTGATCATCATGCGTTTCATATCGCTCTCCTCATGTGACGGGGTTCTGTTCCCCCCGTCGGACATGGGGTTTGGGCCTTCGGAAATACAATAACACTCCCGATAGCAGGCGCCTGATGGCAATATGTCGCCTTTCGCATCACTGCGGGCAGATTCCTTCGAGCCGCAGGGACCCGTCCACCAGCCGCAGCCTTTCGGGCAGTGTGTCCGGTCCCGCGATCCACTGGATGTCGGAAGAGCCATAGGTGCCGACGCAATAGGATACCGCCGCGTAACGGCCCGCTTCGCGCGCGCCCTCGATGGATCGGGCGGCGTCCCTGACCTCGATCGTGATGTGGTCGCGCTGGCCGTCGACCTTGCGGACCTTGGTGGGGAAGTAATAGCCGTCGAACAGGACCCGGTCCTCGGCGCTGGTGCAACCCGCCGCCAGGGCAAGGGCGGTCACGATCAGGATTGTCCGGGTCATCGCATCACTCCGATAGAGGGGCCGCGCGGTACCGCGCGATATTTCGATGCCCCGTCCGGACAGACCGGCAGGGCGCGGTTTCGCTATCGCCATTGTCGCGCCAATGGTCAAGACGCACCGGTTTGACCGGATGCGCCTCTAGGGCCGCGCGGCAGCGCCTGTTCATGCGTCCTGCCCCGTGTCATCGGTGCGCAACAGGGCCTGCATATTGGCGTATTTCTGCAAGAGCCGGTCACGTGTCTTGTCATCGAGCATCAGCAGGCGGCGTGGATCGGCATTGTCGTCGAGATCGGCCTGTTTCACGCGGCGCGCGCAGGCATCGGTATTGACCCGCGCCATGTAGCTTTCCACGCTTTCCTCGGGCCGATGCGTCAGGCAATCGACCGAACGCGCGGTGCTGTCGCCAAAGGTCTCGCGGATGCGCTCCAGCGTGACGTCGGTATCCTCCACCGTGTCGTGCAACAGCGCGACGATCCGGTCGGCGTCCTCCGTCATTCGCGCGGTGACCCGCGCCACATGGCCGATATAGAGCTGCCCCGCGCGGTCCGTCTGGCCGCCATGGGCCGTCAGCGCCAGTTCAAACGCGGCGCCGACAGAGGCTGATGCGGGATCGGCCGCGGCCACGGATCACTCCGCCGCGACCGCGCTGACACGGCCCGTGCGCTTGTGCTTGATGCGATCCTCGATCTCGTCCCGGAAATGCCGGATGAGACCCTGAATGGGCCATGCCGCCGCATCGCCAAGTGCGCAGATCGTGTGGCCTTCGACCTGCTTGGTCACGTCCAGCAGCATGTCGATTTCCTCGGGCTCCGCATCACCGGTCACAAGGCGGTCCATCACGCGCATCATCCAGCCGGTGCCTTCCCGGCAGGGGGTGCACTGACCGCAGGATTCATGCTTGTAGAATTTCGACAACCGCCAGATCGCCTTGATGATATCGGTGGAATTATCCATCACGATGACAGCCGCAGTGCCGAGCCCGGAACGCTGTTCGCGCAGGTAGTCGAAATCCATGATCGCTTCGCGCATGTCCTTGCCGGGGATCAGCGGCACGGAGGATCCGCCGGGGATCACGGCCTTCAGGTTGTCCCAACCGCCCCGGATGCCCCCACAGTGAGTCTCGATCAGCTCCTCGAAGGTGATCGACATGGCCTCTTCGACCACGCAGGGGTTGTTTACATGGCCTGAAATGGCAAAGAGCTTGGTGCCCGCGTTGTTGGGGCGCCCGAAGCCTGCGAACCATTCCGGGCCACGACGCAGGATCGTTGGCACCACCGCGATGGATTCGACGTTGTTCACCGTCGTCGGGCAGCCATAAAGGCCCGCACCGGCGGGGAACGGCGGCTTCATCCGGGGCATGCCCTTCTTGCCTTCGAGCGATTCCAGCAGGGCGGTTTCCTCGCCGCAGATATAGGCCCCCGCGCCATGGGCGACATAGAGGTCGAAATCCCAGCCGGAACCGGCGGCGTTCTTGCCCAGAAGGCCCGCGTCATAGGCTTCGTCGATAGCGCGCTGCAGCGCCTCGCGCTCGCGGATGTATTCACCGCGGATGTAGATATAGCACGCATGGGCGTTCATCGCGAAAGAGGCGATGAGGCAGCCTTCGATCAGCGTGTGCGGATCATGGCGCATGATCTCGCGGTCCTTGCAGGTACCCGGTTCGGATTCGTCGGCGTTGACCACCAGATAGGCGGGCCGCCCGTCGCTTTCCTTGGGCATGAAGGACCATTTCAGACCCGTGGGGAAGCCAGCACCACCCCGGCCCCGCAGGCCGGAGGCCTTCATCTGATCCACGATCCAGTCGCGGCCTTTCTGGATGATGCCCGCGGTACCATCCCAATGGCCCCGCTGCTGCGCGCCCTTCAGGCTGCGGTCGGCCATGCCGTAGATATTGGTGAAGATGCGGTCTTGGTCCTGAAGCATGAAGCTACCCTCGGTTGTCTCGGCCCGTGGGACCGGAAGTCTTTCGGCCGGCCCGCCGGGCCTGCCACATCTGAAAAATCACCACCATGGCCCAGAAAAGGGCCGCGAGCGCGGCGAGATCGAACAGGAAGGCATAGCGCCCGGGCAACCCCATGGCGGGGGCGGCCCATTGGGCCGCGAGCCACAGCAGCATGGTGCCCGCGATTACCGCGGCCGCCGTCTGGCCCTTGCGCGCGAGCGCCCTGTCTGCGTTCCTGTCTTCCACCGCGATTGCCTGTCGTGTCAGCCCTGAGTGGCCTTGGCGAGCGCGCTGGCCTGACCCACCCAGTCGTCACGGCGGATACGGCCCTTGAACCTCAGACGGGAATCGACCCAGTCGATCTCCTCCTCCGTCCAGTCGGCAATCTGATCGTAGTGATAGAAGCCCAGATCGTTGAGCGTCTGTTCCATCTTGGGGCCGACACCCCCGATGCGCTGCAGATCGTCGGCAGACCCGCCGCGCGGCGCGTCCAATGTGACCGGTGCCTTACCCTCACCATCAGCGTCCGAGGGCATTTCCTCCGAAACCTCTGCAGTCGAATCCGCGACGGGCGCAGCCGTGGCGGCACCACCTGCCGCCGGATCGTATTTCCACGATCCCTTCCGGGCGGCCAGTTCCGCCTGCCCCTGCAGCGGCTTGGAGGGGCGCACCTTGAAGGGCGCGTCGCTCTCTGCCTTCACGTCATCCGCGTCGGGAACCACGCCATTGACGGGCTTTCCCGCAGGCGCGGCGGCGTCGGATTTTGCCGGGGGGCTTTCCACGGGCGCTGCCTGATCCAACTCCTCTGCCGAAGCGGCAGGCTCCGCACGGTCCGGCGTTTCGTCGACGAATTCAACGGCAGAGGTCGTGCCGCTTTCATTGGGCTCCGCCTCGGGCTGGGGATCGGGGCTGGCAACAGTGGCCCCTGCCCCACCCGCGAGCGAGGCGGAGGCGATGTCAGCCCCGCTGTCGCGCTGCCGGGCGGCGGCGCGGCGCTCTTCGGCGCTGCTGCCGAAGGGGTTTTCGTCTTCCGTGCCGGAACACAGGACCTTGGACAGGCCGAAACCGACGATCGCCCAGAGGATCAGGCCGACAAGAATGGCACCCAGCCAGCCCCAGCCCCCGATGAGACATAGGATGGCAACGATCACGCCGACGGCAGCGCCGGTCCACCAGCACCGGCGGGTGCAGGCCTCTTTCGTGGATGATGTATTCATGTCCGTGTCGTCCCCCTTGGTTCAGGTCGCGGCGGTGGATGTGGTACTGCGCTTGCTTCCGTCTCTCCTACCGCCTGTTCATTTATCCTTCGAACCGGACACGAGGCCGCCCGCTTGGGCCACCCATGCATCACGGCTCGCGCGCCCTTTGAAACCCTTGAGGTTCTGATCGACCCAGGCGACCTCTTCGGGGCTCCAGCCCGCGATCTGGTCGTAATGATAGATGCCCATGTCGTTCAGCGTCTTTTCGACTTTAGGACCGATGCCCTTGATCTTCTTGAGGTCATCCGCCCCGGCGTCGCGCGCCGTCGACAGCGCCACGGGCCTCGTGCCGGGATCGGCGTCCTTGGCCGAGGGGGTCGCCTCAGGCGCGGGGTGGCCGGATTCCGCCCCCACACCAGTGTTCTTTTCGGGCGGTGCGACGCTGCCTTCATCTGGGCGACCGGTGGCTTCGACGTTTGGCGCTTCGCCCTCGGCTTCGGAATATTTGTCTGAACTGTCGCCCACATCGCGCGGCGCGGGGGCTTCGGCCTCTGTCCTGCCACCCTGTGCGCCGTCGGGGCCCGAGGGGGCCATCAGATCGTCGCGCGGGGCGACGCCATCTGCATCCTCGTCCACGCCATTGTCCTGCCATGGCGTGGTCAGGGGCACTTCGGTTCCGTCGATGCGCTTGATCGTGTCGCCGATGCTCACCGCCAGATCGGCAGAGGCGTTGTATTCGGGGCGGCCTTCGGCATGGTCTTTCAGGCTGGTCAACCCGGCGGCGGGTTCGGACGCATAGCGGCCATTCTGCGGGCCCGGCACAGGCACGTCGCCCGCGGCCATTTCATCGATGATCTCGCCCAGACGTTCCGCCGTCAGATCCTCGTAATAATCCTTGCCGATCTGCGCCATGGGCGCATTGGAGCAGGCCCCGAGGCATTCGACCTCTTCCCAGCTGAACTTGCCATCGGCGGAAAGTTCATGCGCCCGCGGCGCGATACGTTCCTTGCAGACGCCGATCAGGTCCTCGGCCCCGCAGATCATGCAGGACGTGGTGCCGCAGACCTGAACATGCGCCACGCTGCCCACGGGCTGAAGCTGGAACATGAAATAGAAGGTCGCGACCTCGAGCCCGCGGATATAGGCCATGCCGAGCATTTCGCTCACATGTTCGATGGCCGGGCGGGACAGCCAGCCTTCCTGTTCCTGCGCGCGCCAGAGCAGCGGAATGATGGCGCTGGCCTGACGGCCCTCGGGGTATTTCGTCATCTGTGCTTCGGCCCAGGCCTGATTGTCGGGCGTGAAGGCAAAGCTTTCGGGCTGTTCGGGGTGCAGTCGGCGGAGCATGTCTGTCCTACTATTCGGTCGGTGTGCAGGCGTCTTCGGCGAGCGTCGCCGTCCTGCCGGTAACGGTCAGCGTGCCGTCTTCGAACATCGGCAAAAGCACGGCCACCTTGGCCGCATCCGACAGGTCGGGCGCCAGTTCGGCAAGCCGCGCCTCATCCACCGAACAATCGTTTTCGGCAAAGGTCCGAAGCAGCACGTCGCGCGGCGAGGGCGCGGGTTCCGCGGGCGGGCAGACCGAGGCGGGCAGATGCATTTCATTGTCGGCGTTCATCGACGCCTCGCCGTCGGCCAGCAACTGGGTCAGCGTGTCGCTGACAAAGCGGAAATCGAAGCCTTCAGGGGCCAGAACTTCGTTCATGCCGCGTTCCGACACGATGCAGCCTTCCCGCGCGAGCACGGTAAACAGCGCCGCTTCGGAGGTTTCCTGCGCCGCGAGCGGCAGCGGCAGCGCAAGGCTGGCCAGCCCCGTGAGCGTGATTATGCGTGCGGCATTCATCGATCGATCTCCCCGAAAACAACGTCCATAGTGCCGATGATCGCCGCCACATCCGCAAGCTGGTGGCCCTTGGAAATGTGATCGATCGCCTGCAGGTGCAGATATCCCGGCGCGCGCAGCTTGGCGCGATAGGGCTTGTTGGTGCCATCGGCGACGAGATAGACGCCGAATTCGCCCTTTGGCGCTTCCACCGCGCAATAGACCTCTCCCTCGGGCACGTGGAAGCCCTCTGTGTAGAGTTTGAAGTGGTGGATCAGGCTTTCCATGTCGGTCTTCATTGCGGTGCGCGACGGCGGCGTGATCTTGCCCCTTGCAAGGATATCGCCCCGACCTTCGGGTTCGCGCAGTTTGACGATGGCCTGTTCCATGATCCGCACGGACTGGCGCATCTCTTCCATGCGGACGAGATAGCGGTCGTAGCAGTCGCCGTTCTTGCCGACGGGGATCTGGAAATCGAACTCGTCGTAACATTCATAGGGCTGCGCGCGCCGCAAATCCCATGCGAGGCCGGAACCGCGCACCATCACGCCGGAAAAGCCCCATTCCTGAATGTCCTGCTCGGAGACGACGCCGATATCGACGTTGCGCTGCTTGAAGATACGGTTTTCCGTCAGCAGCCCGTCGATGTCGTCAAGCACCTCGGGGAACTGTTTGCACCATGCCTCGATGTCGTCGATCAGCGCGTCGGGCAGATCCTGATGGACGCCGCCGGGCCGGAAATAGGCCGCGTGCAGACGCGCACCGCAGGCCCGCTCATAGAAGATCATCAGCTTTTCGCGTTCCTCGAACCCCCAGAGCGGCGGGGTCAGCGCGCCCACGTCCATGGCCTGCGTGGTCACGTTCAGCAGATGCGACAGGATGCGCCCGATCTCGGAGTAGAGCACCCGAATGAGCGACGCGCGGCGCGGCACCTCGACGCCGGTCAGCTTCTCGATCGCGAGGCACCAAGCGTGTTCCTGGTTCATCGGGGCGACGTAGTCGAGCCGGTCGAAATAGGGCAGGTTCTGCAGGTAGGTCCGGCTTTCCATCAGCTTCTCGGTCCCGCGGTGCAGCAGGCCGATATGCGGATCGCAGCGTTCGACGATTTCGCCGTCAAGCTCCAGCACCAGTCGAAGAACACCATGCGCGGCAGGGTGTTGGGGGCCGAAGTTGATGTTGAAGTTGCGGATCTTCTGTTCGCCGGTCAGGGCGTCTTCGAAACCTTTGCTACCGTCCATCACCTACGCTCCAACTCTTGCAGCCGCATGCTCATCCACCAAACCAGCGCCAGTGTTCCGAAGGGCACGAGGCAGGCAAAGGCCCAGTATTTGTGAATTCCGAAATGCGGCAGCAGCTTCAGCATCGGAATGATGAAAAGCGCCGACAGGATCAGCCAGCCGAAAAAGCCCATTACTTGTCTCCCGGTTTGGAAACATGCCCGTCGGGCGCCGATTTGTCATCACCCGGCAGGATATAGTCCGCCCCTTCCCAGGGCGACATGAAATCGAACTGCCGATATTCCTGCACCAGCGAGACGGGTTCGTAAACGACGCGCTTCTCCGCCTCGTCGTAGCGCACCTCGGTATAGCCGGTGGTCGGGAAATCCTTGCGCAGCGGAAAGCCGCGAAAACCATAGTCCGTCAGGATGCGGCGCAGGTCCGGGTGACCGGAAAAGAGGATGCCGAACATGTCGAAGACTTCCCGTTCGAACCAGTTGGCCGAAGGATGCACGTTCACCAGCGAGGGCACCATATCCTTTTCCCGCACGGCGACCCGCAGGCGGATGCGGTGGTTCTGGTACATGCTGAGCAGGTGATAGACCACGTCGAACCGCTTTGCCCGCCCGATGTGATCCACCGCCGTGATGTCCACCAGCGTGGAAAACCGGCAGGTCGCATCGCCCTTGAGGAATTCGACGAGCCCGGCGATGTTGCCGAGGGTGACGTTTAGGTTCAATTCGCCGTGGCGCACATCCCAGCCGAGCACGCAGTCGGGGCGCTTCGCCTCGATATAGGCGCCCAATTCCTGAAGCTGTTCACTCATGTAGGGATCTCCCTGATCCAGCCTGCGTTCATCGCACGATCGTTCCGGTACGGCGCATCTTCTTCTGCAGCTGAAGAATGCCGTAAAGCAGCGCTTCCGCGGTGGGCGGGCAACCCGGCACATAGACGTCCACCGGCACGATCCGGTCGCAGCCGCGCACCACCGAATAGCTGTAGTGATAATATCCGCCGCCGTTGGCGCAGGATCCCATGGAGATCACGTAGCGCGGCTCGGGCATCTGGTCATAGACCTTGCGCAGCGCGGGGGCCATCTTGTTGGTGAGCGTGCCCGCGACGATCATCAGGTCCGACTGGCGCGGGCTGGCGCGCGGCGCGGTGCCGAAGCGTTCGAGGTCATAGCGCGGCATGGAGGTGTGCATCATCTCCACCGCGCAGCAGGCGAGCCCGAAGGTCATCCAGTGCAGCGAACCGGTGCGTGCCCAGTTGATGATGTCTTCGGTCGAGGTCAGCAGAAACCCCTTGTCCTGAAGCTCCGCATTCAGGTTCTGGGTTGCCACGTCCCGGTCCATCCCGGCGGTGGCCGGGGTATAGGTGTCGGTCACTGCCATTCCAGCGCCCCCTTCTTCCATTCATAGGCGAAGCCCGCGGTCAGCACGGCGAGGAAGACCATCATCGACCAGAAGCCGATCATGCTCATGTCCTTGAAAGCGACCGCCCATGGAAACAAGAACGCGATTTCCAGATCGAAGATGATGAACAGGATCGACACGAGGTAGAACCGCACGTCGAACTTCATCCGCGCGTCGTCAAAGGCGTTGAACCCGCATTCATAGGCCGAGACCTTTTCCGGGTCCGGGTTGCGCACCGCGATGACCACGGCGGCAAGGATCAGAACAAGGCCCAGACCGATCGCGACGGCAAGGAAGACGAGGATCGGAAGATATTCCCGCAGCATGTCGTCCAAGGGAGGCTCCTTTTCGGGTAAGACGGAGCCCACAGCCCCGCTTTCACTTGCTTTCGGGTTTATCCCTGCCGTCCGGCAGGGTCAACCGAAGCCAAGCGCATTGGGCTACTCCGCCGCAGCGATGCGAGCGCGCCCGGGGAAGGCCGTGGCAACCGGGTGGCGTACCCCCCTGCGCCGGTTTTCAAAGGTCGCGTGAAAGCCCGCTCAGGACAGCGGATCGGGGTGCCTGTGCGTACCGATCCGCAGGATTTCCACCATCTCGACAGAGACCCAGCCCCCGGCAGGCGCCACCCGCATCCGGTATACGAGAGATTCGCGCAGCGGAGGACCAAAACGGGGCGACCATGTGCGCTGCAACTCAATCGCCACCCGGGCCTGACGCAGCCGGCACACATGCACGATGTTCTGCTTCACCTCCGTCGGGCCAAGCGCGAAGACCGTTTCGCAGAGCCGGCTGTACATGGCTTCCAGATCGTCGCGGTGCTGGATCACGGCAATGGATTCGTCTGAATATATGGCCAGCGGCACCGCACAGTGACGCGCCAGCATCTCGACGTTCCCCGTCCTCAGCCAGTCCATACGTAGGGTGACGTGTTCCACAGCGCGGGAATGCGCATCCTGATGTAGCTTATGCAGTTGCATTGGGACCGATCTCTACCTCGTCAACACTCGTAAAAGACGGCCCGCGGCCGCCGCGCAACAACGCTCACCCCGCTTCTCTTCCAGATGGCAAGGGCGTCAGACCTTGAAAACCTCCCGCCCTGACATACTTTTCGGCAAGGTCGGCGCGGAAAGCATCCTTGTTCCGGATCTGCAGATTATCAGCCTTCTTTCCGTGGCGATGCCCCCGATCTACATGCCGACACATACTTGTGATAGCGTTAGCAGAGCCCTTCATGGGGCGGGGGGCCGGTTTCCCCATCCCGGGGCAGTCAAACGTGTGTTGGTGATACTCCACGACCTGCCCCTGATGAAATTCGCCATTTTGGCACCTAAAGTCTCACTATAAGGATAGATGCGGCAAAGTCACCAAGTTTTTGTCACTGCCATTCTGGCTTTCGTTTCTCGAAGAAAGCATCGATCCCTTCGGCGGCCTCATCGGTTTCCCAGCGCGCGGCAAGGGCCGAAACCGTACGCTCGATCACCTTGTCGTCGATCACCGGTCCCAGCCCCCGGGCGAGCGCCTTCGCGGCGGCCACCGCACCGGGCGCGCAGGACAGATAGGGCACGACCTCACGCTCGACCGCGGCGTCGAGTTCAGCCTCTGGCACGCAGCGGGAAAGCAGCCCCAAATCGACGGCTTCGGCGGCATCGAACAGCCGCGCCGACATGAAGACCCGGCGCGCGCGCCCCTCCCCCATGCGGGCAAGGACATAAGGCCCGATCGTCGCGGGGATGATCCCCAGCCGTGTTTCGGTGAACCCCATCCTGAGGCTATCCACCCCAATGGCGACATCACAGACAGATGCCATCCCCACGCCGCCGCCGAAGGCATTGCCCTGCACGCGCCCCACCAGGGGTTTCGGCAAAGTGTTGAGCGCATCGAGCATCCGCGCCAGCTTCAGTGCTTCGCCAGACCGCGTTTTCGCATCCATGTCGCGCTGTGCCCGCATCCAGCCCAGATCCGCCCCGGCGCAGAATGATTTTCCCGCTCCAGTGAGGACAAGCACGCGAACCGCATCGTCCTGCCCCAGCCGCCGCGCCGCATCGGTCAATTCGGCCATCATCTCGGCGGACATGGCATTGTGCTTTTCGGGCTTGTTCAGCGTCAGCGTCGCAACGCCCCGGTCGTCGGTGCGCAGTTGCAGCGTATCGTACATAAATCCTCCTGTGGGTGGCGATACCGGCTTCAGTCGCCGCGCATGTCGCGCGCCATGCGGGCGGCATCAAGGATCGCGTCCTGATCCAGCCCGGTTTCGTACCCCAGCGCCGTGAGATGTTTGTTCACCGCCTCCGTGGCCACGTTTCCGGCGGCCCCGGGAGCATATGGGCATCCGCCAAGACCGCCCACTGCCGCGTCGAAGACCCGTACGCCCAGCGACAGCGAGGTATCGATATTGCTAAGCGCCCGACCGTGGGTGTCATGGTAATGCCCGGCCAGCCGCCCCACGGGAACGACATCGCGCACCGTCAGCAGCATCCGCGCGATCCTGTCCGGCGTGCCCGCCCCGATGGTATCGCCCAGCGAGATCTCGTAGCAGCCCATGGCAAAGAGCCGGTCGGCCACCGCCGCGACCTGCGCGGGCGCCACCGGCCCGTCATAGGGGCATTCGATCACGCAAGACACATAGCCCCGCACGGGAATGTCCAGATGCCGCGCCTCTTCGAGTATGGGCGCGAACCGCTCGAAGGCCTCTTCGACGCTGGCGTTGATGTTCTTGCGGCTGAACCCTTCGGAAGCGGAGGCGAAGACCGCCACTTCGTCCGCTCCTGCAGCCCGGGCATCCTCGAACCCGCGCATGTTGGGTGCAAGGGCCGCATAGCGCACGCCGTCGCGGCGTTTGATACCGGCCAGCACCTCGGCGGAGCCGACCATTTGCGGCACCCACTTGGGGCTCACGAAACTCGCGCATTCGATGCGGTTGAAGCCCGCCTCGCTCAGCCGGTCGACTAGCGCGACCTTCTCCTCCACAGGAATGGGCCGCGCCTCGTTCTGCAGGCCGTCGCGCGGGCCCACCTCGAAGATTTCACATGGTCCTAGGCTCATGCCCGCCTCCCCTCGCTGCTGATCAATCTGCCGCCCAGCGCCTGACCGCGCCGGGTCATTCCACCGGCCAGGGTGGGTAGAAATCCTTTTCGTAAAGGCGCTGCTCATCAGGCAGCGACTTCTGGAAAGCGGGGCGATCGGTGATGCGTTCGTACCATTCGGCAACGCTGGGATGATCGTCCAGCTTCACGAAATGGCGCGCCATATAGACCGCCTGCCCTACCGAGATATCGGCAGCCGAAAACCCGCTGGTCAGCATGTAATCGCGGTTCTCGACCGGTGTGCTCAGCCGCGCTTCCAGCGCATCATAGCATTTCGCGATCCGCGCCGCCTCCAGCTTCATCACGATGGGGCTGCGCATGGAATCGTCGCGCAACGCAATGTGCTGCTGGGTCAGGGCAGCCGCGTGCTGGCTGATCGTCTCTGCGAAATGGACCCAGACCAGCCAGGCCATGCGATTGATACTCCCCGGCATCCGCCCCAGCCTTTCGGGACTGAACCGTTCGCAGAGGTATTCGGTGATCGCCCCGGTTTCGAACATGCGCTCACCGTCGATCTCCAGCGCGGGCACGCGGCCCGCGGGGGAAAGCGTCAGGTACTCCGGGTCACGCAGGCTCTTGTCGAAAGCATGCAGCTTGACCTGAAATTCGACGTCTTCAAGCTCGTTGAGCAGCCAGAGCGTCCGCATGGAGCGGGTCTGGGGGCAATGGTGCAAGGTGATCATGCGGCGTCTTCCGCTTCGGCTTCGAGCCGGACGAGCGCCGCGCCCGCCTCCACCTGATCGCCGGGCGCCGCCAGCACTTCGGCAATGATGCCGTCCCGCGCAGCCAGCAGGGAATGTTCCATCTTCATCGCCTCCAACACGGCCAGCCGGTCCCCCTTGGAAACCTTCTGCCCAACCTCGGCCTCCACCGCGCGCACCAGTCCCGGCATCGGCGCCTCGATGACGTTGCCGTCACCCTGGGCACCCGCCGCGCGGTCCAGCGGATCGACAATGTCGAAGGCCAGACCGTAGCCATCAAACACCGTCACAACGCCGTCCGCAACCGCGACCTCCGCCGCCGGATGCCCACCGATGCGCCAGCGTCCGTGCAGCCGCCGCGCCTCGACCTCTCTCTCGCCGATGGACCAGACCTGAGTATCCGCGTCCAGCACCCGCACCTTCAGCTCGAAACTCTCGTCGCCCTGCCGCAACTCGACCCGCCGCCGCAGCGGCTGCCAAAGGTGGAAACCCGCATCGGGGTCTGGCGCAAGCAGGTCCAGCGCCGCCATCCCAGCCAGCGCCTTATGCCGCGGCTCCACCCCGGGGGGGCGGGTCAGGTCATCGATGTCGCGCGCGATCAGCCCGGTATCCACATCGCCCGCGGCAAAGCCTTCATGCGCGGCCAGCGCCCCCAGAAAGGCAAGGTTCGTCACCGTGCCCCCCACCTGCGTACCCGCGAGGGCCGCGCGCAGCCGCGCCAGCGCCATATCCCGGTTCGGGCCATGCACGATGACCTTCGCGATCATCGGATCGTAAAACGGGCTGATCGTATCCCCTGCCCGGACCCCGCTGTCCGCCCGCGCCATGGCGGGAAAGGAAAGATGGCTGAGCCTGCCGGTCGCGGGCAAGAAGCCCTTGGGCACATCCTCGGCATATAGACGCGCCTCGAAGGCATGGCCCGTGATCCGCAGATCATCCTGCGCAACAGGCAGCGGCTCACCCGCGGCGACCCGCAACTGCCATTCCACAAGGTCCACACCGGTGATCATCTCGGTCACCGGGTGCTCCACCTGCAGGCGTGTGTTCATCTCCATGAAGAAGAACCCGTCGGGCCGCAGCCCGTCGGAACTGTCGACGATGAATTCCACCGTACCCGCACCGGCATAGCCGATGGCTTCCGCCGCGCGGACAGCCGCCTGCCCCATGGCGGCGCGCATCTCTTCGGTCATACCCGGCGCGGGGGCCTCCTCGATGACCTTCTGGTGGCGCCGCTGCAGCGAGCAATCCCGCTCGAAGAGATGCACGGCGCGGGTACCGTCGCCGAAAATCTGCACCTCGATGTGGCGCGGTTTGCTCACGAATTTCTCGACCAGAACATCAGCATTGCCAAAGGCCGCCTTTGCCTCGGACCGGGCCGATGCCAGGGCCTTGTCGAAATCGCCCGGCTTCTCGACCAGCCGCATGCCCTTGCCGCCGCCGCCAGCCACCGCCTTGATCAGGACCGGATAGCCGATGTCCTCGGCCTCCCGCGCGAGCAGCGCGTCATCCTGATCGGCACCGTGGTAACCCGGCACGACCGGCACACCCGCCTCGACCATCAGCGCCTTGGCCGCATCCTTCAGCCCCATGGCACGGATCGCTTTGGCCGAGGGCCCGATGAAGACCAGCCCGGCGGCCTCCACCGCCTCCACGAAGTCGGGGTTCTCGGACAGGAAACCGTAGCCCGGATGGATCGCCTGCGCGCCTGTGTCCCGCGCCGCCTGCACGATGGCGTCGCCCCTCAGGTAGCTCTCTCCGGGGGCGGAGCCGCCGATGTGCACCGCCCGGTCCGCCATCTGCACATGCTTCGCGCCCACGTCCGCATCCGAATAGACGGCCACGCAGCGCAGCCCCATGGCCCGCGCCGTTTCGATCACCCGGCAGGCGATCTCGCCCCGGTTCGCAATCAGGATCGTGTCAAACATCAACTTCGGCCTTCCGTATGTCCTTGCTTCCAAATGGCCCCAAATCCCGGGGGAGGCGCCGCAGCGCGGCGGCGGGGGCTGGCCCCCTGTCGCAGACCTGACCCATCACATGCGGAACACGCCAAAGCGTGTCTCTCCGATGGGGGCGTTCAGGCTGGCGGAAAGCGACAGCGCCAGCACGTCGCGGCTGAGACGGGGGTCCACGATACCATCGTCCCAGAGGCGGGCACTGGCATAAAGCGGATGGGATTGTTCCTCGAACATGTCGATGGTGGGCTGTTTGAAGGCGGTTTCCTCTTCCTCGGTCCAGCTGCCGCCGCCGCGTTCGATGGCATCGCGCTTGACGGTCGCCAAGACGCCCGCCGCCTGCGCGCCGCCCATGACGGATATGCGGCTGTTGGGCCATGTCCACATGAAACGCGGGCTGTAGGCGCGCCCCGCCATGCCGTAGTTGCCCGCCCCGAAGGAGCCGCCCACAAGCATGGTGATCTTGGGCACATTGGTCGAGGCCACGGCGGTGACCATCTTGGCGCCATGCCGCGCGATGCCCTCGTTCTCGTACTTCCGCCCCACCATGAAGCCGGTGATGTTCTGCAGGAACACCAGCGGGATATGGCGCTGGCTGCAAAGCTCGACGAAATGCGCGCCCTTTTGCGCCGCTTCGGAAAAGAGCACCCCGTTGTTCGCGACGATCCCGATGGGGCATCCCTTCAGATGCGCAAAGCCCGTGACCAATGTCTCGCCAAAACGCGGCTTGAACTCGTCGAAGCGGCTGCCATCCACAAGGCGGGCAATGACTTCGCGGATGTCGTAGGGGGTCCGCAGGTCGGCGGGCACGACACCCAGCATCTCGGCGGGGTCATAGGCCGGCTCTTCCGGCGTTTCCCAAACCACCGTGCGCGGCTTTGCGCGGTTGAGCGATCCCACGGCTCGGCGCGCCAGCGCCAGCGCATGGGCGTCGTCCTCGGCCAGATAGTCGGCCACGCCTGAAAGGCGCGTATGCACATCGCCCCCGCCGAGATCCTCGGCGCTGACGACCTCCCCGGTTGCGGCCTTCACCAGCGGCGGACCAGCGAGGAAGATGGTCCCCTGCTCCTTCACGATGATCGTCACATCGGACATGGCAGGCACATAGGCCCCCCCGGCGGTGCAGGAGCCCATCACCACGGCGATCTGCGGGATGCCCTTCCCGCTCATCCGGGCCTGATTGTAGAAGATGCGCCCGAAATGATCCCGGTCGGGAAAGACTTCATCCTGATTGGGCAGGTTCGCCCCGCCCGAATCCACCAGGTAGATACAGGGCAGATGGTTCTCTTCGGCGATCTCCTGCGCGCGCAGGTGCTTCTTCACGGTCATCGGGTAATAGGTGCCGCCCTTCACGGTGGCGTCGTTGCAGACCACCATCACCTCCTGCCCCTGCACGCGCCCGATGCCGGCGATGACGCCCGCCGCCGGTGCGGCCCCGTCATAGAGCCCATGGGCCGCGGTTGCCCCGATCTCGAGAAACGGACTGCCGGGATCGAGCAGGTTGGCGACCCGCTGGCGCGGCAGCATCTTGCCGCGGCTTTCATGCCGCTGGCGGCTCTTTTCACCGCCCCCCAGCGCGGCGGTTTCCGCCGCCTCGCGCACCTCTGCCAGCGCCTTGAGATGCGCCATTTCATTCGCCTTGAACGCCTCGGACGCGGGAAGGGCCTGCGATGTAAGCTTCATGTCGTTTCCTTGCCTTCGCGCGCCGCGCGCGCCTTCAGTTCCTTGCGGATCACCTTGCCCGTTACCGTCATGGGCAGGGCATCCACGAATTCGATTTCCCGCGGGTAGGAATAGCGCGCCAGCCGGTCACGCACCCAGTTCTGCAACTCTTCCGCCTCGGTGCGATCATGGGCCTTGCGAACCACATAGGCTTTCACGATCTCCGTGCGCAGCGCATCGGGTTTACCGACGACGCCCACCGTGGCGACACCGGGATGGGTCAGCAGGCAATCCTCGATCTCTGCCGGGCCGATCCGGTACCCGGCAGAGGTGATCACGTCATCCTCCCGCCCCACGAAGCGCAGGTAGCCGTCTTGCATCACGCCCCGGTCCCCGGTGATGAGCCAATCGCCCCGGAACTTCTCGGCGGTGGCATCGGGCCTGTTCCAATACTTGAGCATCATGGAGGCAGAGCCGCGCCGCACCGCGACGTCGCCTTCACCCGCAACCGGCTTGCCCGCGTCATCGATCACCGCCACCTCATGGCCCGGCACCGCCTTGCCGATATGCCCGGGACGCCCTGCAAAGCGCGCCGCACAGCTCGATGCGACCATGTTGCATTCGGTCTGACCATAGAACTCGTTGATATCAAGGCCAAAGGCGCGGCGGCCCCACTCCAGCATCTCCGCCCCGAGGGGCTCGCCCCCGCTGGCGACCGACCGCAGCCCGGGGATCGCGGTATCCGAGGCCTTCAGCATACGCAGCGCCGTGGGCGGGAAAAAGACATTCCGCACCCCGCCCCGCGCGACGATCTCGGCGCAACCTTCGGGCGTAAATTTCGGCATCCGGGCCGAGACCACCGGGATGCCCAGCGCGAGGGCCGGCATAGCGACATCGAACAGCCCGCCGATCCATGCCCAGTCCGCCGGGGTCCAGAAACAATCGCCCGCCTCGCCCAGAATATCGTGGCTGAGCGAGACGCCGGGCAGATGCCCCGTCAGCACCCGATGCGCGTGCAAAGCCCCCTTGGGCGTGCCTGTAGTGCCGGAGGTGTAGATGAGCACCGCCGGATCCTCGGCGGCGGTATCGGCGAAGGGCAGCGCGCCGCCCCTCCATGTCGGGATATCATCCATGAGCAGCGCGGGCGCCAGATCGCCAAGCAAGCCCGCGCCGCGTGCATCCGTCAGCACCAGCGTGCAGCCCGCATCCGTCACCCGGCTGGCAAGAGCATCGCGCTCGAACAGTTGGAAAAGCGGGGCGGAGATCGCCCCGATCTTCCAGATTGCGAGATGCGCCGCCGCGCAGTCCGGGGACTGGCCCAGCAGAACGCCGATCCGGTCCCCGGGCTCGACCCGTTCGCGCAGATGCGCTGCGATGGCGTCGACCCGCTCTGCCAAGGCGGCCCGGGTCACGTCATGGCGCTCCCCCTCGCGCAGGTCGATGATCGCCACCGCGTCGGGCGGGCCAGCGAGACATTGCGCTGCCATGTTCAACCTTTCGGGGATGTCCCAATTCAGCGCGTTATCAAGCCCCGGAAGCTGCATTTAGCTGCGATACTCCGGGTTTTCGAAACCGAAATCCTGCCCCGCGTCCATCGCGTTGCGATCATTGCCTTCGTTCGGGTAACCACCCGCCGCTTTCAGCATGGCGGCAAGATGCATCAGGTTCCATGTCATGATGGTCGTGTTGCGCTTGGTAAAGCTGTTGTCGAACCCCACCCGGCTGCCATCGTCCTTTTCGTCGCCGTAGGAAGGTCCCGGCCCGGCCTCGCCGATCCAGCCCGCGTCTGCCTGCGGCGGCAGAGAATAGCCCAGATGGTTCAAGGCAAAGCCCGTGGTCATCGCCACATGTTTGATACCATCCTCGTTGCCCGTCACGATGGTACCGCCGACCTTGTTGTAGAAGACCGACTGGCCCTTGTCGTTCAACTCGCCCGACATGGCATAGAGCCGCTCGATGAGCACACGGCAGACGGAACTTTCCTCCCCCAGCCAGATCGGCGTCCCGATGATGAGGATATCGGCGGCGTTCACTTTCTTCCACAGCTCGGGCCAGTCGTCGCGGTCCCAGCCATGTTCGGTCATATCGGGGTAGATGCCGGGGGGCACCTGATGGTCGAGCAGATAGAGATGTTCGACCGCGACCCCCTGTTTGCGCATGATGTCGGCACTGGCGTTCATCAGCAGTTGCGTGTGGCTTTCCCCCGGCGTTTTCTTGAGGGAGGTGTTTACGTAAATCGCCTTGAGATTGGAAAAGTCAGTCATTGCCTAGCTCCTGTTTGAGCTGACCGAGTTCACGGTCGAGGAAATATGAGGTGATGGAGCGGATGATCACGAGCATGAAAAGGAAGAGGAGGTCGGAAAACTTGAGGCTCAGCGCGGTATGGATCACATCCGACACGATGAAGAGCTCCAGCCCCGCGAGGATATAGCGGCCAAGCTCGATCCGCTCGCGGTTGGTACGTCGCACCCGATCCGCACCTTGCCGTGCGATCTCTGCAAAGATAACGCCCGCGATGAAGCGGGTGGCCCCCACGAGCAGCAGCAGGATGGCGGCAATATCGATGATCTCCGCTATGACCTCCAGCAACTCGATCAGCCAGGGCAGGCTGCCGTGCAGCACCCCGCCTTCGGCTTCAAGTTCGATCAGTTTTTCCATGATGTCTCCCCGTGCTGTTCAAAGGTCTATCATGTCAAACCGTTGGCCCGTCATATTGTTTCACGGGTTCGGCGGCAGCGCGAAAAGCGCCGGTGTAGGCGCGGCCTCGCATCACCCCATCGTCGCCAGCATTTCGCGCCCCACCAGCATGCGGCGGATCTCGGATGTGCCCGCCCCGATTTCCATCAGCTTGGCATCGCGGAAGATGCGCCCGACCGGGTTGTCGTTCAGATAGCCCGCACCGCCCATGGCCTGCACCGCCTGATGCGCCTGCACCATCGCCTGTTCGGAGGCATAGAGACAGCAGGCCGCCGCATCCTGCCGGGTCACGTCGCCCCGGTCGCAGGCCTTCGCGACTTCGTAGACGTAGGCGCGGGCGGAGTTCATCGCGGTATACATGTCCGCCATCTTCCCCTGCATCAGCTGGAAGGAGCCGATCGGCTGGCCAAACTGTTTGCGCTCGGCCATGTAGGGCATCACCTCGTCAAGGCATGCGGCCATGATCCCAAGCCCGATCCCGGCGAGCACCACGCGCTCGTAATCGAGGCCCGACATCAGGACCGCCACGCCCCGGTTCTCTTCGCCCAGCACGTTTTCGAAGGGCACCTGCACGTCGTCGAATATCAATTCGCCCGTGTTCGATCCGCGCATTCCAAGCTTGTCGAAATGCGGGCTGGTCGAAAAGCCGGTCATCGACCGTTCGATCAGGAAGGCGGTGATGCCTTTCGAGCCCGCGTGCGGGTCGGTCTTGGCGTAGACCACCAGGGTCTCGGCATCGGGGGCATTGGTGATCCAGTACTTACTGCCGTTCAGCCGATAATGATCATTGCGCTTTTCGGCCTTCAGCTTCATCGAAACGACGTCGCTGCCGGCCCCCGCTTCGGACATGGCGAGCGCGCCGACATGGGTTCCGTCGCAGAGCGCGGGCAGGTACTTCGCCTTTTGCTCCTCGCTCCCGTTGAGGCTGATCTGGTTGACGCAGAGGTTGGAATGCGCGCCGTAGGATAGCGAGACGGAAGCAGAGGCGCGCGCCAGTTCCTCCACCGCGATCACATGGGCTACATAGCCCATGCCTGTGCCGCCGAATTCTTCATCGACCGTCATCCCCAGCAGGCCCAGTTCCCCCATCTCCGTCCAGAGGTCGGCGGGAAACTCGTTGCTGGAATCGATCTCGGCGGCCATCGGCTTCACCCGTTCCTGCGCCCAGCGGTGAACCATGTCGCGCAGCGCGTTCACGTCCTCGCCCAGATCGAACTTCATGCTTGCGTCGAACATTCCACACTCCTCCCACGGGGTGGGCGCCGGTGCCCTGCGGGGCCGGATCCCATTTATTGAACGGTTGTTCATTATTTACGCAAACCCCCGCCCTGCGTCAAGCGCGGCGGTTCGACGGAACCAACCGTAAGCCCAAAGGTTGCATCCGTGACCGAAATTTAGCGAACGGAAAGCAATTCAATGTCTGACAGTTTGAAAGAGACCTTCTGGGACCGCCTGGCGGATACGCGCACCGGTATGCTGGCCACCAAGGATTCGCGCGCGGTGCCCATGTCGCATTACATTGGCGAAGACAGCGGCCGGAACGTGCTGTGGTTCATCACCGCGAACGGCACCGATCTTTCCCGTGCCGCGGCGACGGGGGCCTCCGCCGAATATCTGGTCTCCTCCAACGATGAATCCCTCTATGCCCGCATCGATGGCCGGGTAACGCAGTCCGACGACAAGGCGCAGCTGGACAAGCTCTGGAACGGCGTCGCGGGCGCATGGTTCGAGGACGGCAAGCAAGACAGTGATGTGCAACTGATCCGCATGGACCTGACCGAAGCCGAGGTCTGGGCGACCGGTGGAAGCATGCATTTCCTCTATGAAATCGCGAAGGCCCATCTTACGGATGAAAAGCCCGACATGGGCGAGCATGGCACACTGCGCTTCTGACGCCCCGCCCCCTCGGGGGCCACCTGAATGATCAACCATCTGTGCGGCGTTCACCCTCGAACGCCGCGCTGACTTCTTCGCTGATGATCCGGGCGATAAGTTCGCAATCTTCCGCCGTGAAGGTCAGCGGGATACGCATGTCCAGCAATCCACTCAGCACCAGATCGCTTTGCGCCAGCGTCTGCGTTGAGGCGTAGCGCCACGATTGATACCGGCTGGTAAAGCCCTGCGGTTCGGCGGCACCGAACCACTTCAGCTCCACCCCCCGCGCCGCGCAGCGCGACAGAACCTCCCTGATCTGCCCTTCGGACCAGTCCGGCAAAAGAAACTGTATCGACGATCCAACGAACTGCTCCGCCTCCGGGCGCTCGACGAGGGTCAGACCGGGTGTGCCGCGCAGCCCGCCTTCGATGATACGGTACCGCCGGTTCCACCTTTCCCGCTGACGGTCGAGCGTGCGCAATTGCGGGCGCAGGATCGCGGCGCGCAGGTTATCCATCCGGCCCGAGATATTGGGCGTTTCGTACCGAATGCGATCAAAAGCCTCCGGCGGCGGAGCTGCCTTGTGCGAGGCATAGAGCATGTAGGAGCCGGACAGGACGATGGCGCGCGCAGCCGCTTCGGCATCGTCGGTCACCAGCAACCCGCCCTCGCCCGCGTTCACATGCTTGTAGGTCTGGCAGGAAAAGCAGCCGATCCGCCCGTATCGCCCCGATGGCACCCCGTTCCAGCCCGCGCCCATGGTATGGGCACAATCCTCGATCACCATGATTCCGGCGGCATCGCAGATCGTCATGAGTGCGTTCATGTCGCACAGATGCCCGCGCATGTGACTGAGCAGCAGAACCTTCGCCTGCCCGGCCTTGGCCTTCAAATCATCGAGATCGATTACCAGATCACGCGTGACCTCGACAAAGACGGGTTTTGCACCCACCCCGGCGATGGCGCCGGGCACCGGGGCGAGCGTAAAGGCGTTGGTCAGCACCGGATCGCCCGGCCCGATGCCGAGGGCGCGCAGGGCCGTCCCCATGGCGTAGCCCCCCGAGGCCACGGCGAGACAATAGCGCGCGCCCGTCATCGCAGCGAATTCCTGTTCGAGCAGAACGGTTTCGGCGGTTTCGCCGGGGGCGGTATTGTATCGGTGCAGCCTGCCGCTGCGCATCACCTCCAGCGCCGCGGCGATACCGTCTTCGGGAATCGGTTCCTGCTGCGTGAAGCTGCCGGTAAAACGCTCTGTCACGCCGGGGGTCCGATGAGGCGTCCGACGATGTCGGGCAGGTCCTTGAAATCATCGAGCAGCGCCTCGGGTTCGAGGGCTGCCATATCGCCACCCGCAGGGCCGAAGGTGACCAGCACGCAGGGCACGCCCGCCGCC
>NZ_LWEX01000607.1 GCF_001634885.1 Sulfitobacter sp. HI0040 | reverse complement strand
GCTGCGCATCAGCACGGATTTGCCGCTGCCCGACGCGCCGATCACCACCAGCGACTGCCCCGGTTCGAGCAACAGACTGACACCGCGCAGCACCGGCGTGCCGTCGAAGGATTTGTGGATGTCGTGCAGCGCGATCATAGGGCGAAGAAAACCCCCGTGAGCAGGAAGTTCACTGCGAGGATCAGCACCGCTGCCGCTTCGACCGCGCCCTTGGTGGCCCGGCCCACACCCCGTGCGCCCCGTCCGGCATTCATGCCGTGATAGCAGCCCATCAGGGTCGCCACATAGCCAAAGGCCGCCCCCTTGGCGAGCGAGGAGGCGATATCCGTCGCCTCCAGAAAGCTTACCGTATTGCGCAGATAGGCCGCAGGGTTGAACCCCAGCGTGCCCGTGGCCATGGCATAGCCCCCCATGATGCCCACCGTATCGCCTACCGCCACCAGCACAGGCACCGTCAGCACCCCCGCCAGCACCCGGGGTGCTACCAGAAAGCGGATCGGATCGGCTGAAAGGGTGATCAGTGCGTCGATCTGTTCCGTCACCTTCATCGTGGCGATCTCTGCCGCGATGGCCGCTGTCACACGTGCCGCGACCATGAGGCCCACGAGAACGGGACCGAGTTCGCGCACCATGCCGATGGCCACGATCTGTGGCACCACCGCTTCGGCATTGAACCGTGCGCCGCCTGCATAGATCTGCATGACAAGCGCGCCCCCGGTGAAAAGCGCGGTCAGCCCTACCACCGGCAGCGAAAGCCAACCGATCTGGAAAAGTGCGGCGGCGAATTGCCGGCCATAGAAGGGGGGGCGCAGACCGTGGGTAAAGATGCTGAGCGCGAAAAGAGTCACACGGCCGATGCCCGCCAGCGCGGAAAGGGCGGCGCGGCCGATCAGCGCCAGCGCGGCGAACAGGCTGTTCACGTCAGATAGACCCTGTCGTGTCGTGCGCCCAGCGCCGTGAGGATCTCGTATCCGATGGTTCCGGCCCAATCCGCGATGTCGTCCACCGTCTGGGCGGGACAGAGCAGATCGAGATGTTCGGGCGCTTCGTCGAGCGCCGTCACATCGACGGTCAGCATATCCATGGATACGCGTCCGATAACGGGCAGCGGCGTGCCGCGATAGATCAACTGCGCCTTACCCCCCATCGCCCGGATGATACCGTCCGCGTAGCCGCCACTGACGGTGGCAACGCGCGAGGGGCGCGGCGCGGTCCAGGCGTTGGCGTAACCCACAGTCTCGCCTTCGGCCACGTCGCGGGTCTGGATCACCGGCAGGTGCAGTGCCACCACGGGCTGAGCCGCCGCGAAAGGCAGCCCCCCGTAGAGTCCCACGCCAGGGCGTGTCACGTCGAAATGATAATCCTCGCCCAGAAGGATCCCCCCGGTCGCGGACAGCGAGCGCGGCACATCGGTTCCTTCGGTCAGTTCGATAAAGAGATCGCGTTGCAATGCATTCATCGGGTGATCGGGCGTGTCCGCGCAGGCGAGGTGAGACATCAGCAGGCAGGGGGTCTGCGACAGTGCGATGTCCCGCAGGCTGGCCCATTCGGCAGGCTCCATCCCGAGCCGGTTCATCCCGGTATCGAGCTGGATGCCGAACCCATGGCCGGACAGCGATTCGAGGTGCCGCAGAAGCTGCTCGGTCGAATTGATCATCGGGCGCAGGTCGGCGTCCCGCACCATGTCGGTATCGCCAGCCATATGCCCCGAAAGCACATGGATTGTAGGCCCGGGGCCCAGAATACGGCGCAAGGCAGCGCCCTCTTCGGCGATGGCGACAAAAAAGAGCCGCGCCCCCGCTTCGGCGAGTACGGGCGCCACCCTGTCCATACCGAGGCCATAGGCGTCCGCCTTGACCACCGCGGCGGTTTCGGCCCGGCCCTTCCGGTCGAGCGACCGCCAGTTATCGGCGAGGGCGGCGAGATCGATGGTCAGGGTCGCGCTTGTCATGGCGCGGTTCTGACAGGAAGTGGCCAAAGGTCAAGCCTGCATGGCGCTGCCGGCGCGGCACCTCGCGGCGGCTTCGCGCCCGCGGTGCCATGGTAACGCAGGGTAAGACGCCGGCTCGCTTGTGTATGGCGTGCCCCCTGTTAGGCTCCTCCGGAGGCTGGCGTTACGACCGGCACCTGCAAGCGATCGGGTGATCGCATTCACGAACGGGAGGTTCACAATGAATAAAAGAGTACTGTTTGGCCCGCTGATGGCGCTGGCCGTCACCACCGGGGGGGCGGCGCAGGCCGAGAACCGGATCGACACCCAGTTGCCCGATGCGCCCGAGCTTTCCGCATATGGCTCCTACGCCGTGGGTGTGCGCCAGATCGATCTGACCAATCCGGACCAGATTGATATCCTGTCGATCGATCCGGCGGCAGCCAAGCCCGACCAGCTGCCCCGCTATGACCGGCCGCTGCCGGTCGAAGTCTGGTATCCCGCCGCGGCGGACGCCACGGGCGATACCACGCTGAAGGTGTTCCTGCGCGACGCCAAGACCGAGGTGGACATCGAAGGCCGGGCCATGCGGGATGCCGCACCGGCGACCGAGGGCGCGCCCTTTCCGCTGGTGCTGATCTCTCACGGGTATCCGGGCAACCGCTTCCTGCTGTCACATCTGGCGGAAAACCTTGCGTCGAAAGGCTATGTCGTCGCCTCCATCGACCATACCGATTCCACCTACCGGACGCAGGCGGCCTTTGGCTCCACGCTGGTGAACCGGTCGCTCGATCAGCTGTTCACGCTGGATGAAATGGCGCGCCTGTCGCAGGAGGAAGGTTCTTTCCTCAACGGGTTGGTAAACGCGGACAACGCCGGTCTGGTCGGCTATTCCATGGGTGGCTACGGGGCGATCATCACCGCGGGCGGCGGCGTGACGGAAGCTTCCGTCGGCTACGCCTGGGGCGCGCCGCATGGCACGCTGGATATTCACCGCGCGGGCAGCGAAACCCATGCGGAGCTTCCCGATCCCCGTATCAAGACTGCCGTAGCCTTCGGCCCGTGGGGCATGAACACCGGCTTCTGGGATGCCGAGGGTCTTTCGGGCGTGCAGATCCCCATGCTCTTCATCGCCGGTTCGCAGGATGACGTGTCGCTTTACGAAAACGGCATCCGCGCGATCTGGGAAAACACGAGCGGTGTGGACCGTGCCCTGCTCACCTTCGAGAACGCGGGCCACAACGCCGGTGCGCCGATGCCCGCACCTGCGGAATCCTTCCGCGATGACGAGGAACTCGGCTTCAACGTTTCGGGCCATTACACCGATCCGGTCTGGAACACGGCGCGGATGAACAACATCTCGCAGCATTTCGTCACCGCGTGGCTGGATCAGCACCTCAAGGGGAACGAAGAAGCCGGGGCATACCTCGACCTCGTCGAGAACTCCAACGACGGTGTCTGGTCGATGAACGAGGACGGAACCCCCAAGGAAGATCACACATACTGGAAGGGTTTTGACGAAAACAAGGCAAAGGGCCTGCGCTACGAAGTGCTTGAAGGCAAGGCCGACTAAATCGTTCTAGATCAACGATAGCAGGGCTTTGTGCCCTCCAATGGGCGCGATTCGCAGGGGTCGCGCCCTTTTTGGTTGCAGGTTCACCCGGATGCCCTGTGCCACGAGAATTCCGCAATTGATCCCATTCCAGCCACATCCTGTGCCCGCTGAGGCCGTTTTCACGGCCTAGACCCGTCGGGGAAGGGGTAGCCACGTCCGCCGGGCGGATCACGCGCAAAGGCCCCGAAGCTGAGCGCAGGATACGAAAATGGCTGACTATCAGGTTTCCTTCTACGATATCGATGCCGAGAAGGCCTTCTCCAAGGAGATTGGACGAAGCTCCGTTTACAATGGGCCCTCTGCCACGACCGGGCAGGCGGTGATCACCGACAACGGTTCCGGCCTCGCGGGGCAGACGCTCGAAGATCAGAAGGGCGGGGAAGACGCCGTCGCGGCCATCACCCTTGGTGATGTGACCGAGGAAAACATAACGATCTACGCCGACCGGTCGTGGACGCTCTATGATACCGTGACCGGAGAGACCTTCGACGTGGTGCGTTTCCGCGTCAAGGACGGGACGCATACGGGCGATTATACGCTGTCGGAACGCGAACTCGTCGCCGGGCGCACCTACGAGACGCGGGCATATTCGGATAACCCGGATGCGGAATCAGGCGATCCCGTCTTTACCTATGACGATTACATCCCCGAAACCGATTTCGTCGTCGACGGCACGGACGGAAACGATGTGATCGACGCGAACTACACCGGGGATATCCATGGCGACCGGGTGGATTTCGGCGATGGCACCGGCACGCGCGATCTGGAAGCGGCCTCTGTCAAATGGTCCAGCTTCGGAGACGAGGTGAACCTGAAGCCCGGAAGCAGCCAGGACACCGGCAATGTCACCGTTTCCACGACCTATACGGACGCCGATCTGGACGAGGAATTCTCGACCGAGACGAGCGGAGCCAGCCAGGCGATCTACGTAGCACCCGGCGAGACATTCGATCCCAACTCCGCCGCATTCCTGCGCGCCAACGGCAGCAAGCACGACACCACCATCGAGTTCAACTTCGCCGCAAGTCCGGGCAAGCAATATTTCGATCAGGTCGAAAACGTCCGGTTCCGGATCAGCGATATCGACGGCACCAGCGACGATACGAACAACTTCCAGGATATCATCACCGTCCGCGCCTATAATGAATCAGGCAATGAGGTGTTCGTAAATATCACCGCCGGCAGTGCGCTCACCGTAACCGGCAGCACGGTGCGTGGCGCTTATAACAACGTCACCCCGGGAAGCGAAGCCGGTTCCGCGCTGTTCGAAATCGCGGGCCCGGTCTCGCGTATCGAGATCGTATATGACAACGGCGGCAACACTCAGCAGGCGGTCTATTTTTCGGACGTGCAGTTTGACGCCGTGCGCGATCCGTCCAACGACGATGTCATCAGGGCCGGCGCCGGGGACGACTACGTCGATGCGGGGCTCGGCAATGACAGCGTGGATGGCGGCACCGGCAGCGATACCCTGCACGGGGGCGAGGGTCGCGATACGCTCTTCGGCGGCGCGGGCGACGACCAGATTTACGGTGGCGGCGGCGACAGCCTGTCAGGCGGCGACGGCGATGATCTTTTCCTGATCGACGGCACCAAGCTCACCGGCGAAGACATCACCATCATCGGCGGCGAAGGAGCGGAGAAGTTCGGCGACCGGCTGGACTTCAACGGCCAGTTGCTTGCCGGTTCGATCGTCTATTCGGATACCGACCCCGGCACGGGCCGTTCGGGTACCGCTACCCTGAAGGACGGCTCGACCGTACGCTTTTCGGAGATCGAATCGGTTGTCTGCTTCACCTCCGGCGCATTGATCGACACGCCGCGCGGGCCCCGCCGGGTCCAAGACCTGCGCCCCGGCGACATGGTCATCACCCGCGACGCGGGCCCGCAGATGATCCGCTGGGCAGGGCAGCGTGAGGTGACAGGCACCGCGCAGCTTGCCCCCATCGTCTTCGAGCCGGGCAGCATCGGCAACGCCAGCCGCATCGCGGTCTCACCGCAGCACCGTATGCTCATCGACGATTACCGCGCCCAGCTTTACTTCGGTGAGGACGAGGTGCTGGTGGCCGCCGCACATCTCGTCAACGGGCGCGATATCCATCAGGTTTCGCGCCCTCAGGTCTGCTATCACCACATCATGTTCGACACGCATCAGGTCCTGCGCGCGGATGGCGTCTGGTCTGAAAGCTATCAGCCGGGCAGCTACAGCCTTGGCGGGCTGGAGGACCGCGCCCGGGAGGAGCTTTTCACCGTTTTCCCCGAGTTGCGCGCCAACCCGGTGGCATATGGCCGCTGCGCCCGCCCCAGCGTTTCCCGCGCCCAGGCCACATTGCTCGCGGCCTGAGCGCCGCCACCCGCCGCAAGGTCAGGCAGGACAGGGCAGGGGCCTTGGCGCTATGATAGCGCCATGACGCGTCTCAAGATCATGTTTTCGCATACCGCCGTATCCGTGATGGCGGCGATTTTCGCCGTGGCCTCGGGCGCATTGCTGATGGCGGGGCCGGCATGGGTCTGGTTGCTGGTGCCGCTGGGGATCGCGGCGCAGATGCTGAACGAATACAACCTGCACCGGTTCATCTTTCATCTGCCGCCCCCCCGCCGCCAATGGGCGTTCGACCTGCTCTACCGCGCGCATTACGGCCACCACGATTTTCCCACGAACCATGGCCTCTTCTTCGTGCCGATCTGGGTGGCACTGCCGGTGCTTGGCCTGAACTTCACACTGCTCTGGGCGGCGCTGGCGCTTCTGGGCGTGGGCTCGGCGGTCTGGATTGCCGTCGCGGTCGTCGCGGTGGGCGGGATCGGTACCTTTCTGGTCTATGAGTGGTTCCACATGAGCGCGCATCTCACCGTCCCGAAAACGGCGGTGGAGCGCCATGTGACCCGCCTGCACAACCAGCATCATTTCCGGGATTTTTCCCGCTGGTTTCATGTCTCCCCGGGGGGGCAGATCATCGACCGGGCCATGGGGACGAGCATCGACACGGAAGACCTCAAGGCGCGGCAGCGCATCGCGTTCATCCGCACGCTGGGCATGCGGCCCGATGATCCACGCCTCGTCTCGGCACGGCGCAGGTTCGCGGGGGAGTATGGGCTGTCGGAGGCGGAAATCGCGCAAGCCGCCCGCTGTTGACGCAGCGGAAAGCCACATGACCTTACCGGGTCAAGCGGCTGTTAAACCGGGCTAAAAACCGCCCACGACACGGTTTTCCACATGTTTGTACACACTATTCCCGGCTGGGTAGCATAACGCCGCTGAGCGGGTTCAAAATTCCTGATCGTTACCCTGCTGCCAAGGCTTCACGAGGTTGCCGAAGCGCGTGAAGCGGCCTTCGAAGCTGAGGTCGACGGTGCCGATGGGGCCATGACGCTGTTTGCCGATCACGACTTCGGCCCGGCCATGCAGGCGCTCCATCTCTTCCTGCCAGATCGCCATCTTGTCGAGCTCATGATCGCCCGGTTTTTCCCGCTCCTTGTAGTACTCTTCGCGGTAGACGAACATCACCACGTCGGCGTCCTGTTCGATCGAGCCGGATTCACGCAGGTCCGACAGCTGCGGGCGCTTGTCTTCGCGGTTTTCGACCTGACGGCTGAGCTGCGACAGGGCAATTACCGGAATATCCAGTTCCTTCGCGATCGCTTTCAGGCCCATCGTGATCTCAGAGATCTCGTTGACCCGGTTCTCGCTCTTGCCGGTGCCCCGGACGAGCTGGAGATAGTCGACGATCAACACGTCAAGACCATGCGTCCGCTTCAGCCGCCGCGCGCGGGCGGCAAGCTGGCTGATGGGTAGGGCGGGCGTGTCGTCAATGAAGAGCGGGCAGGCTTCGAGCGCCTTCGCGGCATCGACAAAGCGGCGGAATTCGGCTTCGGTCATGTCACCTGACCGGATTTGCTGGCTGGGGATCTCCGCCGCTTCCGACAGGATCCGCGCGGCAAGCTGTTCGGCGCTCATTTCCAGCGAATAGAAACCGACAACACCCCCGTCGACCGCGCCTTCGCTGCCGTCGGGAAGCTGGCCGCGCTTGTAGGCCTTGGCGACGTTGAACGCGATGTTCGTCGCAAGAGAGGTCTTGCCCATGGAAGGACGACCGGCAAGGATCAGAAGGTCCGACCGGTGCAGCCCGCCCAGCTTCTTGTCCATGTCAATGAGCCCGGTGGAGACGCCCGAAAGCCCGCCATCGCGTTGATAGGCCGCATTGGCTACATTAACAGCATCGGTTACAGCCTTGAGAAAGCTTTGAAAACCGCTTTCAACCTGTCCCTGTTCAGCCAGCTTGTAAAGCTGCTGTTCGGCCTCCACGATCTGTTCCCGCGGCTCGGAGGAGACATCGACCGTTGCCGCCTTGGCAGAGATATCCCGGCCAAGCTGGATGAGATCCCGGCGCACGGCGAGGTCATAGATCATCTGCGCGTAGTCGCGCACCGCAAAGGCTGAGATCGCGGCACCCGCCAACCGGGCGAGATATGCCGGACCGCCCAATTCCTTTAGGCCCTCATCATCTTCCATGAAGGCCTTGAGCGTGACGGGCGAGGCCAGATTGTTCTTGGCGATCCGTTGGCTCGCGATATCGAAGATCCGCGCATGCACGGGATCGTAGAAATGCCGGGCCGAGATGATGGAGGCCACGCGGTCGTAGATGTCGTTGTTCGTCAGGATCGCACCGAGCAGCTGCTGCTCCGCCTCGATCGAATGCGGCATCGTTTCGGATGCCTGAATCTCCAGCTGGTTCGCGTTCAGCGACGTGATCTCGTTCATTGCTGCTGCCCTCGTCTCTGCCGCCGTTGTCTTACCCACGGGGCGCGCCTGGCGCAAATTGTATGTTTATGTGGATAAAAGCACAGCACCTATGAGCCTACCACATTTCGCGTGTGCAGGCAAAATGCAGGCCAGATAAGGTATCGAGGTCTTAACGCTTGTGGGCTTCCTGCCACTCTCGTGGGGCATTCAGAAAAGATTCAACTTCGTTCAGCGTGGCAGGGTCAAAGGCCGTCTGGGCCCGCGCTTCGGTAAGCACATCCCACCAGGTGCAGAGCGCATGCAGGCTGACACCGTGATCCCCCAGCGTTTTTTCCGTTTCGGGGAAAATGCCGTAGTGGAAGATAACGGCGGTATGCGCACACTGCGCGCCGGTTTCCCGAATCGCATCGACGAAAGACAGTTTGGATCCGCCGTCGGTGGTCAGATCCTCGACGAGCAGGACGCGCTGGCCTTCGTGCATGGCACCTTCGATCCGCGCGTTCCGGCCATAGCCCTTGGGCTTCTTGCGCACATAGGACATGGGCAGGGCCATCCGTTCGGCCACGAAGGCGGCAAAGGGAATGCCCGCGGTTTCCCCCCCGGCGATATTGTCAAAGGCTTCGAAGCCTGCGTCCCGCATCACGGTGACCGTCAGAAAGTCCATCAGCGTGCTGCGGATGCGCGGGTAGGAGATCAGCTTGCGGCAGTCGATATAGGTGGGCGAGGGCAGGCCCGAGGCCAGCGTGAACGGCTCATCCGCGTTGAAGTGAACTGCCTTGATTTCCAGCAGCATACGGGCCGTCATGCGGGCCATTTCGCGGGCATCGGGAAAGCTGGAAGGGATCATCGTGGTTTCCTTGGGGCAGGGTCAGGCGACGGACCAGTGGAGAGGCATGCCGGGGTCGAACACCGTCACGGGGCCGTCCGGTGTTTCCACCTGTGAGGGATGGCTCGGCGGCGTGCGTTTCAGCGTCACACTCGCCTCGTTCACGGGCAGGTCGTAAAAAGCCGGTCCATGGCGGGAGGTGAAGCCTTCCAGCCTGTCGAGCGCATTTTCCTGTTCGAACACCTCGGCCAGTATCGAAAGCGTATTGGGCGCGGTGAAGCACCCCGCGCAGCCGCAGGGCTGCAGCTTTGCCGGATCGGTATGCGGCGCGCTGTCGGTGCCAAGGAAGAACCGCGCGTCGCCCGAGGTCGCCGCCCCGCGCAGGGCCAGCCGGTGGCTTTCGCGTTTGGCAACCGGTAGGCAGTAGTAATGCGGCCGGATCCCCCCGGCGAGGATGTGGTTCCGGTTGATCACGAGGTGATGTGTCGTGATCGTCGCGGCCAGATCGCTGTCTTGCCCGCGCACATACTCCACCGCGTCTGAGGTGGTGATATGTTCCATCACCACGCGCAATCCGCGATGCCGCTGGCGGATCGGTTCCAGCACACGGTCGATGAACACCGCCTCCCGGTCGAAGATATCGACATCGCCATCCACGACCTCACCATGGGTGCAGAGCGGCAGACCGATCTCCGCCATCCGGTCCAGCACCGGGGCGACCTTGTCGAAATTCTTAACCCCGCTGGCCGAATTGGTGGTGGCCCCGGCGGGGTAGAGCTTTACCGCCGTGATCAGACCATCGCCATGGGCTGCGGCCACATCGTCGGGATCGGTGTCTTCGGTGAGGTAAAGCGTCATGAGCGGGGTGAAATCCGCGCCCTCTGGCAGGGCCGCCAGGATACGGTCGCGATAGGCCCGGGCGTTGTCGCCCGTCACCACGGGCGGCACGAGGTTCGGCATCACGATGGCGCGGGCGAAATGGGCGGCTGAATGGGGCAGAACAGCCTGCAGCATGGCGCCGTCCCGCAGGTGCAGGTGCCAGTCGTCGGGGCGGCGGATCGTCAGGGTCTCGGTCATGCGGGCGGGCTAGCACGTCGCCCGGCTCAGGGCTAGCCGTCTTCTGCGGTGCGCCGCTGTTCCGTGGGGGCCATCCGGTTCTTCAACTCGTTGAGCTTGCGGGCGAAGCGCGGCGCGCGCATCCGTGTCGTTACATTGGTACACAGCGACCAGAGCAGCCGGTCGCGCCCGCCCCGGTCCAGCGCCGCCATCAGGTTGCGCAGATAGGGGGGATATTCGCGCCGCGCCCGGTAAAGCTGGGCGAACTTATGGGTATCCAGCGTGCCTTCGACCGCGTTGCCCAGCAGGTCGGACAGCCATTCCATTTCCAGCAGGTCGGTCTGGATCGCGTCCCCCATGCGGGGCAAGCGCAGCTTGGTCACATTGGGTCGGGTAAAGAGTGCTGCATGCATCGCATCGAGCCGCTCATAGGGGTCATAAAGCACGAAGGCGCTTTCCGCCGCGTCGAGCATATCCGGCGCATAGCCGTAGCGCGACGTGAAATCGGTGCGGCGCATATCCGTAAACCGGTCATCCCATTCGGTCACCCGTGGATCGAGCGTCGCCTGCGGCTGGATGACCACCACGGTGGCACCGGGTGACGCGACCGAGAAAGCCGCCGCGGCATAGCCGCAGGGCCCCGCACCGTAGAAGATCACCTTGTCGAAGCCGTCAAAGAAGCCGTCATCGATCAGCCGGTCGGTGTAGCGGTAGACGGATTGCTGGCGGAACCATGTATCGCCATCGGACACGAAGCACAGATGCGACCAGCCGTGGTCGCGCACCATTTCCCATCCCAGCGGCTGGGCCCGTTCGGAAAGCGCATGCATCCCCTGCATCGTCTCGAAGGTGACGAGCAGGACGGATGATCCTTCCACGAAGGCGGCGAAGTGGCGGGGGCCGAGGTTCTGGTGAAAGCCCGCGTCTTCGGTGATGTCCCGAATGGTGTCCATCCAGTCGCTGCGGGGCAGATCGACCAGCGATGTTTCGATCGTCGGCGTTCCAGATACCATTGCCGCTTCCTCACATAGCTACCTCCGCGCTTGGGCGCGCGGTTCGCCTTCCGAAGTATTTGCGTAATACGGCGAGAATGGGGACAAATCTGGTGAAATTCTAGCTATTCATCTTCGGCGCGACGAGAGCGCCGGGCATAGGCTGACATGAACTGTGCCGCCGCCAATGGCACCGGGCGGGTCGGCCCGGCCAGCAACAACCGGCCGAAGAGCGCGCGAAAGGGTTCCTGCAACATCAACTCATCAAAGCGGGATTTGCGCCATGCCACGGCGGCTTCATGCAGGCGCGCGACCTCCGGATCGGCCTTCAACGCCGCGAGGTTTGCGCGCATCGCGGGGGAAAGGCCTGTAATGGTGTCGTCAACGTCGGTGTTGAAATTGCGCTCGATCCAATAGTCCGCATCCAGCATGTCATCGGAATGTACGGCGCGCCCCCGGTCTGCCTTCAGCACATAGGATTCCACCGCGCCCAGCGGATAATGATTGATCTGCGCAAGCCCGTAGTTGTCGCGACCATAGGTGGAAAAGATGCGCTTGGTGCGAAAGAAGTCGGGCAGGGCGCGCCCGTGCCCGTCGTACCAGCGGGCAGTGTCCAGCGCATCGCAGTCCGGATCGCGGGGCCGGTGGACACCGGGTTTGCGATAGGTCCCGTCATTGCGGTAGAGCGTTTTGAACATCGCCGCGCGCCATGGCCAGTAAAGCACCTTCGGGGCGCAGCGGGTAAAGGTTTCGGTGACCGGCGCATCGGCATAGCGCACCTTGCCCGCCGATCCGAAAAGCCGCCACGTCAGGGTGATCGCCGTCGCCTCCGGCAGCGCTGCCAGCAGGGCGGGCAGCGTTCTGTCCCCCACATGAATATTGACGAATTCATCGACGTCGAGCGGCAGGATCCAGTCGGCTTGCTGCAGGAGAACCGTCTTTGCCGCGGCCTTCAGCGCGGTGAACTGGATGCCGCCCTTGTCATAAGGCCCGTCGTTGCGCAGATGAACGAGATGGCCGAGTGCTGCGAGCCGGTCCAGCAGCGCATCTGTCCCGTCCGTGCAATCATTTGAGAATACGAGGAAATCGGTAAACCCCACCGCCTGATGGTGGGCCAGCCATTCCAGCAGGAACGCCGCTTCGTTGCGGACGGTCAGAATGGCGAGGGCGCGCATTCAGCGGACCGGCCATTTCCTGCGGAAGCAGACCACCTTGCCGTGCGAACCGCGCGACCAATAGGCCATGCCCGCCGAAATGAAGGCCGAAAAGACCGCGTTCACCCCTTCGGGACCGATCCACTGGGGGTGCAGTTCGATCATCGCGGCGCGCAGGTTCGACAGGTCCATCGCGGGGATCAGGTCGGCCTCTCCCCCCTCGATATCGCAGACGAGCACGGTGGGCTTCACCTCCTTGAAGACGGTCTTGGCATTCCGCATTTCCACCTGCTCTATCGAGATCACGTTCGTCCCCTCGATGGGGGCCAGCGACGAGACGATGAACCTTTCGCGCACGTAGAAATCCGCCTTGCCCTTGCGTGGCCCGAGGATCGCGTGATGCAGGGTGACGTTCTCCACCTCGTTCGCGGCATGGACCGAGCGGATGTAGGGGATCAGTTGGGGGTTGGCCTCGAATGTGTGGACATGGGCGGGCTTGGTCTTCGTGGCGATGAGGGTGGACATATAGTCCAGCCTGGCCCCCAGTTCGACGACCACGTCATCCTCGATGATCAGCTTTTGTGCCGCTGCCGCTTCCCGCGCTTCATAGCTGCCCTTGCGCAATGCACCGCGCACATTGCCGGTGATGAACGGCTTCTGCTTGGGAAACTTTATGCCGTTCGAGACGATGAAGTCGGATTTCGCCTGCGCTTGCTGCGGTGCCTGCGGGGATTGAACCTCTTCCATGCTCATGTCTCCAGATCCAGCGCGAGTGCATAGGCCACGCGCTCCGTTTCATTGAGGTCGACGGCAAGCGCCTGTGTGTAGAGTTCGTGAAACTCGGGCTTGGCGCGCAATTCGCGGGCCTTGGCCCGGTGCCATTCCATCCCGTGCCGGTGCCAGCGCGCCAGTTCCGGGTCCGCGAGCAGCCGGTCGTATTCCGCGCGCAGGCGCGGGACGTTTCGCTTGATCGTCACATCGCGGTAGTCGCACCAATCCATCCGGATCCAGTAGTTGAGCCCGATGGAACGATCCACGTGCAGCGCGCGCCCCCTCTGCCGCTTGATCAGGAAAGATTCGGCAGATCGCAGCGCGTAGTGATTGAGTTGCAAAAGATCGTAGCCGATGCTCTTCTTCGATGACCGCCAGCCCTTCTGCGCCACGGCCTTCGTGATGTCCTTGCCCGAACCGTTGACCCATTTGACCCGGTCCGCGAAATCCTCCCGCAGCTTGTTGGGCCGGTGGCAGGAAATCTTTTCATAGGCCCCGATGTTGCGGAACATCGTCTTGAACCCCCAGACGGTATGGGGCTTGGGGCAGAACTTCGGCGCACAGGATTCAAATTGATCGATGACGAAATCGTCGTTCAACTCGGTCACCCCGTCATGGCCGAAAAGCCGCCAAGTCATCGCGATATTCGTGGCATCCGGCACGGCGGCGAAGAGTGCTTCCAGCGTGCCATCGCCGGTGCGTACGTTCATGAATTCATCCACGTCGATGTGAATGATCCACTCCGCGTTGCGGATGACCGGCTCCTTCAGGGATTGGTTCAACGCATGCTGCTGGGGCGAATTGCCTTTCCAGTCATCGTTGTTGCGGTGCTGCAGGACGCCCATTTCCTGCAGCCTGTCCAGCAGTTCGGATGTCCCGTCTTCGCAGCCGTTGGTGTAGATCAGGAAGTTATCCACCCCGATGGCCCGGTGATAGGCCACCCATTCGACGATATAGGGTGCTTCGTTCTTCATGCAGCCCACGATCACGTTGCCCGTGCTGTCCCCGGGCAGGTTGCGCGGAGGGGCGGGCGGATAGGGGGCGGCGCTATCCTCTTCGTTCACCGCGCCCAGGTCGTTGTGGGGGCGGATCGTGCCGGCCATGACGTCATCGTATTTGCCGCGTACGACCTCCCGCAATTGCCGCGTCGCCTCCGCCTGCGCGGCGTCGAGGCCCTCGGGCGACAGCAGCCTGTCGAATGTCTCCTGCGCATCGCGTGCCTTGGCAGCGGTTTCGCGCAACTCGACAATCGGCGTGGCATGTTTGCGGATGCGGAAATGAAACGCCGTCAGGTATTGCGTGGCGCGGAAGCCAAAGAGGGGGTCCGCTTCCTGCCAGTCGGGCGCGACCGAGGGCGGGCGCAAGGCTTCGGCCAGCGCCGGACAGGCTGCGATGAGCTTTGCGTTCTCCGCCTCGAAATAGCGAGCCAGCGGTGAAAGCGCACCGGGGTCAAGCGGCGGTGCGGCGACCGCCATGTCATCCAGCATGCTGCGCCACAGGTCCTGCGGCACGATGGCGCGCGTGACCTCCATGTAGCGGGTCAGAACCCCGTTGAAGAGACGCGCGCGCGTCAATGTCGCTGCCGACGGTGGGGATTCTTCAGGGTCCTCTGCGGGGCAGAGGGTGATTGATCCCGCCCCAAAAACATCGGCCCAGAGGGAGTGCAGACGTGTGTAATCCAGCCAGAAGGGCGGGGCCTGCGTGTCGGTCATGGGTCCAGCCTTGGAACGCGCTTCATATGAAAGCGCCGCGTCCCACCACTGCGGCTGCGCCAACAACGAAAGCTCGGTCTCGAGAGACGACAGCCGCCCCGCCATCACCTGCGCGGCATAGTGCTGGGCCAGAGCGCGGGACTGGTGCTGCAGCGGCATCTGGATCGTGACATCGCGCCCGACGCGGTCCAGCAGTGCTTTCAGCCGGGCGATCTCCTCCGGCAGGCAAAGCGCGCGGGCGAGGGTGGGCACGGAAAGGGCCACGCCTTCCGCCCCGGCCTGCGCCGCCAATGCTTCCATCTGCCCTGCGATTTCATCCGCCAATGCCGCCTGCGCGGTCGGGGTCGTGATGCCCGCCTGTAGCTGTTCGGCATCCGCCCGGGCCAGATCCCGGCAGGCCCAGATCAGCCTGTCGCCCGGGAAAGGCGCCGCCGTTTCACCAGAATGACGGCCCGGCCCGATATCGAGTGTAAAGCGCATGTCAGCCGGCCTCCCGCTCGGGCGCGGGGCGGCGCGCGTTGGCACGCCCCCACCACGGCATCTCGATCCCGAGGAACCCGCCCAGCTTCACCCGAATCTCCGGGTCCGCCGGATCGTACTCCATGAAGTTGCCCTTGCCCGCGAAGACGCGCCTGCAAAAGGCATGATGCCCCTCGATCCAGCGCATGAGGTCGGAGACGGAGCCGCCAAACCCGCGCGGCAATCCGGGCACATCGTTGTCGGGCAGGCGTTTTTCGCCAAGGTTGCCCCAGTTCATCATGCTGCGGGCCGTGGCCTCGGGATCCCGGCGCGACAGCACGAACCGCACGCCCGGATGGTGCCGCTCAAGCGCGTCAATCAGGCCGAAATCCGTCTGCGGCCAGAAGTTGTTGTCGGGCCGCAGCGCGTTCATCTCTGTCACGGCGTCGAACTCCTTCAACCGGGCCAGCGGATCGCCGGTTTCGAAATAATCGCGGTAGAAGATCTGGCCTACCAGTTTGCCCTTGATATCGTCCCGCTTGGTCTGGCGGTCATGTATGCGCCAGTCGGCCACGTGCAGACCGGCCCGGCGCAGGGCGCGCGACAGCGTCGTGGTGCCGGTTTTTGGCAGGCCGAGGTTGATGACCCGTAAACGGCTCATGCCAGACCGAGTTCGGCGATCAGCGCTGCTTCCGCCGGGGGGTAGGGGCTTGCGTTTTGCAGCTGGCGGCGCATGGCACGGTAGCTTTCCTGCTCCATCAGGGCCTGAAGCCGCGCCCGATGCGCCGCTACCGCCTGCTCGTGAAGCTCTGCCACACCCTCCAGCGCCTTGAGCGCGTCGATCTCTGCCCGCAGCGCATTCATATGGCGCAGGATGGATGGATCGTGAAACGCCGCGTCGTTGCGCTCGCGCCAATAGGTGTCATCGAAGGCGCGGTGTTCGCGGTTCACATCGCCCCGGTCGTTCTTGACCAGATAGCTGTCCAACGAGCGCAGCGCATAGTGGTTGAGCGTGGCGAAGTCGCGCGCGCCCTTGGCCGGAAACGCGCGAATGCGGCGCTTGTTCACACGGCGGCGGAAGGCACGCGGGACGGTCCGGCCCGAACCGTCCGTCCAGACGGGCCGGTCCCGGCGCGGCATCCCGTCGTCGTCATGAAAGGGGCGATGCGCGCCAAAATACTTCAGCGGAAAATCCTGCCGCACGAGGGTCTTGACCTCGATCGCCGTATGCCCGCCCCAGACATCCGGATTGTGACTGTGCAGGAACTGCCCGATCACCGGGGCGTCCTCATAATGCTCGACACCGCCGTTGGCGAAGAACTGGAAGGTGACCGAAATCGCCTGCGGATCGCCGCAGGCCCTGATCAGCGCAGGGATCGTGTGATCGCCCACATGGATGTTCAGAAATTCGTCCACATCGGCAATCCAGACCCAATCGGCCCCCTTGACGAGAGGATGTCGGCGCGCGGCCTTCAGGGCCTGCATCTGCAGGCTGCGGTTCTTCGCCGGATCCGCGGGGTTGGGCAGATGCGTGACGATCCCGTGATCCTGCAGGCGGTCCAGCATCCGGTCGGTCGCATCGGTGCAGTCGTTCGAGTAGAACAGAAAGTCCGTCACGCCGATCAGCCGGTTGTAGGCGATCCATTCCAGCAGGAACGGCCCCTCGTTCTTGACGCAGGTCACAGCCGTCACGTGCATCTCAGCCGGACCCCCGCGCCGACGCGCTGCCTGATGTCTTACTCATGTCCGCCTCCGGGGGGTGTGGGTCCCATGGCCCGCACCTTGTTCTTTTGCTGCCGGAATATGCCAGCGGGGGCGAATCGCGTCAATCGACACCCGCCTTTGGTCGAGGTTGCGTGACATATCCGCATGTGGCCGCTTGACCTGAGGGGGCAGGGATGCACCCTTGCCCGGAACCAAAGGAGCGCCCATGAAAGACATCTCCTCCATCGATGCCGTGCAGGACATGCTGGCGGGGCAGGGCTACGTCTGCGACCGCGCGCTGGGCACCGTCGTTTTCCTGTCTCTCAGACTGGGGCGGCCGCTCTTCCTCGAAGGGGAGGCCGGCGTCGGCAAGACCGAGATCGCCAAGGCGCTCGCCGCGGGGCTGGGCCGCAGGCTGATCCGGCTGCAATGCTACGAAGGCCTCGATGCCGGGTCTGCCGTCTACGAATGGAATTTCCCCGCCCAGATGGTGGCCATCCGCACGGCGGAAGCCACGGGCGCTGCCGACCGCGCGGCGCTCAACGCCGAGCTTTTTTCCGAAGATTTTCTCATCGAACGCCCCCTTTTGCAGGCCCTGCGCCCCGATGCTTCGGGCCCGCCCGTGCTGCTCATCGATGAGCTGGACCGCACCGATGCCCCGTTCGAGGCGTTCCTGCTGGAGGCGCTGGGCGATTTTCAGGTCACGATCCCGGAACTCGGCACCATCGCCGCGCCCGAACCGCCCATCGTTGTGCTCACCTCCAACCGCACCCGCGAAGTTCACGACGCGCTCAAGCGCCGGTGCCTCTACCACTGGGTGGACTACCCCGGTTTCGACCGGGAGATGGAGATCCTCTCGGCCCGTGCGCCCGAAGCGGCGGAGGCACTCAGCCGCGAGGTCGTGGCCTTCGTCCAGCGGTTGCGGACGGAGGATCTGTTCAAGAAACCCGGCGTTGCCGAAACCATCGACTGGGCGAAATGCCTGCTAGCGCTGGATGTTGTGAGCCTCAGCCCCGAGGTCATCGCCGATACCCTTGGCGCGATCCTCAAATATCAGGATGACATCGCGAAGCTGCATGGCTCCGAAGCCAAGCGGATCCTCGATCAGGCCCGTGCCAGCCTGGAACCGGCCTGATGCTTCCAAATGGCATGAAATCCTCGGGGGTCCGGGGGCAGACGGCCCCCGGGCGCTGACCGCGCATGGAAGGCAAGCAACTCGAGCTGCCCGATGACCCCAAGCTTGCGGGCAATATCACCCATTTCGCGCGCGCGTTGCGCCGGGCGGGGCTGCCTATCGGGCCGGGCCGGGTGATCGACGCGATCCGCGCGGTGGAGGCGGCGGGCTTCACCGAACGGCGGGATTTCTACTGGACCTTGCATGCCTGTTTCGTGAACCGCCCCGAACATGCCCGCGTCTTCGCCCAGTTGTTCCGTCTCTACTGGCGCGATCCGCGCTACCTTGAACATATGATGGCCGCCATGCTCCCCGCCATTCGCGGCGTGCAGGAGGACCGCCCGGCGCAGGCCGCGGAAAAACGCGCCGCCGAGGCCCTGCTGGACGGGGCCGAGGCCCCGCGCCCCGAAGATGAGCAAACCCCCGAAGAGGATGCGCTGATCGAGGTGGATGCAAGCCTCACGGCGTCGACCTCCGAACGTCTGCGCAGTCTCGACTTCGAACAGATGACCATCGCCGAAATGGCCGAGGCCCGGCGCATGCTTTCGCGCCTGACCCTGCCCATACGCCCGCTGCCTTCACGCCGCAGCCAGATCGCGCCGCAGGGGCGCATCGATGCCGCGCGCAGCCTGCGCGCCGCGCTGAAACGCGGGGGCGAGATGCAGAGCCTTGCGCGCAAGAAACCGCGGGAGCGCTATCCCAACCTCGTGGTGCTGTGCGATATTTCTGGGTCGATGAGCCAGTACAGCCGGACGGTCCTGCATTTCCTGCACGCGGTGGCCAATGCCCGGGGCGCGGGTTGGGCGCAGGTCCATGCCTTTACCTTCGGCACGCGCCTGACCAACATCACCCGCCACCTCGCGACGCGGGATGTCGACGCGGCGCTGGCGGCCGCCGGGGCGCAGGCACAGGACTGGGAAGGCGGCACCCGCATCGGCGCCTCCATCGAGGCCTTCAACCGCGATTGGTCCCGCCGCGTCATGGGGCAGGGCGCCGTCGTGCTTTTGATCACCGATGGCCTCGACCGCGATGCGCCCGATGATCTGGCCCGTCAGATGCAACGGCTGCAACTGACGGCCCGGCGGCTCATCTGGATCAATCCCTTGCTGCGATGGGACGGGTTCGCCCCCAAGGCGGCCGGCATCCGCGCCATGCTGCCGCATGTGGACAGTTTCCGCGCGGGTCATTCCATCGCCTCGCTGGAGGAACTGGCCGAAGCCATCTCCCGGCCCGACGACCGTGGCGAAAAGGAAAGACTGATGGCGGCGTTGGGTCCCTGAGCGCCGGTGCCTCAGTCGAAAGTCTCGGCAAAGACGGAGCGATAGGTTTCCGACAGTTCGGCCAAGGGCGCCGCCTGGTCGCCAAAGCGGACCTGATCGCCGGTGAAACGGCCCACGCTGGTCAGCGGCACCCCGGCCTCGGCAGCCGCGGACATCAGCGCCTCCGCCTCGTCGAAGGTGCAGGCAATAAGATACCGGCCCTGATCCTCGCCGAAAAGCGCAGGCGTATCGCCGTCGTCGATCTGGATGCCCACGCCCGAACGTTCCGCCAGCTCGAAAGCGGCCAGCGCCAGCCCGCCGTCGGACAGGTCGGTGCAGGCCCGGATCAACGCCCGGTTGGCGCGGATGAATTCACCCCGTTTGCGCTCCGCCTCAAGGTCGACATGGGGGGCGTCGCCCTCGATCCGGCCAAAGACACGGCAGAGCAGGGCGGATTGGCCCAGATGCGTGCCGACCTCTCCCAAAAGCAGGGCGACATGCCCCTCGCGAACATCGCAGCCGATGATCTCGTCCACGTGATCGATCAACCCCACGGCCCCGATGGTGGGCGTGGGCAGGATCGCCTGACCGTCCGTTTCGTTGTAAAGCGATACGTTGCCCGACACGATGGGCATGTCGAGTGCTGCCACCGCAGCGCCGATGCCTTTCACGGCGCCCACGAACTGCCCCATGATATGCGGCTTCTCGGGGTTGCCGAAGTTGAGGTTGTCCGTCGTGGCAAGGGGCCGCGCGCCCACGGCGCTCAGGTTGCGGTAGGCTTCGGCCACCGCCTGCTTGCCACCCTCGAACGGGTTCGCCTTAACGTAGCGCGGCGTCACGTCCGAGGTGAAGGCGAGCGCCTTGTCGGTGCCGTGCACGCGCACGATGCCCGCACCCAGACCGGGCTGGCGGGCGGTATCGGCCATGACCATCGTGTCATATTGTTCGTAAACCCATGCTTTCGACGCGAAGTTGGGGTCGCAAATCAGCGCGCGCAGCCCATCAACGGGGTCGATTCCGACAACGTCCTGCAGGGGTGCCGCGGGCGGTGTCTCTTCCCACGGACGATCGTATTCGGGCGCGGTGCTGGCCAGTTTGGACAGCGGCAGATCGGCCTTCATCTCGCCGTTCAGCATGATGATGAAACGGTCTTCGGGAATGGTCTCGCCCACGATGGCGAAATCGAGATCCCATTTGTCGAAGACCGCCTTCGCCTCGGCTTCCTTTTCGGGGCGAAGGACCATGAGCATGCGTTCCTGGCTCTCGGACAGCATCATCTCGTAGGCGGTCATGCCGCTTTCGCGTACGGGAACCGCTTCGAGGTTGAGCCGGATGCCGAGGCGGCCCTTGTCGCCCATTTCCACCGCCGAACAGGTAAGCCCCGCCGCACCCATATCCTGAATCGAGATGACGGCACCGGTGGCCATCAGTTCCAGCGTCGCCTCCATCAGGCGCTTTTCGGTAAAAGGGTCGCCGACCTGAACGGTGGGGCGCTTTTCCTCGATCGTGTCGTCGAATTCAGCCGACGCCATTGTCGCCCCGCCTACGCCGTCGCGCCCGGTCTTGGCACCAAGGTAAACGACCGGCATGCCCACGCCCGAGGCGGCGGAATAAAAAATCTTGTCCGCATCCGCGAGACCGGCGGCGAAAGCGTTGACAAGGCAATTGCCGTCATAGGCCGCGTCAAAGCGCACCTCGCCCCCCACGGTCGGCACGCCGAAGCAGTTGCCGTAGCCGCCCACGCCGGCGACGACCCCGTGGACCAGCTGGCGGGTCTTGGGGTGGTCGGGCCGCCCGAAGCTGAGCGCGTTCATCGCCGCGATGGGCCGCGCGCCCATGGTAAAGACATCCCGCAGGATGCCACCCACACCCGTGGCCGCCCCCTGATAGGGTTCGATGTAGGACGGGTGGTTGTGGCTCTCCATCTTGAAGACCAGCGCCTGCCCGTCGCCGATGTCCACGACGCCCGCGTTCTCCCCCGGCCCGCAGATGACCTGCGGCCCGTCGGTGGGCAGGGTGCGCAGCCATTTCTTCGAGGATTTATAGGAGCAATGCTCGTTCCACATGGCCGAAAAGATGCCGAGTTCTGTGTAGTTCGGATCCCGTCCGAGGATCTTCTGGACTTCGGCATATTCGTCGGGGGTGAACCCGTGCGCGGCGATCAGGTCTTCCGTGATGGCAGGTTCGTTCATTCTGGGCCCCCAACGTCTGTCGCGGGTCTCTTAGAGGATGCGGCGGGGGCTGGAAAGGGGCATCCCCGTCGCTCCGCGTGAAGAACCATTTTGGATCGACCCCGACCAGCTGAAGACGGAAATTTGGGCGCATGCCCTCACCCTCTTCCAAATGGTTCAAAATCCCCGCCGGAGGCATCTAAATCTGATGGCGCCCCAAAGAGTTTTCTTACCTTCGGTGAGGATTTTTTGCCATTTGGAAGTGGGGACCGGCACCCCTGCGGGATCAACGCGCGCTTCCCGGGTGCCTATGGTTGCTAAGTTCCGGGCGCCCCGTGTCGCGAGGTGTTTTCGACATGTGATTTGAAACTGTCCAAGATCGCCTGCCAGCCGTCGCGCTGCAGATCTTCCGGATGCTCATCCTCGGGGTCGAACAGGGTCGTGACCAGCGTCCCGCCGGTCTTGGCCTCAAACGTCGTGCGGGATTTGCGCCCGTCGTCCAGAATGAGGGTCAGTGCTTCTGGCGGCACGACCTCTTCGTAGGTGCCGCCAAAGTCGAAGCCCATGCTTCCGTCCTTCGCTTCCATGCGGGCGCTTTGTCTGCCGCCGGGGCGCAGGTCAACCTCTGCGCGCGGGCAGCACCAGTCGGCGCTGGCGAAGTTCCACCGGGTGATATGCTCCGGCGTGGTATAGGCGTGCCATACCTCTTCGATAGGGGCGTTCACGAGTGTTTCGACGCGGATCGGGTGCTTGGTCATGGCAGTATTCGCCGGAGGAATTGCGTGGTTCCCAGTCTATGCCCGGGGTGGGGGTGCGGCAATATCTATTCGAAAGTCGTACCGGAAACCGGATAAGCAAAAAAAAGGCCGAGCTCAAAGCTCGGCCAAGTCCAACAGGGAGGTATGAAGAAAGGCGACAGCCTCAATCTTCATGATGCTCAATTAGTCAGCACATCTGCACCGATCAAGGCAAATCCTTCGCGCAGTGCAGCATGTCCGCTATGCAGTCCGCGCATAACTACAGGTTTCCTTTTTCCCGCAATTGCTTACGGTACATTATGATCTCTTCCTGTACAAAGTCACGGAAGGCCGCGACTCGCTTGGATTGGCGCAATTCCTCGGGGTAGGCGAGGAAAACAGGAACGTCGGCTGATTCGATATCCGGCAGCACCTGCACCAGTTCGGGGAAATCCTGAAGCAGATAATCCGGCAGAACCCCGATGCCCAGGTTGTGCAGAACGCCCTGTAGGACGCCGAAGTAGTTGTTTACCGTCAAAAGCGAGCGAACGTCGTTCAACAGCAGCTGATGGATGAGCTGCGTGCCCGCGCTGACCTGATCGCTGTCGGTGTTCTGGCAGATCAGCCGATGTTCGGACATGTCCTCGATCTTCTGCGGGGTGCCGCTGTTCTTGAGGTAGGCGGGGCTGGCGTAGAGGCACATACGCACCGTCATCAGCCGCTTGCGGATGAGATCGGCCTGCGATGGCTCCTTCATGCGGATCGCCACGTCGGCTTCCCGCATGGGCAGGTCGAGCACGCGCTCCTCCAGCATCAGGTCGACCTTGAGGTCGGGATACTTCTCGTAGAGCTTGGGCAGGCGCGGCGCCAGCCAGAGCGTGCCGAAACCGGTTGTGGTGGTCACGCGCAGCTCGCCGAAGACTTCTTCTTCGCTGTCCCTGATGCGCGCCGCGGCGGCATCGAGCCGCTTCGTCATGGCGCTGGTCGCATCGAACAGCAGTTCGCCCTGTTCCGTCAGAATGAGTCCGCGCGCGTGTCGGTGGAAGAGGTTCGTGTTGAGCTGTTCCTCCAACCCGCGCACCTGCCGGGATACCGCCGATTGCGACAGGTTCAGCTTGTCCCCCGCATGGGTGAGGCTGCCCGCATCCGCGACCGCGTGAAAGATCCTGAGTTTGTCCCAGTCCATGTGGCTCACTTTCCTAGTTTCACCGATTTCCCGACCGGAGTCAGGCAGAGCGGCAGGGAACTTATTGCACAACTGCAAGGCTGCGCAAAATATCGGGTATGCAGGTCAGTATTTATGACCTATAATCTCATAAGTTGGTACGTGTAACGACGACCGAGGGAGGACGCCATGACCACGCAGAAAATCTCACTTAATGACCGCTTCGATCTGGACAAGAGCCCGGTGCTGCTGAACGGCACACAAGCGCTGGTGCGGATGATGATGATGCAGTCCGCACGGGATCGCGCGGCGGGGCTGGAGACGGCCGGATACGTCACCGGCTATCGCGGATCGCCCCTTGGGGCGGTCGATTTGCAGATGATGAAGGCCGAAAAGAAGCTGGCCGAACATCACGTCAAGTTCCAGCCGGGCCTCAACGAGGATCTGGCGGCGACCGCGCTCTGGGGCAGTCAGCAGGCGGAACTTCGCGGAGAGGGGAGATACGACGGCGTTTTCGGGCTTTGGTATGGCAAGGGTCCGGGGGTCGACAGATCCGGCGACGTGATGCGCCATGCCAATATGGCCGGCACCTCGAAGAACGGCGGTGTCCTGATGGCCATGGGCGATGACCACACCGGCGAATCCTCCACCGTTCTGCACCAGTCGGAATGGGCCATGGTAGATGCCTATATGCCCGTCGTCTCCCCCGCGGGCGTGCAGGAGATCCTTGATTACGGCATCTATGGCTGGGCGCTGTCGCGCTTCTCAGGCCTCTGGGTCGGGCTGAAGACGATGAAGGACACCGTGGAGGCCACCAGCGTCGTCGACGGCGACCCGCACCGGATGAAGCTGGTGACGCCGGAGTTCGACATGCCCGAAGGCGGGCTCAATATCCGTCTGGTGGATACGCCGCATCTGCAAGAGGCGCGGATGATCGACTACAAGCGCTACGCCGCCGAAGCGTTCAGCCATGCAAACAAGATGGACAAGCGCGTCTGGGGCAAGCGCGGCGCCAAGATCGGCTTTTGCGCGGCGGGCAAGAACTGGCTCGACCTCGTGCATGCGCTGTCGCTTCTCAACATCGACGAGAACGAGGCCGAGCGGCTGGGCATCACCACCTACAAGATCGGCCAGACCTTCCCGCTGGACATGCATGGTTTCCACGACTGGGCCGAGGGTCTCGACCTGATCGTCGTGGTGGAGGAAAAGCGCAAGCTTATCGAGGTGCAGGTCAAGGAAGCCCTGTTTTCCGATACCCACCGCCGTGTCTACGGCTGGCACAAGGGCGGGGGTGCTGGAATGGAACACGGCGAGGAGCTGTTTCCGACCCGGGGCGCGCTCGATCCGATCTGGATCGCGGAAAAGCTGGGCGGCATCCTGTTGGAGGAGGGTCGCGAAACCGATGGCATCCGCGCCGGGTTGGAAGCGCTGAGCGATGCGCGCCGCGCCGACAACGCCGAAGATATCGCGGCGCGCTTGCCTTATTTCTGTTCGGGATGCCCGCATAATTCATCGACCAAACTGCCGGAAGGCAGCCGTGCCTATGCGGGTATCGGGTGTCACTACATGGTTCAGTGGATGGACCGCGAAACGACCGGTTTCACCCATATGGGCGGCGAGGGTGCGAACTGGATCGGCGAAGCGCCATTTTCCAAGCGCGATCATGTTTTCCAGAACCTCGGGGATGGCACCTACAACCATTCGGGCGTTCAGGCGATCCGCGCTGCTCTCGCGGCCGGCACGAACATCACCTACAAGATCCTCTACAACGACGCTGTCGCCATGACCGGCGGGCAGCATAATGAAGGCGATCTGGACGCGCATCGCATCGTCGAGGAACTGAAGGCCATGGGGGTGAAGAATATCGCCGTGGTCTACGACGAAAAGGAAGACGTGGACCCCAAAGCCTTCAAGGGCGTCGAGGTGCATGAGCGCGCCGAGCTGATGAAGGTGCAGGACGCCTTTACCAAGCACGAAGGCGTCAGCGCGATTGTCTATATCCAGACCTGCGCCGCCGAAAAGCGCCGCCGCCGCAAGCGGGGGCTGTTCCCCGATCCGGACAAGCGCATTTTCATCAATGAAGACGTCTGCGAGGGCTGTGGCGACTGCGGTGTGCAGTCGAACTGTGTCTCTATCGTGCCCAACGAAACGGAACTTGGCCGCAAGCGCGCCATCGACCAGTCGTCCTGCAACAAGGATTATTCCTGTGTGAAAGGCTTCTGCCCTTCCTTCCTGACACTCGAAGGGGCGCAGGTCCGCAAGGATCCGACGACGGAGGTGAAGATACCCGATCTGCCGCATCCCGACCTGCCGGAGATCGAGGGCACGCATAACGTCGTGATCACCGGGGTGGGCGGCACCGGCGTGGTGACCATCGGCGCCCTGCTGGCACAGGCCGCGCAACTGGACGGCAAGGGCGCGGGGATGATGGAAATGGCGGGCCTCGCCCAGAAGGGCGGCGCGGTGCATATCCATTGCCGCATCGCCGAAAAGCCGGAAGACATCAGCGCGATCCGCGTGGCCACCGGCGAAGCGCATGCCCTGATCGGCGGCGATCTGGTGGTCTCTGCCGGGCACAAGACGCTGGGGCTGACCCGCCCGGGCCGGACCGGGGCGGTCGTCAATTCGCACCAGATCATCACCGGGGACTTCACCCGCGATACCGAATTCCAGATGCCCTACGACCGGCTGTCGCTCGCGCTGGAGGCGCGCATGAAGGATGCGGTGACGATGTTCGATGCCAGCGATCTGGCGAAGACCACGCTGGGGGATTCGATCTTTTCCAACATGATGGTGTTGGGCGGTGCGTGGCAGCGGGGTCTGCTGCCCCTGTCGCTGGAGGCATTGGAAGAGGCGATCCGCCTCAACGGTGCGGCGGTGGAGCGCAACCTGCGGGCCTTTGAACTCGGGCGCTGGGCGGTGCTTTACCCCGAAGAGGCCGCGCGCCTGTCGGAGCCCAACGTCACGCAACTGCCGAAATCGCTGGAGGATCGCATCGCCTTCCGCGTCGATCACCTGATCCTTTATCAGGGCAAGCGCTTGGCACGCCGCTACCGCGAGATGCTGGAACGCACGTCGGACCCGGACCTGCGCGAAGCCATGGCGCTGGGTTATCACAAGCTGTTGGCCTACAAGGATGAATACGAGGTCGCGCGGCTTCTGTTGACCAGCCGGGACAAGGCCCGTGCCGAGTTTGACGGCGATTTCAAGATGTCCTTCAACCTAGCACCGCCGCTTCTGGCCCGCCCCGGGCCGGACGGGCGACCGGCAAAGCGGGAGTTCGGGCCCTGGCTGGAAAAACCCCTGCGGGTCATGGCCAAGCTGAAGTTCCTGCGCGGCACCTTTGCCGATCCCTTCGGCTACACCGCCGAACGGCGAATGGAACGTGATCTGATCGACCAGTATGAAAAGGACATGGACGAGGTTCTGCCGCTCATGGATGAAGGCACCCGCGACGCCATCGTGGCACTGGCGGCCCTGCCGCTGCAGATCAGGGGTTTCGGCCCGGTCAAACAGGCGGCGGAGGCCAAGGCCGCAAAGCGCCGTGAAGAGCTTTTGGCCACCATCCGGGCAGGGGGAACACAAACGTCACGCGCCGCCGAGTAAGCCTTTCGTCGGCGCGTCCCGGCCATCCTGCAAAGCGGCCATGGATCTCGGGCGCGAAGCCCCATATGACAGGGCGTAACCCGCAGCACCCCGTGCTGCGGGCAGGTGAAGGGCGGCATTGCGTCCGCGGATGACGGCAGAGGTCCGATGGCAGTTGGCATTTTCGATTCTGGTCTTGGGGGTCTGACCGTGTGGGAGGCCGTGCACGCGCGGCTGCCGGAAGTGGATTTCATCTACCTCGCGGACAGTGCTCATGCGCCCTATGGCGTGCGCACTGCCGACGACATCTACGATTTGACCTGTGCCGCGGTCCAGCGCCTCTTCGATGCGGGCTGCGATCTGGTCGTGCTGGCCTGCAACACCGCCTCCGCCGCGGCGTTGCGGCGGATGCAGGAAGGCTGGGTGCCTGAGGGCAAGCGCGTTCTGGGTGTTTTCGTTCCGCTGATCGAGGCGATGACCGAACGCCAGTGGGGCGATAATTCCCCGCCGCGCGAGGTCGCATTGAAGCATGTGGCGCTCTTCGCCACCCCCGCCACCGTTGCCTCCCGCGCGTTTCAGCGCGAACTTGCGTTCCGCGCCATCGGGGTGGACGTGGAAGCACAGGCCTGCGGCGGCGTCGTGGACGCCATCGAAGACGGTGATTTCATCCTCGCCGAGGCATTGGTGCGCAGCCATGTCGACGCATTGAGGCGCAAGATGCCCGAACCGCAGGCGGCCATTCTGGGTTGCACGCACTACCCCCTGATGAAGGAAGCCTTTCAGGAAGCGCTGGGACCGCAGGTCGAAGTTTTCAGCCAGCCGGCACTGGTAGCAGAGGCCCTTGCCGACTATCTGGAGCGCCATGCGGATATGCACGGCAGCGGCGAAGCGGCCTTTCTCACCACCGGGGAGCCCGGGCGCGTCTCTGCCCGGGCCACGCAGTTTTTGCGACGACCCATCACCTTCACCGCCGCCTGACACGGTTTTTCCATCACGGGACGAAACATGACACAGAATATCGCGATACTCGGTGCGTCGGGTTATACCGGCGCTGAACTGATCCGGCTCATCGCTGGCCATTCCTCCATGCAGATCAAGGCGCTGGGCGGCAATTCCAAGGCCGGGCAGCAGATGTCGGAGGTGTTTCCCCATCTGCGCCACCTCGATCTGCCCGCGCTGGTCACGATGGAGGAGATCGACTTCGACGGGATCGACCTGTGCTTTTGCGCGCTGCCACACAAGACTTCGCAGGAAGTCATCGCGAAACTGCCGAAAACCCTCAAGATCGTGGATCTTTCCGCCGATTTCCGCCTGCGGGATCCGGAAGCCTATTCGAAGTGGTACGGCAACCCCCATGCGGCGCTGGAGCAGCAGGGCGAGGCTGTCTACGGGCTGACCGAATTCTACCGTGAAGAGATCGCGGGCGCGCGGCTGGTGGCGGGCACGGGCTGCAACGCGGCCACCGGCCAGTTCGCGCTGCGCCCGCTGATCGAAGCCGGGGTGATCGATTTCGACAATATCGTGCTGGACATGAAATGCGCCGTTTCGGGCGCGGGCCGGAGCCTGAAGGAAAATCTGCTCCATGCGGAGCTGAGCGAAGGGTATCACGCCTATTCCGCCGGGGGCACCCACCGGCACTTGGGCGAATTCGATCAGGAGTTTTCCCGTATTGCCGGGCGTGATGTGAAGGTGCAGTTCACGCCGCATCTCATTCCCGCGAACCGCGGCATCCTTGCGACGACCTATGTGCACGGGGATCCGCAGGCTATTCACAGCACGCTAGCCGAACGCTACGCGGAGGAGCCGTTCCTGCAGGTGCTGGCCTTTGGCGAAACGCCGAGCACGCGGCACATCCGCGGGTCGAACTTCTGCCACCTCGGGGTGGTGGGGGACCGGATCGAGGGCCGGGCCATCGTGGTCGCCGCTCTCGACAATCTGACCAAGGGATCGAGCGGGCAGGCTTTGCAGAATGCCAATCTGATGCTAGATCTGCCTGAAGCCGAGGGGCTGATGATGGCCCCGCTATTCCCGTGATCGTGAGCGCATGAAGAGCCTGAAGAAGCAAAGACGTATCCAGATCATCGCCCTGGCCACCGGGGCGCTGGTTCTGTCGACGGCATTGATCGGCTATGCTCTGCGGGACGGGATCAACTATTTCCGCGCGCCCAGTCAGGTGATCGCGGAGCCGCCGGGCCCGGCGGAGGTTTTCCGCATCGGTGGACTGGTCGAGGAAGGCTCGCTCATCCGGGGGGAGGGCGAGACGATCCGCTTTGCCGTGACAGATGGCGGCGCGGTGGTGCCGGTGACGTTTACCGGGGTGCTGCCCGACCTCTTTGAAGAGAACCAGGGCATGGTGGGCACCGGTCGTTACGTCAATGGCGTCTTTGAAGCCACTGAAATCCTTGCCAAACATGATGAGACCTACATGCCCAAGGAAGTTGTGGACGCACTGAAGGAACAGGGCGTCTACCAAGCACCCGAAAGCTGATCCGGGCAGGGCCGAACGCTCCCTCTGCAGACTGTTAACCCCTTCCTGTCCACCCTGATCGGACAAACCGGGAGGGGCGGACATGGCGAGTGTAGAGCAGATCGCGAAAGACATCGTGACGCGGGAGGGCGGGTTCGTGAACGACCCCGATGACCCGGGGGGTGCCACAAAGCATGGCGTCACGTTGAAGACATTGCGCCGGCTGGGGCTCGATCTTACGGGGGACGGCGCGGTCGATCTGGCCGATGTGCGCGCGCTGGGGCCTGCGCAGGCGGCGGATATCTTCCTGCGTCATTACTTCGAGGCACCCGCGCTGGACCGGCTGCCGACGGATTTGCAGCCGTCGATCTTTGACATGTACGTGAATGCGGGGGCGAACGCAGTGCGCATCCTTCAGCGCTTGCTGCGGCAGATGGGGCATGATGACCTTTCCGTGGATGGGATCGTCGGCCCCCGGACGGTGGCGGCCGCGGCGCAAGCCCATGCGCGCGCCCCGGCGGAGTTCGTCGATGCCTACGGGATCGCGCGGCGGAACTATTATTTCAGATTGGCTGACCGGCGCCCGGCGTCCCGCAAATTCGCGCGCAGCCGTTCAGGGGGGAAGGGCGGCTGGATACGGCGGGCCGAAACTTTCATCCGCGCCCGCTACCACCTCAGCCCGGCGGCCTTTGCCCGGAGGGTCGCGCCATGGGCCTGATCGAACGGCTGCTGGGGCTCGTCTTCGGCGATGGAAGCCGCGCCCTGCGCGACACTGTCGAAGTCTTTCGCGAAAACGCGGAAAACGGCGCGCGGCGCAGTGCCGAGACGCAGGCGCAGGTGGTGGCGCAATATGGCGCGGAGTTCGTGGGCGCGTCCAAAGGTCGGTTCGACCGGGCGATGGACGCGCTCAACCGGTTGCCGCGACCGATGCTGGCACTGGGAACACTGGGCCTTTTCGTCACGGCCATGGTGGATCCCGTCTGGTTCGCGGAGCGGATGCAGGGGGTTGCACTGGTGCCCGAACCGCTCTGGTGGTTGCTGGGGGTTATCGTCTCTTTCTATTTCGGTGCACGGCATCAGGCCAAGGCGCAGGATTTCCAGCGGTCCATCGCCGGTACCATGGCACGCGTCCCGCAGGTGACAGGCAATATCCGCGCGTTGCGCGGCCTGCGCACCCCGGCGCCCCAAGACGCCGCAACGGAAGACGACGCGGCCCTGACGCTGGAAACACTTGTGCCGGATGCCAACCCGGCGCTGGAGGCATGGCGGCGCGCTTCCTGACTGCGACACCCTGTCGAACCTTTCCGCACTGGAAGTCTATGGCCGTAAAGGCCGTGACCGGGTAATGTGCCCGGCATGATTACTGAACTCGGACATTTCGCCCTCATCCTTGCAACCATCGTGGCAGTCGTTCAGGCGACCGTGCCGCTTGTCGGCGCGCAGAAGGGGTGGGCAGGGTGGATGGCCGTTGCCGAACCTGCGGCGAAGGCCCAGTTCATCCTGACGGCCCTGTCGTTCGGCGCGTTGATGTGGGCTTTCATCACATCCGATTTCAGCCTTCGGCTCGTGGTGCTCAACAGCCATTCGGCCAAGCCGCTCATCTACAAGATCAGCGGCACATGGGGAAACCACGAAGGGTCGATGCTGCTCTGGGTGCTCATCGTTGCCTTCTTCGGCGCGCTTGCGGCATGGTTCGGCGGCAATCTGCCGGCCCGTTTACGGGCGCGGGTGCTGGCGATTCAATCGGCCATCGCGGTGGCGTTTTTCGCCTTCATCCTCTTCACCTCCAACCCCTTCCTGCGGATGGCGGTCCCGCCCTTTGACGGTCAGGACCTCAACCCGCTGCTGCAGGACCCGGGCCTCGCCTTCCATCCGCCCTTCCTCTACCTCGGCTATGTCGGGCTCAGCATGTCGTTCAGCTTTGCCGTTGCAGCGCTGATCGAAGGGCGCATCGACGCGGCTTGGGGCCGCTGGGTCCGGCCATGGACGCTGGCGGCATGGATATTCCTGACCATCGGCATCGCGCTGGGGTCATGGTGGGCCTACTACGAACTGGGCTGGGGCGGTTTCTGGTTCTGGGACCCGGTGGAAAACGCCTCCTTCATGCCATGGCTGCTGGCGGCGGCGCTGTTGCATTCGGCCATCGTGGTCGAAAAGCGCGAAAGCCTCAAAAGCTGGACTATCCTGCTGGCCATCCTTGCCTTCGGCTTTTCGCTGATCGGCACGTTCATCGTGCGGTCGGGTCTGCTGACCTCCGTCCATGCTTTCGCCAATGACCCCGAACGGGGCGTCTTTGTGCTGGCGATTCTCGGGTTCTTCATGGGCGGCGCGCTGATCCTGTTCAGCTTTCGCGCACAGGCGATGGAGGCGCGGGGCGTCTTTGCCCTCGTCAGCCGGGAATCGGCCCTGCTCGTCAACAACCTGCTGTTGGGTGTCGCCTGTTTCGTGGTCTTCGTGGGCACCATGTGGCCGCTGGTGGCGGAGATGTTTTTTGACCGCAAACTCAGCGTCGGGCCGCCCTTCTTCAACGCGGCCTTCACGCCCTTCATGCTGGTGCTGGGGCTGATCCTGCCCGTGGGCTCGTCGATGCCGTGGAAACGGGCGCGCATCTGGCGCAGCCTGCGCCCGCTGGTACCGGCGGCGATTCTGGCGCTGGCGATTGTCGGGCTGCTCTATGCGGTGCAGTCGGGGCGCAGCCTGCTGGGGCCGCTTGGCGTGGGCCTCGGGGCCTGGGTCGTGATGGGCGCGGTGCTGGACCTGCTTCGCCGGACAGGCCGCAAAGGCGGACTTTCGGACCGGCTCGGTCGGCTGTCGCGGCTGCCCCGCGCGGACTGGGGCAAGGCCACGGCCCATGCCGGGCTGGGTATCGTCATGATCGGCGTCGCCGGGCTGACCGCCTGGATGCAGGACGACATCCGGGTCGCCGTGCAGGACCAACCCTTCGAGGTCGCGGGCTATACGCTGACGCTGAACGATGTGCGTGAAGAGCGCGGGCCCAACTACCTGACGACCATCGCCGATGTTACATTGGCGCGGGACGGTCAGGAACTGGCGCGGCTGTCACCGGAAAAACGGTTCTATCCGGTGGCCCAGATGCCGACGACCGAAGCCGCCATCCACCAGACCTTCGGCCGCGATGTCTATGTCGTCATCGGCGATGCGCAGGGCGACGCGGGATGGACCTTGCGGACCTATATCAAACCGCTGACCATCTGGATCTGGATCGGATCGGGGCTGATGGCGCTCGGCGGTCTGCTGAGCCTGAGCGACCGGCGGTTCCGCGTGGCAGCGGGCGCGCAACGTGCGGGCACTGACGGCAAGACGCCTGCACAGGTGCCTGCGGAATGAAGCGGCTGCTCATGTTGCTGATTTTCTGCGCCAGCCCGCTATGGGCGGTGCAGCCCGATGAGATCCTCGACGATCCGGCGCTGGAAGCCCGCGCGCGCGCGTTGTCCCAAGGATTGCGCTGTCTGGTCTGCCGGAACGAAAGCATCGACGAAAGCAATGCCAGCCTTGCGCGAGACCTGCGGTTGCTCGTACGCGAAAGGCTGGTGGCGGGTGACAGTGACGAAGAGGCGGTGAATTTCATTGTCGACCGCTACGGCGAATATGTCCTGCTAAACCCGCGCCGCACCGGATCGACCTTGCTGCTCTGGGGCGCGGGGCCGCTGATGTTGTTGCTGGCCGGCATCGGCGCGCTGCTCTACCTGCGCAGACGGTCCCGCGGCACCGGGCCGGAAGGAAACGCGCTGACGCCGGACGAACGCGCCCGGCTGGACGACATTCTCAACAGATGACGCCCCGTTCCGCTGGCCCGTCGCAGGGCCTTTGCTAGGGTAGATCCGAAAGCGCCCTGGCGCGAACGGAGGATTCCCATGGACTACCAGACACTGACCTATTCGCTGGAAGAGGGCGTTGCCCTCGTCACGCTGAACCGGCCGGAAAAGATGAATGCGCTCAATACCCAGATGCGGGCAGAGATCGCGCATGCCGTCACCCGGGGCGGCAAGGAAGGGCGAGTCGTCGTCATCACCGGGGCCGGGCGCGCCTTTTGCTCGGGCCAGGACCTGGGGGACCGGACCGGCGGCGGGGGCGATCCGGAGCGTACGCTGCGTGACGAATATGCGCCGATGCTGCGCGCCATCGTGAATTGCCCCGTGCCGACGATTTCAGCCGTCAACGGGCCGGCGGCTGGGGCTGGGGCGAACCTCGCGCTCGGGGCCGATGTGGTGATCGCCAGCGAAGCAGCTTATTTCCTGCAGGCGTTCACCCGGATCGGTCTGATCCCGGATGCGGGGGGCACCTATACGATGCCGCGCCAGATGGGCATGGCAAAGGCGATGGGGGCGGCACTTTTCGCGGACAAGATCACCGCCCGGCAGGCCGATGACTGGGGCATGATCTGGGAGGCGGTTGCAGAGGATGAATTCGACGCCCACTGGCGCGCCCGGGCGGCGCAGCTGGCGCAAGGCCCCACCTTGGCCTACGCGGGGGTCAAGAAGGCGATCCGCGAAAGCTGGGACAATTCATTCGAGGAGCAACTGACGCTGGAAGGGCAGGAGCAGGGTAAATGCGGCAAGTCCCGTGATTTCACCGAAGGTGTGCTGGCCTTCATGGAAAAACGCCCCGCCAAGTTCGAAGGGCGCTGAACGCGCCAGCATTTCCCAGCAACGCGCCGCGCTCAGACGCTGCGTTCGACCAGCAGCACGTCCTCGGCAGCGGGGGCTGGCCCCGTGGCCCGCGCCACGACTGCTACGGCCACCCCATCCGCAAAGACTGTGTGGACGGTGCCGGATACCGCGGAAACGGTGATCCGGGGCGGGGTCTGGCCCTTGTCATAGACGACGGCGATCTGATCGCAGTCATGCTGCGTATCGGGCACCAGCGCCCCGCGCGGCGTGGGATCGGCCATGCGGCTGCGCTGCATCAATCCGGTCGCTTCGTCCCAGCGTAATCCGGAAGGCGTATTTCGTCGTGTCGTCATCGCGATACCTCCTTCTGGGGGCCGGGAGGGCGAGTGGCCGGGTGGGGCCGATGGCCCGCCCCGGTGCTCCGCCTTGGGTTGTTCGAGCCGTCGGATTTTCTATACCAAAGAGCGTATCTGCCCCCGGCACGACGGGTCAAGGCGAGGCCCTTCATTGTGGTATGGCCCGAAACAATGCCCGCAAATTGCCACGTTTGCGCGGTCTCGTTCCGCAAAGCCGGGAGGCTGTCTGAAACAATCACTGCGCTCAGAGAGTGTTGATCCTACACGCAAAACGCTCGCCCTTACGTGATTCGGCTTGGTCCCGGGATATAGAAACGTAAAACGCCGCCCCGAAGGGCGGCGTTCGTCTAAGTCGTGCGCAGATCAGCGGTTTTCGATATCCACGTAATCGCGCTGCGTCTCGCCGAGATAGAGCTGACGCGGACGACCGATCTTGTTCTGCGGATCGGCGATCATCTCCTTCCACTGCGAAATCCAGCCCACGGTCCGCGAAAGCGCGAAGATCGGGGTGAACATCGAAGTGGGGAAACCCATCGCTTCGAGGATGATGCCCGAATAGAAGTCGACGTTCGGGAAGAGTTTCTTCTCCGCGAAATACGGATCCTCCAGCGCCTGTTTCTCCAGCTCTTTCGCGACCTGCAGCACCGGGTTGTTTTCCACACCCAGCAATTCCAGAACCTCGTCGGCGCTTTCCTTCATAACGGTCGCGCGGGGATCGTGGTTCTTGTAGACGCGGTGGCCGAAGCCCATCAGGCGGAAGGGATCGTTCTTGTCCTTCGCACGGGCGATGAATTCCGGGATGCGATCGGGTGTCCCGATCTCCTTGAGCATTTCAAGGCAAGCCTGGTTCGCACCGCCATGCGCCGGACCCCAGAGACAGGCGATGCCGGCGGCGATGCAGGCAAAGGGATTCGCACCCGAGGAAGAGGCCAGCCGCACCGTGGAGGTGGAGGCATTCTGCTCGTGGTCCGCGTGCAGCGTGAAGATGCGGTCCATCGCGCGGCTCAGGATCGGATTGACCTGATATTCCTCGGCCGGGACAGCGAAACACATGCGCAGGAAGTTCGACGCATAGTCCAGATCATTGCGCGGATACACGAAGGGCTGGCCGATGGTGTACTTGTAGGCCATCGCGGCGATCGTGGGCATCTTCGCGATGAGCCGGATCGAGGCGACCTCGCGCTGCCAGTCGTCGTTGATATCCGTGCTGTCGTGATAGAAGGCGGACATCGCGCCCACCACGCCCACCATGACGGCCATGGGATGGGCGTCGCGGCGGAACCCGCGGAAGAAATACATCATCTGCTCGTGCAGCATGGTGTGGTTCGTCACACGCGCTTCGAAATCCTCAAGCTGCTGGGGGGAGGGAAGCTCCCCATAGAGCAGCAGGTAGCAGACTTCGAGGTAGTGGGATTTCTGGGCCAGTTGGCCGATCGGGTAGCCCCGGTGCAGCAGCACGCCTTCTTCGCCGTCGATGAAGGTGATCGTGCTGTCACAGGCCGCGGTGGAGGTGTACCCGGGATCGTAGGTGAACACGTCGGCCTGCGCGTAAAGCTTGCGGATATCCACGACATCCGGCCCGGCCGTGGGCGAATAGACGGGCAGTTCGTATTCTTTGCCGTCGATTGTCAGCTTTGCGGTTTTTTTCGTTTCGGCCATGATGTCCCTTCCCGTGTGATGTGGCGGGATGTTCCGCCGTGGCACGGCCCCGTTCCGGGATCGGGACGCGCGCTATGTGTTTTCGGCTGACCCGGCGAGAGGGTCAAGCCCGCGGCGCACTTTGCTTTCAGGTAGCGGCATCCGCCAGCCGGGCAAGCGTTTCGTCTTGTCCCAGAACCAGCATCATGTCGAACACCGATGGTGTTACCGCCCGCCCTGCGAGTGCCGCTCGCAGTGGCCCCGCCAGCTTGCCGAACTTGGTATCCCGCGCAGCCGCGAAATCGTTCAGGATCTGCTCCAGCGTTTCCTTGTTCCAGCTAGCATTTTGCAGATGCGGCGTCAATTCCGCCAGCATGTCACGCGCATCATCCTGCAAGTTCTTCGCCGCCTTCTCGTCCGGCTCTATGGGGCGCGAAGTCAGCACAAAATGGGCCTTCTCAAGTATTTCCGGGAAGGTCTTTGCCCGGTCCTTCAGGCAATACATCGCACGTTCGAGCCCATCCGCCTGATCGCGCGCAAGGGCGGGGAGCCCTGCTGCTGCAAGATATCCCTCGATCTCTTGCCGCATTGCGGCGTCATCCGAGACGGCGATATGCTGTCCGCAGATGTTTTCCAGCTTCTTCAGGTCGAACTGCGCGGGGCTCTTGCGGATGCCGTCGATGTCGAACCATTCCTTCGCCTGCGCATCGGTGAAGAATTCGTCGTCCCCGTGGCTCCAGCCCAGCCGCGCGAGGTAGTTGCGCATGCCGGCGGCGGGATAGCCCATTGCCTGATATTCCTGTGCCCCCAGCGCGCCGTGCCGCTTGCTCAGCTTCTTGCCGTCGGGGCCGTGGATCAGCGGGATATGCGCCCAGACCGGCACGTCCCAGCCCATGGCGTCATAGATCATCATCTGGCGCGCGGCATTGTTGAGGTGATCGTCCCCGCGGATCACATGGGTCACGCCCATGTCGTGGTCATCCACCACCACCGCCAGCATGTAGACAGGCGAGCCGTCCGACCGCAGCAGCACCATATCGTCAAGCTGGTCGTTGCGGATGGTCACATCGCCCTGCACCGCGTCGCGGATCACGGTCGTGCCCTCCAGCGGTGCCTTGATGCGGATGACGGAAGGCCCTTCCGGATGATCGGCGGGGTCGGCGTCCCGCCAGGGGGAGCGGTAGATCGTGCTGCGCCCCTCGGCCTTGGCCGTTTCGCGGTAGGCGGCGATTTCCTCCTGCGTGGCGAAACAGCGATATGCTTTGCCGGCCTCCAGCAGGGCATGGGCGACTTCGGCGTGGCGCTCGGCGCCTTCGAATTGGCTCACCACCTCGCCATCATGGTCGAGACCGAGCCATGACAGACCCTGCAGGATGGCCGCCGTCGCCTCCGGCGTGGAACGCGCGCGGTCCGTGTCTTCGATCCGCAAGAGGAACTGGCCCCCGCGACCCCGCGCATAAAGCCAGTTGAACAGCGCCGTCCGGGCACCGCCGATGTGCAGAAAACCGGTGGGCGAGGGTGCGAAACGGGTGACGACGGGTGCTGTCATGGGCGGGCGGTCCTTTGTTGGAACGGGCCTTTGGGCCTGTCCTGCTGTCGATGCGGCGGATGGGGGCGCGGCCGGGTTTACCTTTTGTCAACCCTGGCGCGCCTACCGTTTGGCGCCTGTCTATCCAGTGCGGGGAACGGGGGCAAGCATGCGGCCTGCGGGGCGAATGGCGGAGGTGATGTTACGGCAGCGCGGCCATCTGGCGGGCTGGGTTCCGGTCTGCCTTGCCCTCGGGATCGGCATCTATTTCGCCCTGCGGGTCGAACCGGGGCCCGGCCTTCTGCTAGGT
>NZ_LWEX01000606.1 GCF_001634885.1 Sulfitobacter sp. HI0040 | reverse complement strand
GCCGCGAATGGCTGGACGCATCTGGACCTCACCTGCCTGCCCGCGAAATACCATCTCTACCCCGAAAAGATTACCGATGCCGTGCGGGCCGCCGTGGCACGCCACCGCGACAGCTATGACGAGATCTTCGTGGTCTATGCCGATTGCGGGACCGGCGGCACGTTGCAGGCGGCCTGCGACGAGTTGGGCGTGCAGATGATCGCAGGGCCGCATTGCTACAGTTTCTTCGAAGGCAACGACCGCTTCTCGGAAATCGCCGAGGATGAATTCACCGCCTTCTACCTGACCGATTTCCTCGTCCGGCAGTTCGACGCCTTCATCGTCAAGCCCATGGGCCTCGACCGGCATCCCGACCTGCGGGACATGTACTTCGGCAATTACGAAAAGCTGGTCTATCAGGCCCAGACGGACGATCCCGAACTGACCGCCAAGGCACGGCGCTGCGCCGAACGGTTGGGCCTGCGCTTTGAACGCAGGTTGACCGGCTACGGGGATCTCGAAACCTCGCTCGCGGCGCTGCGCTGACAGGCGCTGTGCCTCAGGCCGAAGAGGCGCTCTGCGCGGCGGTTTCGCGGATCCGCTCGATCATGGCGCGCAGCCCGTTGGACCGCTGCGCCGACAGGTGATCGTTGAGGCCGAGCCGTGCCATTTCGGCGCGGGCATCCAGCGCCACCACTTCCCGCGGGGTCAGCCCGTTATAAAGCTTGCGCAGCACGGCAATGAGGCCCGAGACGATCATCGCATCGCTCGCCCCGTCGAAATGCAGCTTGCCGTCATCGAATTGCGCGTGCAGCCAGACCTGAGAGGCGCAGCCCTCCACCTTGGTGGCCGGCACGCGCAGTGCTTCGGGCAGCGCGTCCATCGCCTTGCCCAGATCGATCACATGACGATAGCGGTCTTCCCAGTCGTCCAGAAACTCGAAATCCTCGACCAGCTCCTCGAAGGCTTCCTGCGCCATTTGCGGTCTCCTTCCATTTGCAGCGTCCGAGGCGTAGAACGCCGCCGCGCAAAGGTCCACCCCCTTCCCAAGCCCGGGCCGATAGGATAGTCAAACTTGCAGCAAGAACGAAAGCGGACCTATGCGCAAGACCCTGACACTCCTTTTGGTCGCAACCTTCGCATTGGGCGGTTGCAGCACGGTCCGCGATAGCCGGGTCAATCCGTTCAACTGGTTCGGATCTGCCCGTACCGCGCCGCCCCCCGTCCGCGAAGCGAGCCCGCAGACCAACCCGCTCATTCCTGAGTCCAACGGCCTCTTTTCGCGTCTGCGTGCCGAACCGGAAGAGGAATATCTTGGCCGGCCCTTCGATCAGGTAGCTGATCTGGTTGTCGAACCGGTTCCCGGCGGCGCCATCATCCGGGCAACGGGGGTGGCCGCGCGGCAGGGCATCTACGCGGTGCAGCTTACACCCGTGAACGAGGAAGAAGAACCGGTGGACGGTGTGCTGAGCTACCGGCTCGAAGGGATCCGCCCTGATTTCAATACACGTGTCGGCACGCAGCCTTCCCGCGAAGCGATCGCGGCGCGGAAAGTGACCGATCAGACGCTCGCGGGTGTGACGGCCATTCGCGTCGAAGGCCAGCGCAACGCGATTCTGGCCCGTCGCTGACCGCGCGTTCAGCGGGCTGAGCGAAACGGCTTTCTAAAGCTCCACGACCTTCACGTCGCTGCCGATGGCGGTCAGTGCGATTTCGCCCTCGCAGAGGCGCAGCGCGTCGTTTCCGAACACCTCCTGCCGCCAACCGTTGAGCGCGGGCACGTCGCGCAACCCCGCCGCGATGGCATCGAGGTCCGAGGCGGGCGCGATCAGCTTCGCTGCCACGCCGGCGCTTTCGGTCTTGGCCTTCAGCAAAACGCGCAGAAGGTCCGCCAGCGCAGGGTTCACCTGCAGCTTGTCGCGGCTTCGGTCGATCTTGGGCATATCGCCCGGCTTGCAGGCAACCCCCGCCTTGACCGCGCGCAGGATGCCGTCGGCAATCTCGCCCTTGCGGGCATCGCGCAGCAGCAGGCGGGCGCGGCCCAATTCCTCATATGTGGCGGGCTTCAGGCTCGCCAGTTCCACCAGCGCGTCATCCTTGTAAACCCGGTTGCGCGGAATGTTCCGCGACTGTGCGAGGCTTTCGCGAAAGGCGGCCAGTTCGCGCACGATGGCGAGGAACTTCGCCGAATTGGTCCGGGTCTTCACCCGCTTCCAGGCATCCTGCGGCGCGGTGACATAGGTATCGGGGTTGGTGAGCGTTTCCAGCTCTTCGGTGACCCAATGACCGCGCCCCGTCTCTTCGAGCCGGGCCGCGAGAAATTCGTAGATCTGGCGCAGGTGGGTGACATCGGCCAGCGCATATTTCTTCTGCGCCTCGGACAGGGGACGCCGGGACCAGTCCGTGAAACGCGATGTCTTGTCGAGCGACTGATGCGCAATCTTGCGCACCAGCGTCTCGTAGCCGACCTGCTCACCGAAGCCGCAGACCATGGCCGCCACCTGTGTGTCGAAAAGCGGTTCAGGAAAGACCTTCGCATCGACGAAGAAGATCTCCAGATCCTGACGGGCGGCGTGAAAGACCTTCACCACCGAGGTATCGCGGAAGAGATCGTAGAGCGGCTCCAGCGACAGGCCATCTGACAGCGGGTCCACCAGAACGGCGTTGCTATCGTCCTGCCCGGGCATCGCAAGCTGCACAAGGCAGAGTTTCGAATAATAGGTGCGTTCACGCAGGAACTCGGTATCCACGGTCACGTAGTCGTGGCGGGCCGCCTCCCGGCAAAACTCGGCGAGATCGGCTGTCGTCGTGATCGTTTTCATGAAGATCCTTCACTGGACGGGGAACCGCAATGGGCCTGTTGCATGCCTATATCAACCCCGCGGCCTTGACCAGTATGCAACCTATAGGTTCACGGGCCTGCGATCCCCCGCCGCGAAACGGCGCAGGACAGCAGGGTAAAGCTGATGTTCCCGTGTCAGGACACGCGCGGCCAGCGTATCGGGCGTATCGTCCGGCAACACGGGCACCCGCGCCTGCCCAAGGATGGGGCCATCGTCGAGTGCGGCGGTGACCTCATGCACCGTGCAGCCATGTTCGCGGTCCCCCGCCTCTATCGCGCGGGCATGGGTGTTGAGCCCGCGATAGAGCGGCAGCAGCGAAGGATGAATGTTGATCATCCGGCCCGCCCATGCGTCGGTGAAGCCCGCCGTCAGTTTGCGCATGAACCCGGCAAGGCAGATGATCTGCGGATCATGGGGCGCCAAGGCAGCCTGCAGCGCCGCCTCAAAGGCCGCGCGGTCGCCCGCGAAGGGGCGGTGGTCCACCACCTCGGTGGCGATGCCCTGCGCGCGGGCCCATGCGATACCCCCGGCTTCGGCGGTGTTGGACAGCACCACGCAGGGCCGTGCGGGGTGATCGCCTGTCATGTCCGACACCAGCGCCCGCATGTTCGAGCCGCCGCCGGAGATCAGAATGGCAACCCGTTGGGTCAAAGCAGGCTTCCGTGATAGCGCAGCCCCTCGCCCGCGACGATCCGGCCCGCCTCGAAGGCGGCATGGCCGTCTTCGGCGAAAGCCGCCTTCGCCGCATCGACCTTTTCGGCGGGAACGACGGCGATCATGCCGACGCCTGCATTGAAGGTCTTGAGCATTTCGGCTTGCTCCATGCCGCCGACCTCCGCCAGCCACTGGAACACGGGCGGAAGCGACCAGCTTCCCAGATCAATCTCGGCCCCCAGCCCTTCGGGGAGGACGCGCGGCAGATTTTCCGTCAGCCCGCCGCCGGTGATATGGGCCAGTGCGTTCACCGCATCGTCGCGCAAGGCGGCCACGGCCCCCTTGACGTAGAGCTTCGTGGGGATCAGCAGCGCCTCCCCCAGCGTGGTATCGGACCACGGGCAAGCATCGTTCCAGCCCAGCCCGCTGCGCTCCACGATGCGCCGCACGAGGCTGTAGCCGTTGGAATGCACCCCGGCGCTCGGCAGGGCGAGCAGCACGTCGCCCGCCTCTACATTGCGCGGCAGATCCCGCCCCCGCTCCATCGCGCCGACGGCAAAGCCAGCGAGATCGAAATCACCGCGCGCGTACATGCCCGGCATTTCAGCCGTCTCGCCCCCGATCAGGGCGCAACCCGACTGCGCGCAGCCTTCGGCGATGCTTTCGATGATCGCCGCCGCCTGATCCAGTTCCAGCTTGCCGGTCGCGAAATAGTCGAGAAAGAAGAGCGGCTCGGCCCCCTGACAGACAAGATCGTTGACGCACATCGCCACCAGATCGATGCCGATGCCCGATACATTGCCGGTGTCGATGGCGATGCGCAGCTTAGTACCCACACCGTCCGTAGCCGCCACCAGAACGGGGTCGGAATAGCCTGCCCCCTTGAGGTCGAAAAGCGCGCCGAAACCACCGAGGCCCGACATCACCCCGGGCCGGGCCGTGCGCTTTGCCGCGGGTTTGATCCGGTCGACCAGCGCATTGCCCGCGTCGATATCGACACCGGCATCGGCATAGGTCATCGCTGTCTTGGACGTCGTCATCGCAGGCTCCTTCGGGGCGGACAGAGGCGTTGCGCCGGGGTTAGTCGATCAACTCCGCCAGCGCAACGGCAAGTCTTGACGAAGCCCCCCGCGTTGCATACCCAAGCCCCGTGGCGGGCCTGTAGCTCAATTGGTTAGAGCAGAGCGCTCATAACGCTTTGGTTGCGGGTTCAAGTCCTGCCGGGCCTACCATGCCGTCACCTTCAGCTCCCGCTCCGCTCCAATGCAGCCGCGCGCATCTGCGACAGGGTGACACGCGGGGTCAGCGCCTCGGCCGAGACCACGAGGTCGAGCACCGCCCCATTGCCAGAAGCGCGCGCGCGTTCGAAAGCCGCCGCAAAGTCCTGCGTTTTCTCGACCCGTTCCGCGTGGAAACCATAGGCTTTGGCAAGTGCTACGAAATCGGGGTTCACGTCCATCTCGGTTCCCGAGACGCGGGTGGGGTAGTTGCGTTCCTGATGCGCGCGGATCGTGCCGTAGGTGCCGTTGTTGACGATCAGAAAGATAGGCTGCGCACCGTATTGCGCCGCGGTCGCCAGCTCTTGCGAGGTCATCTGGAAATCGCCGTCGCCCGCGAAACAGACGACCGTGCGGCCCGGCTCCGCGATCTTGGCGGCGATGGCCGCGGGCACGCCGTAGCCCATGGCGCCGGACTGCGGGGCCAGCAGGCGGGCGGAAGGGCCGAAGCGGTAGAACTTGTTGGGCCAGACCGCGAAGTTCCCCGCCCCGTTGGTCAGAATTGCATCCTCGGGCAGCACCTCGCGCAGGTGTGCGGTGACCTTGCCCATATCGACAGGGCTCGGCAGGTCCTCAAGGTCAAAGCCCGCTTCCCATGTCGCCCTTGCCTGCTTGCGCCAATCCGCCCAATCCCCGGAAACCGGCGTCTCTGCCAATGCCACGGCAAAGGCGTTGTGGCCGCAACAGATCCCCAGTTCCGGCTGATAAACCTTGCCAAGCTCCCCGTCCGAGGCGTGAACATGCACCAAGCGCTGATGCGGCTCCGGCACCTCCAGCAGGGTCCAGGCTTCGGTCGAGTTCTCGCCGAACCGGTTGTTGAGGGCGAGGATCACGTCCGCGCTCCGGATCAGGTCGCGCACGCCGGGCATCATGCCGACCCCGGCCTCGCCGCAAAAGGTGTCGGAATGGTTGTCGTACTGGTCCTGATAGCGAAAGACCGAGACGACCGGGATGTCGGAGCTCTCCGCGAAGCGCTGCAGGGCCTCGGACCCTTCCGCCGTCCAGTTGCATCCACCAAAGAGGATGAGAGGCCGCGCCGCCGAGGCGAGGATTTCGCGCGTCTGCGCCACGGCCTCCGCCGCCGGCGCGGCTTCGGGATAGGTGCCGGAACCGGACAGGGCGGCGACGTCGGTGAGTTGGGTTAACATATCCTCGGGCAAGGCGATCACGACGGGACCGGGCCGCCCCGTCGTTGCCGTCTTCCATGCCCGGGCGAGGATTTCGGGGATCCGCGCCACATCGTCGATCTCCGTCGCCCATTTGGCCATGGTGCCGAACACGGCGCGGTAGTCGAGTTCCTGAAAGGCTTCCCGGCCGCGCATGTCGGTCCCGATCTGACCCACGAAGAGCAGCATCGGCGCGCTGTCCTGCATGGCGGTATGCACACCGATGGAGGCATTGGTGGCACCGGGGCCGCGCGTGACCATGCAGATGCCGGGCTTACCCGTCAGCTTGCCCCATGCGGCGGCCATGAAGCTCGCCCCGCCCTCGTGCCTGCAGTTGATGAAGTCGAGCCGCCCCCTGGTATCGTGCAAGGCGTCCAGCACGGCGAGGTAGCTTTCTCCCGGCACCCCGAATGCCTTTGTCGCACCCAGCGCCAACAGAGATTCCACCAGAAGATGCCCACCATGTCGTTTCATCGTCTCGTTCCTTTCAAAGTGGCGGGCGGCCTGCCGCACGGGCCGCGAAGTTCCCGCTATGATGCGGATCGAAACAGCATTCGCGGAGGATTGGCAACCAAACGGGCGCGCGCACTAACGCAACAGCGGGCGCCTCGGGGCGGGCAGTGTCGTCCAGACGAGGCACAGCAGGATCAAACCCACGCCGAACCATGCGGCGGGCGGCAGCGATTCACCGACCACCGTAGCGGCAAGGACGGCGGCAACAGCAGGCTCGAACAGCGTGAGGGTCGTAGCGGTGGAGGCCTCCACCCGGGCAAGGCCCCCGCCGAAAGCGAGATACCCCAGAAACATCGGCACAATCGCCATATAGAGACCGACCGCCATGTTCCCCGCGCTTTCCAGGAACCCGGCCCCCGTGACCAGAAGCACCGGCAGCAACAGCAGCCCGCCCGCGCCGAATGTCGCGCCCATGGCGGCGCGCGGCGGCACCCCGCGCCGCATCATGCGCTGCGCTGTCCAGGAATAGCCCGCGTATGTCCCCCCCGCCAGAAGACCGAGCGCCGCGCCCAGCGGCACATTCCCGGCAAGGGTCTCATCCCCTTCGGTGAGGCTCAGCAGGAGGATACCGGCGAGCCCCAGCGCCGCGCCCACCGCCCAGTGCAGCGACAATGGCCGATGGTCCATCCGGTTTTCGATCAGGGCCGAGACCAACGGAGCGGAACCGATGGAAACGACCGTCCCCACGGTGACCCCCGCAAAATGCATCGATGCGTAGAACGCCAGCGGATAGATCGCGACGGCCACCGCGCCGATGGCCCAAGCGGTTGTCTGCGCGCGCAGGATCGCCCGGTGCGACATGATATGACGCCACGCGGTGAGCGCCTGCAACAGCCCGCCAATGCCCATGGCCGCCGCCCCGATCGCAAGCGGGCCGACCCCCGGCGCGAAGGTCGCGGCGGTGCCGGTCGTCCCCCATGCCACGGCGGCGAAGAGACAGAGGAGCGCGCCCATGGTGCGTTGATCACCGCTCCCCCCGGAGGTCTTGCTGCCTGTCGAAGCCTCGGTTTCTGCGCCTGACGTGGCGATCGCCTCTACCATGTGGCCGTCGCCACCATCGCGCGGGGGCCGTTTGCCTGAGCCGTCCAGAGCTGCATTTCCTCCCCCTCTTGGGTCGCGTTCAGCGTGAAATCAGAGGTGTCGAAGACCGGGGAATGGCTACGGAATGCGAAGCGGCGCGGTGGCTTGCCCGAAAGCGTCCGGGCATATTGGCAGAGCAAAGTGGCCTGCAGCGGGCCGTGCACCACAAGACCGGGATAGCCTTCGTCCTCGCGGGCATAGACAATATCGTAGTGAATCCGATGCGCATTGAAGGTGACCGCAGAATAGCGAAAAAGTAACGCACGGCTGGGGGTTATGCTGCGATGTTCCTGCCCTTCCGGGGCCTTCTGCCCTTGGCCCGGCTTATGGGTCGAAGCTGCCTCGCGGTAAACGATATCCTGCCGCTCGGTCAGCGCTTCGACCCCGTCACAGCGATACACGTGTTCGACGGTGACAAAGCAGAGCGGCCCGCTGCGCCCCTCTTTCGCAACGACATCCCTAACCGTCGAGCGCCGTTCCACCACACTGCCTACCCGCAGCGGCGCGACGAAACTCAACTCTCCCCCCGCCCACATCCGGCGCGGCAGGGTTACCGGCGGCAGAAAGCCCCCGCGCGGCGGATGACCGTCATCTGCCAGCGCGCGCGTCGGCTCCCTGCCTTGGGCGAGGCACCAGTGAATCATCGGCGGCGCCTCTGCCCCTTCCGTCCATTCCCCCGGCAGATCGAGCGTTGCGGCGAACTGTGTTGCTATCCGTGTGGAAAGAACTTCTTCTTCGGTTTCAGATCGACCGATCCATTCGCGCAGCCTTTTTATGTCCATCATCGTCGACATGATTTATGACGTGGATGGGTTATTCGTGAAGCGCGGGGGCCGGGTATGGGGCATTGGGCTATCCTCCTCCAAAGCGGGTCAGGGTACATCTGAACCGCCCTGCCCCCGAATGCAAAGGGTCGTTTCCTTTTTCCCTATGGCATCCTGTGCCCGTCAGCCACCGACGAGCGTGCCCCCGTTGGGATGCAGTACCTGCCCGGTCATGTAAGAGGAATCGTCGCAGGCGAGAAACAGAAGCGAAGGCGCCACCTCGTTCGGCTGCCCCGGTCGACCGAGAGGTGCGTTTTTGCCGAAATCTTCCACCGCCTCTTCGGGGAAGGAGGCCGGGATCAGCGGCGTCCAGATCGGGCCGGGGGCCACCCCGTTTACCAGTATCCCCTCGGGCGCCAGTTTGCCCGACATGGCACGCAGGAACGCAAGGATCGCGCCCTTGGTGGAAGCATAATCGACCAGCAGGTCCTGCCCCTTGTAGGCCGTGACGGACGTGACGCAGATGATGCGCGCACCCTTTTTCAAATGCGGCAACGCGGCCTGCGTCATGAACATCATGCCGAATATATTCGTGCGAAACGTGCGTTCGATCTGCGCTTCCTCGATATCTTCCACATTCTCCTGTGCGTGCTGCTCACCCGCGTCGTTCACCAGAATGTCGAGTTGGCCGAACTTATCCATAGTTTGGCGAACGGCATCCTCGCAGAAGGATTTGTCCCCCACGTCCCCCTTGATCAGCAGGGATTGGCTCCCCTCATCCTCGATGAGGTCCGCTGTTTTGCGGGCATCCTTGTCCTCATCCCGGTAAACAATGGCAACCTTTGCGCCCTCCCGGGCATAGAGTACCGCCGTAGCGCGACCTATCCCGGAATCACCACCCGTGATGAGCGCGACCTTTCCCTTCAGCCGGTCCGAGCCGGGATAGCGCGGCATGTATTGGGGTGCGGGGTCCATTTCATGTTCGAGCCCGGGCTGGCGCTGCGGGCTGTCCATCGGGGTGAAATCCTGTGACATCTGACTCTCCTGAACGCGTTAACCAAAGCGGGTCAGGACGCGGCGCATCCCCCGCTGTGGGATGAACGAGGGACGCCGGTTTTCCGTTCCGACCCGGTAGCGGAGCACATGTGGAAGCTACGGTGCATGAATAGTTCGGAGGACTCGCGGGGCGCCGCGCTTTGTGCATAGCGACTTTAGCAAAGGCCTCCAGCCCGCCTGTCAAGACAGTCTCAAAGCGCTTCTGGGACCTGCCGGTAGAAGTATTGGGAATTTACACATTCTTTGTAAGGATGAGTTGCAAGGCGCAATCACCTCCGGAAGCGAAAATTCGACTTCCATTCAAACTAGTTCTCGTCTTAGTGCCAACCCTGCACGCGAAAGTTGTTTCGGACTCTCTATAACCGGCATCACAGCTATCTTGTTCCTTGGAATTGTTAAGAAATTCCTGTAGGATACTAACACTATACGGACGATGTTTTTCCTTGCCCGCAGATTAACACCTGCTATATGTTCGGTAGCAGCATAAACCATAGGAGTGGTGTACAATGAAATTTATGATCTCCCTTATTAGCTCGGCAGTCGTGCTTTCTTCCGCGGCATTCGCACAGACAACAACGACCGAAGCAGTGCTCGGTCAGTCCGGCAACCCCGAGTATCCCCTTCAGATCCAGGGCCAGAACGGCGTGATCTACAACTGCGAGCCCGAAATCGTTGTGACAAACGGCGTTCGCGGCCGTAACTGCATCCAAGCAGGTACTGGCGGTCTCTTCGACGGCGGTCTGGCAACAGCTGCGACAGTCGGTGCCGGCGTTCTGCTCGTTGCAGCTATTGCAGCTGACGACGACGACTCGACCACGACAACAACTACACCCTGATCTTCCTTGGGCGTATAGAACGCCCTTTAGGATCAGCATCGATACGCCCTGCGGTAATTCACCGTGGGGCGTTTCCTTTTTGGATTTTTGCAAAACTCGTTTGCTGCGCTTTCAGAACCTCCTGCTTGAAACGACCAACTACCGGTACGCGAAGCAGGAATAGAGCCCAAAGGCTAACTTAGGGTAAAAAGCCGCCGCGTTGTTGCGGCGACTCCCGACCCCCCAAGCCCAGCTAGCCTTTCAACACATCCCCCAGAACCTTGGCTAGGCCCGCGTCCGAAAACGGCTTGTCCAGCTTCGCGGTGATGTACTTGGCTCCGCCTTCCGGCATGTCGGCATAGCCTGTCGCGAGGATGATGGGCATGTCAGGCCTGGATTCGCGGACCTGCTGCGCCAGTTCGACGCCGGTCATCTTCGGCATGGCCTGATCGGTGACGATCAATTCGATATCCGGGCGCTCCGAAAGTTGGGTGAGCGCCTCTGCACCCGAATGGGCCTCGATCACCTCGTGACCGAGATCCTCCAGCATCGCGACGGTGCCCATGGAGACGAGGAAATCGTCGTCGACGGCAAGGATCACGCGGCTGCGGTCCGTCTTGGTTTGCTGCTCTTCGGCTTCCGCTTCCGCTTCGCCGGTCTCTGCATCCTGTTCGGCCACCGGCAGCAACAGGCAGGCCTTCGTGCCCTCCCCCAAGGTACTTTCCATGATGAACGTGCCCCCCGATTGCTTCGCCAGACCATGTACCATGGACAGGCCCAGCCCGGTGCCCTTGCCCACACCCTTGGTGGTAAAGAAAGGTTCCATGGCCTGAGACAGCGTCGCGGAATCCATCCCCGATCCGTTGTCGGAGACCGAGATCCGCACATAGCGGCCCGGCTCCAGATCACGGGGCTCGTCCCAATCCACTTCATCGACGGTGATGGAGATCGTACCGGTCCCGTCCAGCGCATCGCGACTGTTCACGGCAAGGTTCAGGATCGCCATTTCAAGCTGGTTACGGTCCACCAGCGCCGGCGCCACATCTTCGGCAACCGTCATTTCAAGCTCGATCTCGGCGCCCAGGGACCGCTGCAGCAGATCCCGCATATCCGGCACCAATGCACCGACATCGACCACATGGGCGTTCAGGTCCTGCTTTCGCGCGAACGCGAGCATCCGCTGGGTAAGGCGCGCGCCCCGTTCCGTTGCCTGTCGGGCGTTGTCGATAAAGCGGCTGACCTCGTCCGAAGGTGCCACCAGCCGCTTCTGCAGAAGGTTGAGGCTCGACTGGATCGCCATGAGCAGGTTGTTGAAGTCATGTGCAACGCCCCCGGTCAGCTGGCCGATCATCTCCAGCTTCTGGCTCTGGCGCAGGGCGGCTTCGGTTTCCGCCAGTGCTGCTTCGCGCGCGCGCTCCTCGGTCACATTGCGCCCGAAGGCATAGATGCGGCCATTGCGCATCGTTGCCGACCACACGAAGGTAAGATAGCTGCCGTCCTTGTGCCGCAGCCGGTTTTCGTAGGGTTTGGCCACAGGGTCATTTTCGATGTTGTCAAACGCCGCCACGGTCTTGTCCATGTCGTCCGGATGCAGAAGCGGCTCGAATGTCTTGCCGATCAGCTCCTCCGGCGCATATCCCAACTGACGCTGCCAGGCCGCATTGACCGTCTCTGCGCTGCCGTCCTGCGCCACCACGGCCAGCAGATCCTCGGTCAGGTCCCATGCCGTGTCGCGCTGCTTTGTCAGTTCATGCACTTCCTCCGTGCGGGCGACCACTTCGTCGTGAATATCGGTGCAGGTTCCGTACCAGCGCTTGATCGTCCCGTCCGGCCCGCGCACGGGTTGGGCCCGGCCCAGCACCCAGCGATAGGCGCCGGAGCGGTGGCGAAGGCGGTACTCAATCTCGTAGGGTTCGCCCGTATCCAGTGAATGCTGCCAGATACGCCGGGATCTTTCCTGATCCTCCTCATGGAACATCCCGTTCCAGGCATCCCCGTCCGTCGAATTCTTGGGCACGCCGGTATATTCGTACCACCGATCGTTGTAAAAATCGTGAAAGCCGTCAGGGCGGGTCGACCAGATCATCTGATCGACGGAATTCACGATGGTATGAAAGCGCGTCTCGCTTTCGAGCAACTGGCTTTCGCGGAGCTCGATTTCCTCCACATGCTGACGGGCTTGAACCTGCCTTACACGCGCCGCAAGCGCCCAGTTGATTGCGCGTATAAGCTCTTCGGCGTGCAGCGGGCGCGAAAGCAGGATCACATTCCGCAGGGTATCGATGCGGGATGTCGCGTTCCGGCTTCGCTGGCTTGCCGTACCGTTGGAAAGAACGACAAACGGCAGATCCGACCATGAAGGCTGATCGGCAATCGCCTCCTGCACGACGGCAAGATTATCGCTCGCCATCGCTTCTTCGGTCATCAATATGCAGCCGATGTGGTTGCGGATATGGGATCCGAGTTCGGAAAGCGTGTCTACCGTTACCGCGTCATACCCTTCCTTTTCCAAAAGCTTCAGCGCAACCTGGGCGTCCCGCCCATGGGGGGCAAAGATCGCGATGGTCGTAAGCTTTTCATCCGCCTGTCGGGATCCCGGGGAGGGGTTACCGAAAGCGTTCACCGCGAAGACCCTTCCCTTCCGGAATCGGAAAGAAGCGGGCCGGCCTCGAACACCGGGGCCCCCGACAGGATACCGGTAAAGGCCGCTATGGGGTCCCCGATCTCGATCCCCTTGTCGCTTATGCGGAACTCGCGCAGACTGCGTTCATGCTCCGCCGTGCGTGTCTTGACCACGGCGATGGACTTGAGCACGGAACCCTTCGCCTCGAAGAAGCGCAGGAGCATGACCGTATCGGCAAGATAGCTGACATCGATATCGCTGCGCAGATCGCCGATAATCCCATGCTGTCCGAGAATCATCAGCGAAACGACACCCTGCTGGCTGAGGTAGCTCAGCAATTCATGCAGCTGGAGCACGAGGTAATTGTCGCTCGGCATGGCGTAGAGATAGGCGTTGAGGCTGTCGATCGCCACGATATCGGCGTTATGCTCCTCCACCGCGTAGCGGACCATGGTGGCAAATTCGCCGGGGGAAAGCTCTGCCGGGTCGATCTGGCGCAGGATCAGTTGCCCGTTGTCGAGATAGGGTTGCAAATCCATACCCAGCGCTTTTGACCGGATGATCAGCGTCGATAGCCGTTCGTCGAAAAGATAATATGCGGCGTTCTGGCCCTTGCGCAGGGCGGCGAGCATGCAGCGGATCGCGGTGGTGGTCTTGCCCACGCCCGCGGGCCCCACGAGCAGCGTGTTGGTCCCCGGCACAAGCCCTTGGCCCAGAAGCGCATCGAGACCGGCAAGCCCCGTGGTCACAGGCTCGGAGGAGAAGGTCCGGTGATGTTCTGACGCGATCAGGCGGGGATGAACCTCTAGCCCGCCCCGTTCGATGGAAAAATCATGGTACCCGCCGCGATACTTCAGCCCGCGCATCTTCACGATCCTCATCCGGCGGCGTTCCGATCCGAAGTCGCTGGCGGATTGCTCAAGCGAGATCACCCCATGTGCGATCGAATGAAGCTGCAGATCGTTCGACCCTGCGCTGTGATCGTCCAGCACCAGCACGGTGCAGTTGCGCTTGGCGAAGAAGTGTTTGAGGGCGAGGATCTGGCGGCGGTAACGCAGCGGGTTCTGCGCCAACAGCCGCAGCTCTGACAGGCTGTCCAGCACGACCCGCTTCGGGCTGGTCTGCTCCACCCGGCTCATCACGCCTTTGACGGTCTCGCCCAATTCGAATTCGCTGGGATGCAGCAAAGTCTGTTCATTCTCGATACTGAAGTCTTCTTCCGGGACCAGTTCGAACAGTTCCAGACCGCTCAGATCCCAACCATGGGAGTTCGCAACTTCGTTGAGTTCCTGAATGGTCTCTGACAGCGTGATATAAAGGCCACGCTCCCCGTTTTTATGCCCTTCCAAGAGGAAGCGCATCGAAAGGGTCGTCTTGCCGGAGCCCGGTGTGCCTTCGACGAGATACAGACGGCTTTTGGTCAGGCCGCCGCATAGAACGTCGTCCAACCCTTTGGTGCCAGTACATATTCTCTCGCCGCTCCAGCTAGACGGGTTAGTCGAATCATTCATTACAAGTATCCAGAACAGTCGTTTTTCTGGAACATAGGGCGAAGCCTCGAAAAGGTGTAGTGAAACAGCACCCAAACTTTACCGAAGGGAAGTATCGGCGCGACGCCTGGCCCACCCGCTATTCAGCGACCAGGGGTTGAGGTTCCGGCAGCTCATAGGGGGCAAAACGCCGCGGTGCGACAAAGGACGCAGCGCCACGGCGGGCCCGGTCGTAAAGCCCTTCATAGCCGCGCACCATGGTATCGAGGCTGAAGTTCTCCGCCACACGTCGACGGACCATGGCCCGGTCTATCCGACCTGCGACCTTGATCGCCTCTGCCAGGGCGTCGATATCGCCTTCCGGGACGAGGCGACCGCCATTTCCCGTGACTTCCGCCGCAGCGCCCCGGGCGAAGCCTGCCACCGGCACGCCGCAGGCCATGGCTTCGGCAGCGACCAGACCGAAGGGTTCGTTCCAGCAGGGCGTGAACAGTGCGACAGAGGCCGCACCGATCCGTGCGCGCAGTTGCGACTGATCAAGGTGCCCCTCATAGGTGATCCGCTCATCAAGGTAGGGTGCCACCTCCGTCTCGAAATAGTCCTGATGTTCGATCACCCCATAGATCCTCAGGCGCACCCCCGCGCGCCTTGCGGCCTGCACGGCGGGGCCGGTTCCCTTCGTGGGGGTGATCCTTCCGACCCAGACGGCGGTTCCGTCGCCCTGAGCCACGAAATCCCACTTCGCAAGGTCGATCCCGTTGTAGACAACATGCCCCTCTTCCGGTTTGTGCTCCGGCCACCATTCGTTCAACTGATCCTGCGAACAGACGGTGAAATGGCACCAGGGGGCGATTGAATCCTCCACCGCCCGGCGCAGCACCTTGAAAGGCGGCACATGCAGCGAGGTGAGCATCGGCATGCCGATTTGACGCGCGTGCCGGGGCAGATAGCGGTGAAGGGAATTGTTGTGCACGACGTCGAAACGATCCGGAGTCAGCTTCGGCAGTACCGCCCCATAGGCCGTATCGAGATGCGTGTTCAGCACCTCCGTACCGTGAAAGTCATGCCATGGATAGACCGCGTCATAATGCCGGGTGACGATGGGTTCCAACGCGATGCCCGCGTCCGGCTTGCTGTCACCTGAGGCAAAGAGCGTCACTTCATGGCCCCGGTCGCGCAGCACAGTCGCCAGCATATGCGAATGCGCTTCCATCCCGCCCATGAAAGGCGCTGCGATGGCATGACGGATATGAGAGACGATGGCGATGCGCATGGCGGCTACTCTGCGGCTGGCAACAGAAGACGGGACTGCGCCTTTTCCAGTTCCGCGTGACGCTTGCGCCACGCCACCTTCGGGTCGACGCCATCGAGGATGTCGAGCACCCGCCGGGTGCTGGCAAAAGGCATATCCGGATCCTGACGGCACAACGCGATGTCGTCCTCGTTCGGCTCTCTCAGGATGCGCAGGCCTTGGGGCGTGTTCTCGATCAGCCCCATGCGGACGAAGGCGTGCAGCCAGTGCTCCATCGTGCGGTGGCCCCATTTCTCTGCAAAAAGCTCCGCATTTCGGATGACCGATGCAACATGATGGATCGGGGGCATGAAGTGCACATGATACTGGTGATAGGCCCGCGCACCGCGCGCCCAGTAGATCGGCATCCCCGCCTCGGCGACCTGCCGCCCGAAATCAGTATCCTCGCCACCATATCCTTTGTAGCGCTCATCAAAGCCGCCGATCGCCTCCCAGTCTTCGCGCGTCATCGCGAAGTTGAGGGACCAGAAGCAGCGGTAGTCTTCGCAGAGATCGAGCGCGCCTTCGGGCGGGCCGCGCCGGTCGGTATGGCACACTGCGATACGGTCGAAAGCGTCGTAATCGATGCCATCCCGGGCCGCGCCACCCGGCAGATACAGCACTTCCCCCATATAGAGGCCCGGTCCGTGATCGAGATGTGCGGCATAATCCGCGACGAGCCTCGGCGCCGGGATGCAATCGACATCGAGAAAGACGAGCTTCTCCCCCTTCGATTGCGCGGCGGCCCGGTTCCGGGCGCCTGCAAGGGGCATATCGTTCTGGTCCATGCGCAATTGCCGGATCGGGAAATTCGTGCGCGGAAGGTCGCGGTAGATATCGTCCTGCATCACGGCGATGACCAGCTCCACAGGTTGCTGCGTCTGCCGTGCGAGACCGCGCACTACGTTGCGCAGATGTTCCTCGCGCCCCGCGGCGATTGTCAGGACGGATACGTCAGACATGATTGACCTCTTTCTTCATCTGGTTTGTCGGTTCATAGGACCAGAGCCGCGCGATCAGCGCCTCCAGCCAGTCTGCGGTGGCAAGTGCGGCATCCGCCCGCACCAGCGATCCCTGCAGCGCCGGATCGTGGCGCGCCTCGGCTTCGGCTTCGGCCGCACGCCACGCCTGAACGGAGGCGGGGAAATCTTGCAGGTGCAGCGCCACACCGGCCTTGGCCAGTGCTTGCGCCTTGCGCAACTGCTCATCGAAGTAGCGCCATTCAGGGACAACGATCCACGGCTTGCCCGCCCGCAATACCTGCGTGCAGGTGGTGTTTCCGGCGGAGGAAACGACCAGATCGGCAGCGGCGATATGGTCCTCCACCCCGTCGACCCAGCCCGCGTGCTTAAGGTTGATGCAGGGTGTCGCATGCCAATCCGTCGCGATGCGGCCCACCGTGATCCACTGGCTCTC
>NZ_LWEX01000605.1 GCF_001634885.1 Sulfitobacter sp. HI0040 | reverse complement strand
TGGAAGCTGCTTGACGATCCCTACTTCGGCGCGCGGCTGGAAAACTGGCTGGTGACGCTGCGCAAGATGAACTGCGTCGTGATCATGATGACGCAGTATCCGAGCCAGCTGCGCGATAGCCGCGTCGGCAAGACCATCGTCGAGACGGTCCCGACCCAGATCCTCTTCCCGAACGACCGTGCCACGATCTCCGATTACGACTTTCTGCGCGTGAACGCCAAGGAGGCTGCCCTCCTCGTGCAGCCCACAATCGGCCAGCGCATCGCGCTCGTGCGCTCGGCGGGCGACAGCGTCTTTGTCGATGCCGATCTCTCCGCCCTCGGCACCCTCCTCCCCATCCTTGGCGGCGGCGCCACCGGCGAGGCCCGTGTGCCCGCCGATTGGCGCGCCAATCCTGATTTCTGGAGACATGTTATATGAGTTCGAAACCCCTCCTCGCGCTTTGTGCCGCCGCAGGCC
>NZ_LWEX01000604.1 GCF_001634885.1 Sulfitobacter sp. HI0040 | reverse complement strand
ACCTATTCCTTTCACCTGCGCGAAGGATCTATCCCGAGCCGCACCGGCATGTTCTTCGAGGTCCGCTTCCGCTACCCCGGCGAGGAACGCCGCGCGGTGGGCGCCACCCAGCCCAAAGGGTTCGAGGCCCCGCGTAACTACGCATATCGCGTCTCGGGCGAGGGCGATTTCCGCCCCAGCCATATCTATGACGACGGGCGCTATACGTATTTCGTCTTCCCGGAAAACGCCCGCCAGCCTGCCTTCTTCAAGGCCGATGACCAGGGCCACGAGCATACGGTGAACTGGACCCAACAGGGCAATACCGTCCGAGTGCTCGGGGTGAACACCTACTGGACGCTGCGCATCGGCGACGAGGCGATCTGTGCCGCGCGCGACGAAAGCGCGATCAACGTGAGCAACTGACCATGGCCGATCAAACCCCTCCCGATCTCCAGGACCGCCTCGATCAATTCAGCCAGCGCGGCAAATCC
>NZ_LWEX01000603.1 GCF_001634885.1 Sulfitobacter sp. HI0040 | reverse complement strand
TCAACAGGTTTCGGGCGCATCATTGGTTCAACCGCAGGGAATGCAAGTGTCCTTGCGTCGCACCGCGCAGAATTATCTGTAAAAACCCGCGCCCTACGCTAGATGGTGCGCGACTCATAAGGAATGCGCCGAATGGCCCCATTGATACAAAAGCAACCTTCGGTTGAGAAGATTGCCGAAGAACAGGAAACCGAGCGTTCGGTCAAGAAGGCCGCAGCACTGACCCCGCGCCTGATCTACGAGGTCATTCGCCGCGAGGGCGAGGAAGAGCTTGCCCGTACGCATCGTTCGCTTGTCTGGTCCGGCGTGGCGGCGGGCATGATGATCAGCCTTTCGGTTCTGGGGGAGGCGATCTTTCGCACCTACCTGCCTGAGACGCCTTATCGCTATCTGATCGAAAACGTTGGATATTCGCTTGGTTTCATCGCGGTGATCATGGGGCGGATGCAGCTTTTCACCGAAAACACGATCACCACCGTTCTGCCGATCATGCGCAAGCGCACGTGGCATTCGCTCTATTGCATGCTGCGGCTGTGGTTCATCGTGCTTTCTGCGAACGTCGTCGGGGCGTTTGCTGTCGCGGCACTCTTCGTCTTTACACCGGCCATTCCGCCGGAGCTTCTGCCTGCCATCAACGAACTTTCCTATCATGCCACCGGCATGTCCGCCGAAGAAGGCTTCTGGCGGGCTATTCCGGCGGGTGTGATCGTGGCCCTGATCGTGTGGATGCTGCCGCAGGCCGACGAAACGGCGTTTTTCCTTATCCTGACCTTTACCTGGCTGATCGCGGCAGGCGATTTCACCCATATCGTTGCCGGTTCGGTCGAGATGGCTGTTTTGGTCTGGCAGGGGCAACTGGATGCCTATCCCGCGCTGTTCAGGTTCTTCCTGCCGGTTCTGTCAGGCAATATCATAGGCGGTACAGTGATCTTTACGCTGGTCGCCTGGGGCCAGGTGCGTGACGACGTTGAGGAAAACGACCATGAATGACGCGGGATACCGGGTTGTTTGCCGCTTCGTCCGATGGCTATGCTGAGAAGACCGTACGAAAGAGGTATCCGTGCCCGTGAAACGCAGATTGCCGGCTGATCCATCCATCTACTGGGCCGCCTTCAAGGCGAGTCTGGCGCATGTGGCGGAAAATAACCTTGGCCTGATTTCCGCCGGGGTGGCCTTCTTCGGGATGCTCTCGCTTTTTCCCGCGCTGGCGGCCCTGATTGCCCTCTTGGGTCTGATCTCTGACCCGGCGGTCGTGGTGGCGCAGCTTGAAGAGGTGCGTGGCCTGCTGCCTGATGATGTCTACGATATCGTCAACGATCAGGTGGTGTCGCTTGTGACCGCGCGGGCCGATACGCTCGGCTGGGCGGGTGTGCTTTCTCTCTTCGTGGCGCTTTGGTCGGCGCGGGCGGGCGTGGGCGCGATGATGATCGGGCTCAACAACGTATATTATGAAAAGAACCGGAACGCCGCACGTCACTACGCGCGGGCGCTGTTGCTGACGATCAGCCTTGTCGGGGTGGGTATCGTGGCGCTGCTGACGGTGGTGATTGCCCCGGTGGTGCTGGCATTTTTCCCGCTGGGGCCCTTCGGCAACCTGATGGCGGATCTGGTGCGCTGGACCATCGCGGTGATCGTCCTGTTCGCAGGGGTTGGTGTGCTCTACCGCTATGGTCCGAACCGGCGTTCCGCGCGGATGCCCTGGATCACCATCGGCGCGCTGATGGCGGTGGTGTCATGGGCGGCGCTTTCGATCGCCTTTTCCTTCTACGTTGCCAATTTCGGCAACTACAATCAGGTCTATGGCTCCATCGGGGCCGTGATCGCCATGCTGATCTGGTTGTGGATCAGCAGTTTCCTGATCCTGCTCGGGGCCTCGCTGAACGCCCAGATCGAAATGCGCACGAAGTCGGACAGTACCACCGGTCGTCCGAAGCCCTTGGGGGAGCGGGGGGCCTATGTGGCCGATACCGTGCTGCCCCCGGCGGTCGAGACGCCGAAGCGCCCGGACTGAGCCCTTAGAGAAGCGGACGGGGGGTGACTTCTTCCACCGTGGTGAGCGCGACCTTTGCAAGTTCGTCGAGATCGTTGATCTGGAGCCTTTTGTCCGCCCAGGATGCAAGTTGCAGCTCCTTCAGCTTGCTCAGGGTCTTGTTGGTATGCACCAGCGAAAGGCCGAGCGCGTCCGCCATGTCCCGCTGGGTGAAAGGCAGGGACATGTGATTGTTCGTAACCATCCCGAGCGAGCGCCCTCTCAGAAACAGTTTCACCATGGCCCATGCGACGGATTGCAGGGCGGTGCGCTGTCCGATCGTCGCCAGCGTTTCGCCGAGGAAATGTTCCTCCACCGCGGCGAGCCAGGTGATGTCGAAGGCGCGGGACGGATGGTTGCGGAACAGCGACCAGACCTCTGACCGGTCAAAGACGCAGAGGCGCATGTGTGTCCGCGCCTCGACCGAATGGCTCATTTCGCCCAGCAGCCCCGCTTGGAGGCCAAGAAAGTCGCCGGGGAAGACGAAATTGATGACCTGCCGCTGGCCGTTCATCAGCTTCTTGTCGCGTATTCCCATGCCGGAGAGAACGGTAAAAAGCTGCGGTGTGCTGGAGCCTTCCATCAGGATGGTGGCCCCGGGTTCCGTGGTCAGTTCGCCGGTCTTGAACCGCTGCATGAACTCAATCTCTTCGCGAGACAAATTCAGAAAGGCCCGCTTCCGGCGGAGGGGGCAATAACGGCACTGTGTCGTCATCCGAATTCCTAGTCTTGTGTCACAGTTTAATGCGCGGCGCCGCATTCTCTGGTATCATTAGTGCATTAATGGGGCGCTTGGTTATGTCATTTATCGTTTTCGAGAGAGATCCGTTCATTCGTTGCGACATTCTGGAAACGCTGGCAGCGAATTTTCCCGGTGTTCAGGTTTCGGCCTATTCCGCGCTTGAGGAACTGGCCGAAAAGGCCGCGGGTGTTTTGCAGCCCTGTGTCGCTGTTCTGTCTTCGAACCGGAAGGAACTGGAATCTCTTTTGGGCATCCTGCGTGCGAAGACGCAGGACATCTCTTTCGTGGTGATTTCGGACGATACGGCGGAAAGCGACGGGTCCACCGGCATGTTTCATCAGGTGTCCCGCCCGTTCAACTCCGAAATGCTGCTTCGCGCTGTCAGAAGCGCGCTTTCCGGGCAGCAGTAAGCCCGGTAATGAAGGCCACCAGCAGACCGACGACTCCGCTACCCCCTGCCATCGTGGCGGGAACCGCTGCGGTCGCGGCTGCGGCTGCTGCTTCCCTGCGCCTTTGATGGGCGCGATTGCGTGCCTGCATCACCGAAAAGATGATCGATCCGATGCCGACATAGGCCATCCCCAGAATGAGGAAGGTCACCACCGGCGTCGTCACTGTTAGCAAGAAGAGACAGAGCGCCGTCGTCAGGAATATGAACCCGATGCCGAGGAAAATGGCCGCGCTCAGTCCGAGCGCGGCCGTCTTTGCCGTCCGCGATGCGGCGGCGTTGAACTGGGCGGCAACCAGCCCCAGCATCAGCGGCGCGCCGTCACGATACCGACGAGAAAGCCAACACCTGCCGCGATGCCGAGCGCGGTGGCGGGCTGGGTGCGGATGAACTCTTCAGCCGAGGCCTGTGCTTCAAGCGCACGGACGCGGCCTGCCGTGGTGGCATCGTTCACCGCGTCCTTGGCCTGGCGCGTGACTTCTTGCGATTTGGTCTTGCCGTAGTCGCCAAGCGAGTTGGTCAGGGCCGCGATGTCCTTTTTCAGGATTTCGAGCTGGGAGGACAGATCCTCGACCGTCACGTTGGAGGAAGAGGTATCGGTGGAAGCTGTCGTGGATTTCGCCATGGTAAGGCTCCTTTGTATTCTGCGCCCCAAGGGGGGCGATGACGTGGGAAATGCACCGACCCGCCGCCCTGTACCGGGCGGCAGCGCGGTGCAACTGGATCAGGCGTTCAGCGTTTCCGTGGACGAGAAGAACATCGCCTGCGAGACGGCGGAAACGACCTGATCGACGGAATAGGGCTTGGAGATGAGGAAGGCCGGTTCCGGCTTGTCGCCGGTCAGAAGCCGTTCGGGGAAGGCGGTGATGAAGATCACGGGCCGCATGCCCAGCTCGCCCAGCAGATCGTTGACGGCGTCGATGCCCGACGAGTTGTCCGCCAGCTGGATGTCCGCAAGGATCAGGTCCGGCACGTCGGCGCGGCCGAGCTTCACGGCCTCGTCCCGCGTCCGGGCCACGCCGGTGATGCGGTGGCCCATATCCGCCACGATGGACTCGATATCCATCGCGATGATCGCCTCATCCTCGATGATCATGACGGAACCTGTCGCACTGTCCGCCATTTCGCGGCGTGCGATATCGACGAGCTGCTCGGCCTCGCTCTCTTCGACACCCACGATAGAAGCGACTTCGCGGAAATTGAATCCTTCGATCGTATGCAGCAGCAAGGCTTCGCGGCTATCCGTCGTCAGTTTCGCGAGGTGGCGCTGCGCTTTGGCCTGCAGGCCATTCTCGCCCTCTTCGACGGGGGCGCCGGCGCTGGCCCAGATACCATAGAGCACCTTGAAAAGCCCGGTCTTGGTGTCCATACCATCCAGAACCGACCGGTCGACCAGAATAGCCTCCAACGCGGCTGCGGCGAACATGTCGCCGCTTTTCTGGCTACCTGTCATGGCACGCGCGAACCGGCGAAGATAGGGAATGTTGTCTCCCAATTCGTCGCTGATGCTGCGGGTCTGAGGGGTATCGGTCATTGGTGAACGTCCTTGTTTGATTTTTCTTGGAACCAAACATCCGAGCATTGTGTTTGGTTCCAGTATGCGTACTTTAAATTGGACAAAGCTGTGAAGCTAGAGGGCATGTTGGTGCAATCAGACAACCGGGACGATCGGGAAAAAGTGATCGATGAAAATCTGAGAAGGGTTTTCGACGAAACACTCGAAGAAGGTATCCCGGACCGGTTCAAAGAACTCCTGAGCCAACTCAAAAAACAGGAATCCGGCGAAGGTTCACGCGGATGAGCGGAAGTGATCCACGTGACGAGCTGGTAGAGCATCTGCCGGCAATGCGGGCGTTCGCCATCAGTTTGACGCGCAATGGCGCGATCGCCGATGACATGGTGCAGGACACGCTTGTGAAAGCATGGACCAACATCGAGAAATTCGAGGTCGGGACCAACATGCGGGCGTGGCTGTTTACGATCCTGCGGAACACCTATTATTCATCCCGCCGGAAAGCGAACCGCGAGGTCGCGGATGTGGATGGCGTGTTCACCGACAATCTGGCGGAGAAACCCGCCCATGACGGTCACATGCAGATGGCCGATTTCCGCAAGGCGCTGGCCTTGCTGAAAGACGAACAGCGCGAAGCGTTGCTTCTTGTCGGTGCATCCGGGTTTTCCTATGAGGAAGCTGCGGATATGTGCGGTGTCGCCGTCGGCACGATCAAAAGCCGCACCAATCGGGCCCGCGCAAGGCTGGCGGAACTGATGGGGCTCAATGAGGATGAGGCGCTTGAAATGACGGACGACGCCACAATGTCAGTTCTATCTGCGTCCAAAGTATCTTCATTCTGAAATGACATCTGGTTTTTTCAACGGGGATCTGCTGCGCGGACTTACTGTCCGCGTTTTGCTTTTCCTGTCCTTGGCTTTGCTGCCCATAGGACTGATCGCCGTTGTCCAGACCAGACAGATCGCCGAACAAAGCCGGATGAGCGCCGAGTTGTCGTTGTTGGCGATTACCGAACAGGCCTCTGCCGCCGAACGGCTGATCATTCAGGAGGCGTTCGGCGCGGCCGAAGCGCTGTCCCCCATGGTGCGTCTTTGGGGTGACGACAATTCGCTCTGCTCCGAATTTCTTGCAGCTTACGCCGAAGCGTCGAACGCCTATTCGCTTGTCGGTTTCATTCAGCCCGACGGCCGGATGACCTGTTCTTCGGAAGGCCGGGTATTCGACTTCTCGGTGGACGAAGGCTTCATGAAGCTGAAGCAGGAACCCTGGCGCAGGGCGACCTCCACCCGGTTCGGTTCGATCACGGAAAAGCCTGTTACCGTCATCAACGCACCTGTCTTCGAGCAGGAGGAGCTCGTCGGCTACATCGCGATATCGATCCCGCACGAAACCTTCGATGAGATCGAGGAAAGCCCCCGCACACTGAACCCGCTTGCCATGGTGACCCTGAACAAGAGCGGGGAGATCCTGACCACGGAACTGGGCCTTCAGACCGCGGATATCGAATTTCCCACCGGCGTCCCGGTATCGGGCTTTGTTGGCAAGGATCCGATTGTCTTTGCCGCCGACAACGCCAATGGAACCGAGCGCACCTTTGCCGTTTTGCCGATCGTGCCCAATGCCGTCTACGCGATGAGCGTCTGGCCCGCGGATACCGCGATGTTGCAATCGGGTCTTTCCACACGCCTCAGCGGGCTGCTGCCCATCGCCATGTGGCTGGCCAGCCTCATCGTCGCGTTCTGGGCACTCAACCGTCTTGCCATTACGCATATTCGCAAGCTCGGGCGGCAGATGCGGCGCTTTGCGCTGAACCGGACGCTGCCCAAGGATACGCTGGGTGCGGGCGTGCCAACCGAACTGGTGGAGATCGAGGCATCATTCATTGCCATGGCGGAATCCATCCTGCGGGATGAAGCCACGCTCGAAGACGGGTTGCGCCAGAAGAACATTCTGCTGAAGGAGGTTCACCACCGGGTGAAGAACAATCTTCAGCTGATCTCCTCCATCATGAACATGCAGATCCGGCAGGCGAAATCTCAGGATGCGCGTCGGGTGCTTCAGCGGTTGCAGGAACGTATTCTCAGCCTCGCGACGGTGCACAAGAACCTTTACCAGAATGACGATCTGGTGCGGGTCGACGCGGGTGCCCTGATGGAGGAAATCGTGGGCCAGCTCCTTTCGGTCGGCCTCCCCGCGGGCGCGAACGTCAAGGTTGAGAAGCATTTCGAATCCGTGCTGCTCGACGCCGACGATGCCGCGCCCCTGACGCTGCTGGTATCGGAGGCGATGACCAACGCGCTTAAATACGTCCCGGCACACGGCAAGGATACCCCCGGTTCGATCTCGATCTCGCTGACTTTCGAAGAGCCGGATCATGCCCGGTTGACGATATCCAACACGGTGGGCGAAAAGCCCGAGGAAGCCGGCACAGGCCTTGGCTCGCGGCTCATTCAGGCGTTCAGCCGCCAGTTGAACGGACAGACCGAAGTGAGAGATGACGAAGACAGCTACCACATGACGGTAGTCTTCCCGGTACCGCAGCGGTCGAAGCAGGTTTACGACTACTGAATCTTTCCGGCATCACATTTGTAGCATAATGGCATCAATATTGCTCGAATTCGCGGGTTTCCGCTCAACAGAATTCCGCAACACGAGAGGCAGAGCGCCCGGAATTTGTCTCCCCTTACGCGCGGAACATGGTTTGGTACCTTAACTATCGGCCGCCATAAAACTTAACATAAGCAGACAGATAGGCTTAAGGTTGTGTTGCGCACGATCCATTTGCGCAGCGCCTATCGCCCCAAATTGCATCCAAGCCATCTGGAAAGTTTGATCCGAAATATCGCGTTTTGGGCGGCGGAAACCGACAGAGTGCCGCGCAGGAAATCTACTTCTCCCCGGAACCGGTGGCACCGGAGCGCAGTTGAGGTGTCGAAGAGAGCGAAATTCTAAGTTTACACGTGGAAAGGGAAGGACATGGAAACAGAACTGTTTTTTGGAAGTCTGACGATCCTGACCATGGCTGCGATCATCATAGTTGCTCTGACCACGAACAGGCGGAACGACTATAACGAACACCGGCATCAATGGGATGCACAGGAGAGCAATTCAAAGCGTCGCGACGACAGACGCTGACGAACTGCCCCCACCCCGCTGTCATGGACGGACAGTGAACCCCGCGCGCCAGAACGGCGTGCGGGGTTCTTTCTATGCGACCCTCAAAAGCTGGGTGGCGTGCAGGCGCTGATCACGATGCAGGTTTCCTTGCCGGTATTCCTGAACCGATGCGGCAGGCGGCTGTCGAAGAGGTAACCGTCACCCGCGTTCAGCGTTTCGGAAACCCCGTCGACCGTGACCTCGATCGCGCCCTGCACCACGATACCCGCCTCTTCCCCGTCATGGCTGAGGAGTTCCGGCCCCGTGTCGGCCCCCGGCGGGTAGGTTTCGTGCAACACCTGCAAGGCATGGGCTTCGGCGTTGCCCAGTTGGCGCAATGTGACCTGCTGGTCCCCCGTCGGCGAAACGACCGTCAGTTCATCCGCGCGGTAGAACACTTTCGACAGCGCCGTTTCTTCGAGGTTCGAAAAGAATTCCGCCATGCTGATGGGAATGGCATCGAGCAGGCTTTTGAGGGACGCGACCGAAGGGCTGGTCTTGTTCTTTTCAATTAAAGAGATGGTGCCGTTCGTCAGGCCGGCCCGTGCAGCAAGCTCGCGCTGCGACAGGCCGCGCTGCTTTCGGATTGCCCGAAGTTTGGTGCCGATATCCAAGCTCATTCTCCGCAGTCGACGCCCACATCGTCTAGAACGCGGGCTGGATGTTGTCACAGGCAAATTTCAGCCTGAGGCGACATAGCGCGTTAAATGCCGTGCAGAATCAGAATTGACAATTATATTAAACATCATAAGAGCGTTTTTTAAACGCATCTCGTCTCCATGGAAGGAAACCTTCATGCCCAGCACTGCAAAGAAGACCACCCGCAAGACAGGCGGGAAATCATCCGCGAAGATCTCCATCGTGGAGACTTCGAGCACGCAGGCGACCAACGCTGACCTGATCGCGCGCCGCGAAAAGGCAGTGGCACGCGGGGTCGCATCGGCAGCGCCGGTCTATGCCAAATATGCCGAAAACGCAGAGCTCTGGGATGTGGACGGCAACCGCTACATCGACTTCGTCGGCGGCATCGGCGTGCTGAACACCGGCCATCGCCACCCCAAGGTCGTGGCCGCCGCGAAGGCGCAGGAAGACCTCTATACGCACACCAGCTTTCAGGTGGTGCCCTATGCGCCCTACATCGAGCTGGCCGAGAAGCTGAACGAACTTGCCCCCGGTGACGCGCCGAAGAAGACGCTGCTCGTGACAACGGGTGCCGAGGCCGTCGAGAATGCGGTAAAGATCGCCCGCGCTGCGACGGGTCGCCCCGGGGTCATCGCCTTCACCGGCGGCTACCATGGCCGTACGCTTCTGACCCTCGGGATGACCGGCAAGGTCAGCCCCTACAAAAAGAACGTGGGCCCCTTCCCGGCGGATGTCTTCCGCGCGCCCTTCCCGTCGCTGCGGGACGGCATCACCGTCGAGGATGCGATTACCGGGCTGAAGAACCTGTTCCTGACAGATGCGCAGCCCGACCGTGTCGCCGCCATCATCATCGAGCCGGTTCTGGGCGAGGGGGGCTACACCCCCGTTCCCTTCGAGATGATGCAGCAACTGCGCGAAATCTGTGACCAGCACGGAATCATGTTGATCGCCGACGAAGTTCAGGCGGGCTTTGGCCGGACCGGCACATGGTTCGCCATCGAACATTCCGGCGTCGTGCCGGACCTGATCACCGTGGCGAAATCCATGGCAGGGGGTTACCCGCTGGCCGGTGTAATCGGTCGCGCTGACATCATGGATGCGATGGACCCCGGCGGCCTCGGCGGTACATATGGCGGCAACCCCGTCGCCTGTGCAGCGGCTCTGGCAGCCATCGAGGCGATCGAGGACGAAGGCCTGCTGGCCCGGTCTGCCCAGATGGGTGAAACGCTCAAGGCGCGGTTCGCAGAGATCGGCGCACGGTCCGCGCCCTACCGGTTCTGGGATATCCGCGGCCTCGGGGCCATGGTCGCCGTCGAATTCGTCACCGACTTCGATAGCGCCAAGCCGGATGCGGACTTTACCAAGCGCGTGATCGCACATGCGATGAAGCGCGGTCTGCTGCTGCTCGGATGTGGCATGCACGGGAACGCGGTGCGCGTGATGGTGCCGCTGACCGCCTCTGACGAGATTGTCGAGGAAGGGTTGAACATCTTCGAAGAGGCAGTTCAGGCCGCGGTGGCAGAAGAAGCCCACTGACCTGATCTGCTTGGCAACGAAACGGCGGGGCGGGGTGATTACCCCGCCCTTTTTGCATCCCACGTATCCCAATTTCCGAATGTGTCGGAACAAACCTGAGTTGTAAAATTTCCGACACAATGATGAATATATTTTACACATAGGCAGGGCCGAGGCAGTTACCCCGAACTGCAACGCCTGTTTTTCCACCATTTTTACAAATACTTATTCCCACAGTGCGTCAAACCTCACAGGGCGCTTGATCATAATTTCAAACGTGCCTAACCTGACTTTCAGGAATCTCCATTTCGCGTTGGCCGGGAGTGCCGCGACGAAACCTGGAGGGGGCAAAGGTCGTCGTGTGAGTGCGGATCATCTTGAACGCAGCCGCAGACGTTCTAGCCTGAGAGGATGACGGCGGATTCAATTCTACGCCGTGATTAGCAACAAGGGAGTATAAGCTATGAAGCTATTCAGAACGCTCGCGGTGGCAGGGGCCTTGTCGGCCGGTACTGTCGCGATGGCGCAGGAAAAATTCATCACCATCGGTACGGGCGGTCAGACCGGCGTCTACTTCGTCGTCGGTCAGTCAATCTGCCGCCTCGTCAACCGTGAATCCGACGAGCATGGTCTCAAGTGCACGGCGCCTTCCACGGGCGGCTCCATCGCGAACATCAACGCGATCAAGGCCGGTGACATGGATATGGGCGTGGCCCAGTCTGACTGGCAGTTCCACGCCTACAACGGCACATCCCAGTTCGAGGGTGACAAGTTCGACAATCTGCGCGCGGTCTTCTCCGTCCATGGTGAGCCGTTCAACGTGATCGCCCGCGCCGACAGCGGCATCGAATCTTTCGATGACCTCAAGGGCAAGCGCGTGAACATCGGCAACCCCGGTTCCGGTCAG
>NZ_LWEX01000602.1 GCF_001634885.1 Sulfitobacter sp. HI0040 | reverse complement strand
TTGAAGGAAGTACTTGGCGTCAAAGCGCATTTCCTGTCTGTCGCTGAACCCCGGTTGTGGATAAATACCATCGAGAATTGGGCCAGTAACCCTCCGGAGACGCATCAGCCTGCTGTTTACGACGATCTGAAATGGGACTCCCACTTCAAAACCGTCTTAAGGTTGACCTGATAGCGGAATGAGAGAGCGGTGCGACCCGAGAGCAGGGGACGGTAAGTGAGCGTGTGGCAGTCATACAGGCTGAGGCTTCAGCGCAAGCGATGGCGTATTCGCGCCTTTCGCAAGCGTCGTGAGCTGAAGCGCATCGCTGATCGGACATCCGAGATACGTCAGGATGACATCCTCGTTTTCTGCACCCAGCGGAACGAGCGGGTGAGGCTGCCCTATTTCCTCGACTACTACCGGCGCATGGGCGTGGCGCATTTCTTCTTTGTCGATAACGATAGTGACGACGGATCGCTCGACTATCTTGCCG
>NZ_LWEX01000601.1 GCF_001634885.1 Sulfitobacter sp. HI0040 | reverse complement strand
TCGCGCCATGCGAACCCCCATCGGCGGCTCCAGAAGTCCCGGGTGTGAAGCCGCACCCGCTGCCCNAGACTGTCGCGCCGCTGCCAGACGAGTTGTTGTCAGGTTGGTTGTCTCGGCTGGCGGCGGCCAACTACTGTGATGATGCGGAACTACTGGCTCATCTCAGAATCGATACCGCGCATGGCACCGCCTTGGACTTCAACGTCGACGCGGCTGCGGCGGCGAAGATTGCCAACGCCGCACGGATTAACCCAGATGTTGTTCGATCTTTGACCTTTCCGGCAATGACGCCACGAGAAGCCTCGCTGACGGCTCAGATGCCATTCCAGCATTGCATGCAATGCGCCAGAGAGGGTCTTTCGCTCAGGCATTGGAGGCGGGCCTGGGCATTTGACTGCCAAGTTTGCGGGACGAGACTTGTGCAGACCCTTGGCAAACTCCGTGAGGAACAAATATCT
>NZ_LWEX01000600.1 GCF_001634885.1 Sulfitobacter sp. HI0040 | reverse complement strand
TTTTCGGAGCAGTGCCTGATAGTCGACAGAGCAGTATTGCGACCCGCGGTCGGAATGATGGACCAGCCCCGTCGCAGGGTTGCGAGCCACCAAGGCACGCCGCAGAGCTTCGACCGCAAGATCGCGCTTCAGGCGGTCACTCGTGGCCCAGCCGACGACGCGCCGCGAGAAGAGGTCGAGAACGATGGCGAGGTAGAGCCAACCCTCTGCCGTCCAGATATAGGAGATGTCCGCTCCCCACTTCCTGTCCGGGCCATCCGCCGTGAAGTCCTGCGCCACCAGATTGGGCGCGACAGGCCAAGCATGTTCGCTGTCCGTCGTGCGCTTGAAGCGCCGCTTCTGACGCGCGATCAACTGGTTCTCGCGCATGAGACGCGCTGTGCGATGCCGCCCGATCTCGTGCCCTTCGTCGACGAGGTCGCGGTGCATCCAGGGGCTGCCGTAGGTGCCATTCGACAGCGCGAAGGCCGTTCGGATATGGGCCAGATAGACCATGTCCT
>NZ_LWEX01000599.1 GCF_001634885.1 Sulfitobacter sp. HI0040 | reverse complement strand
CACCCTGCGTGCGGAAGATCAGTACACCGATACACGCACCGTCTATCAGTCCACCGCAAAGGACGAGCATGACGACCGCGTACCGCGCTGATCGAACCGACTGACAACTCGCGCTCGCCCCTCGGGGCGGGCGCCAAATAAGGGCTAATCTGGATGTGTTTCAGCCCGGCTGGCGTAAGTCGGCGTGGGTTCAATTTTTCAGCTATGTGAATCACGCAGGGGTG
>NZ_LWEX01000598.1 GCF_001634885.1 Sulfitobacter sp. HI0040 | reverse complement strand
GCTTCTTCCGCTGTTTACGGCCAGGGATACACGCCCGTATCCCTTTGTCTTTCAACGCTTCTCGGAACCAATCGGCGTCATAGCCACGATCGCCAAGCAGCCAGTCCACCCTGGGCAAACGGCTCACCAGTGCTCGGGCACCGACGTAATCGCTGACCTGTCCTGCGGTCACGAACAGATTGAGCGGTCGGCCTTGGCTGTCGCAGATGGCGTGCAGCTTGGTGTTCATGCCGCCCTTGGTACGGCCAATCAGGCGTCCACGCCCCCCTTTTTGACGGCCAGACTGGTCGCTGTGCGGTGTGCCTTCAGGTGCGTGGCGTCGATCATCACAGTCTTCTTTTCCTCGTGACTTTCGGCCAGACCTGCCATCATCCGGGCAAAGATACCTTTGTCGCTCCACCGCTTCCAACGGTTGTACAGCGTCTTGTGCGGCCCGTATTCCTTAGGCGCGTCGCGCCAACGCAAGCCATTGCGATTGA
>NZ_LWEX01000597.1 GCF_001634885.1 Sulfitobacter sp. HI0040 | reverse complement strand
CTGCGCCCATGGTTCAGCTATCCAACTGGCGGCTGAGGATGGTGGCGAACTCGTCCGAGAACGCCTCGTAGGTGCCGATGATACGGTCGCTGTCGGCGCTGAACTTGTTGTAGAAGATCACCGCCGGAATGGCGGCGAGCAGGCCCATGCCGGTGGCCAGAAGCGCCTCGGCGATGCCGGGGGCCACGACGGCAAGGTTGGTGTTCTGCTGGGCCGCGATTTCGATGAAGGCGTTCATGATGCCGAAGACAGTGCCGAAAAGGCCGATGAAAGGCGCGGTAGAGCCGATCGTGGCCAGCACCGGCAGACCCTTTTGCAGACGTTCCGCCTGTTTGGCGATGGCCACATCCATGCTGCGGTCGATCCGGGCGGTGGCCCCGGGAATAAGCCCGCCGTCATCGCGATGCGATCGGCGCCATTCGCTCATTCCGGCGGCGAAGATTCCTTCGGCGGCGCCATCGGGATCGGGGCCGATGCTGTCAAAAAGACCGTCCAACGGCTCCCCCGACCAGAAAGATTGATCGAAAGCCGCCGCCTCACGCCGGGCGGAGCGATATTGCGCGAATTTCTGCAGGATGATCGCCCACGACCAGAAGGACGCGCCGACCAGCATGAGCATGACCAGTTTGACCGTTACCGTCGCCCGTGCGAACAACCCCCACAAGGAGAAATCGATCCCCTGCGCCAGTGCCAGCGTCTCTGCTTCCATCGAACCTGCTCTTTATTCTGCCCTGCCGGGCGCATTGCCTCTCGCGCCCGTTCACCGGGGCTTCATTTGGCGCGAAACTATCCCAGCGCAACCGTGATTGCCAGAATTATGCTGTATCCCGGGGTGAACCGGTGGACATTAAGCGAAGTTTCGCTGGCAGACGCGCAGGTCGGCCCGCAGGCCCGATGCAGACAACGGTCACGAGCGCCTCGAAAATCGGGGTAGCCTCGCGCAGGACCGTCTGGCGCATGACCATCCGCGCGGGAGAGAGCGATTCAAGCGTCGTGCGCACGGTCAGCACATCGTCGAAACGGGCCACGGCGATGTAATCCGCCTCGACCCGGCGCACCGCAAAAACGATACCCTCGGCCTTCATGGCCAGTTGATCGATGCCGAGATCACGCACCCAGTCGCTGCGCGCGCGTTCGATATAGCGCAGGTAGTTCGCGTAATAGACGATACCGGCCATGTCGGTGTCTTCGTAGTAGACCCGGATCTGTTTTTCATGTGGCTCGTTCATTCGCCCCCTCCTGGCTGCCGCGAAACCGGGATCCCGGCAAAGGCATAATCATGTCTTATTCTTGCCGCAAAGCTTAACCAAAATGAGACCAAGACGTAACTACTCCTTCCTTACCCACGGTTTAACGGAATGCTCGGCCAAGAACAGATCGCAATTGTCACGATGGACGCCTCCGGCGTGATCAGGCATATCAACCGGCCTGCGCTTTCCCTGTTCAACCAATCCGCCGCCCCGCTGGGTGATTTTCATATCGAAAGCATCATCGATTTCGGTGAAACGCCACTGGCGGAGCGGGTGGCCGCCTGCGCGGACGAAGCCATTTCTTCCGAGGTGCGAGGCATCAAGCCCTGCGGCGGGCGCTTCGACATGAATATCCAGATGGAATGCTGCCGCAGCGGCGTGATCATCATGTGCGAGGAGAAGAACGCCGAACTCGACATGAGCGACCCGGAACTCCTGCGCCGGCTGAGCCATGTGATCGAAAGTGCGCAACTGGGAACATATGAGATCGACCTGCGCGGAGGCACCTCCACCGTTTGCGAACACTGGCTGAAGCAGATGGGCTACAAGGCCCAGCCCGAAGATCCGCACCGCGCCTTCGAACGCCGTGTGCATCCCGAAGACCGGGCAATCGTGCGCAACGCGCTAGGCGACTGTATCGCGGGCCGTGCCCAGCGGACGGAGATCGAATTCCGGATCCGGCGCGTCGGTGAATGTGACTGGCGCTGGATGCGCTCCAACGCGACGGTCATCCGCCACGACGCCGATGGCACCCCGCTTACCCTGATGGGCGTGCAATGCGACATCACTGAAAAGAAGCTGGCCCAGGCCGAGCTGCAACAAAGCGAACACCGCTTCCGCGCCGCGATGGAACGTTCCCCGATCGGCATGGCGCTGTCCACGATGGATGGCAAATGGCTGGACGTGAACCCGGCGCTCTGCGAATTCCTCGGCTATCCGCGCGAGGAGTTGATGCGAAAGGGCTTCCGGCAGGTCACGCTGGTCCGTGACCGCGAAGCGACGATCCAGTCGGCCCGCGAACTGGTCCGCTCCGGCCAGAACAGCATGACGATCGAAAAGAAGTACCTCCACGCGAGCGGCGAATTGCTGACCGGGCAGCTAAGCCTGACGGTGGTGCGAGACGATATGGGTGCGCCGCAGATGTTCCTTTCCCAGATCGTGGACATCACCGAGGCCCGCAAGCTCGACTTCATGAAGAGCGAATTCATTTCCACCGTGAACCACGAGCTGCGGACCCCGGTCACATCGATATTGGGCGCCCTTTCCCTGCTGGAAGGGCTCTACACCGGGGCACCCGCGTCAAAGGAAACCGCGCTCATCGCCATCGCGCAGCGGAACGGGCTGCGTCTGAAGAACCTGCTGAACGACATTCTGCAAGTCAGCTCCCTGACCAGCGGCAGCAGCATCAAGGAGAAGATTCCCGTATCCCTCAAGGAAGCGGTGGATCAGGCGCAGGAGGCGGCACGGGATCAGGCTGCCGAATTCGATGTGAAGATCGAAGCACCTTTGATGGATCCCGCGCTGAAGTGTGTGACCGATCCCGACATGCTGTCGCAGGTGCTGCGCATCCTTCTGTCCAATGCGACGAAGTTCTCTGACCCCAAATCGGTGGTGACGGTAGAGATCTCCGCCATGGGGGCCTACAACCGGGTGACGATCTCCAACAAGGGGCGTCCGATCCCGCATAACTTCCGCAAGGTGATCTTCCAGTCCTTCGTCCAGTCGGACAAGACGGACACGCGGCGGCGCGAAGGCAGCGGGCTGGGGCTGAGCATCGCCAAGAAGATCCTCGACCAGCTAGACGGGCGAATCGATTATCACAGCGATGAGACCGGAACGAGCTTCTGGTTCGACCTGCCGGCGCATGGATCGAACGTCGTGCGGATGGCGGGGTAGCGGCCCCTCAGACCGGTCGCGTCAGCCGCGCCGCAAGGCGTAGCGCGTGCGCGGGATCCTGCGCGCAAACCGGCATCACCGGATCATAGGCCGCCCGCACCAGCACGGCGATGTCGGGGCGCAGCACCGTCGTTTCGCCTGTCGCCACCTTCAGCGGCGAACGGTCGGTAAAGGCCCTGTCGGACCACAGCAGAATGGACTGGACCGCCTGTGACAGCGCCAGCGTCTGGGCGGGCACGGCCTGCAGGTTTTCGTCCATCCGGATGAAGACGAAACAGGCCTTGATCGCCCCCTGCGGATCGAAACGGTAAAGCCGGTACTGGTTGGCCAGCGCCTCCGAAAGCCGGGCCACGAGGTCATCCAGTTCCGGCACCAGCCGGTCCATGCCTGGCACCTCCGGCAGTTCGGCCCAGTCCCGGAAGAAGAAGAACATCAGGTTGCTGCCCAGTTCGGCGTCCATCTCCGTCATCTCGTGCCCGGCGAGCGCGCAGACCCCCTGCACCGCCTCGCGCACAACGGCGAGCGTTTCATCCTGAACGCCAAAGACGATGGGCGCGATGGCCCGCCCCCAGCGGGCGAAGAGATAGCTGCCATCGCTGCGGGTGAAGAGGCTTTCGACCTCTTCGGGGGTCAGTGTGGCGGGGGTATCGGTATCGGCGTTCATGAAAAAAGGTCCGACTGGCCGCGCGGGGGCGTCATGCCCAGATGGCTCCACGCCCGCTGCGCCAGCATCCGGCCGCGCGGCGTGCGCTGGATGAGCCCCTGTTGCAGCAGATAGGGCTCGATCACCTCTTCGAGCGCGTCGCGGCTTTCGCTCAGCGCCGCGGAAAGGGTTTCGATGCCCACCGGGCCGCCCTGATAGCTTTCGCCAATGAGCCGGAGGTAGCGCCGGTCCGCCCCGTCGAGGCCGATGCCGTCGACACCCAGCCGCGTCAGCGCCATGTCCGCCAGTTCCCGGGTAACGCGCCCGTCGCCCTCGACCACGGCGAAATCCACGACCCGGCGCAGCAGCCGGCCCGCGATGCGCGGCGTGCCGCGCGCACGGCGCGCGATCTCCCTCGCGCCGCCCTCGTCGGCGGGGGCGCCCAGCTTGCGGGCGTTGCGGTCAACGATGACGAAAAGCTCATCCTCGGTGTAGAATTCCAGCCGGGTCGGGATGCCGAAACGGTCGCGCAGCGGTGTGGTCAGAAGCCCCATCCGCGTGGTGGCGCCTACCAGCGTGAAGGGCTGCAATTCGATCCGGACGGTGCGCGCCGCAGGCCCTTCACCGATCACGAGGTCCAGCTCGAAATCCTCCAGCGCGGGGTAGAGCACTTCCTCCACCACGGGATTGAGGCGGTGAATTTCGTCGATGAATAGCACGTCGCGCGCTTCGAGGTTGGTCAGGATCGCGGCAAGATCACCAGCCTTGGCCAGCACCGGGCCGGAGGTCATGCGGAAACCCACGCCAAGCTCGCGCGCCATGATCTGCGCCAGCGTGGTCTTGCCCAGCCCCGGCGGGCCGTGGAACAGCGTGTGATCCATCGCCTCGCCCCGCTGCCGGGCGGACTGGATGAAAACACGCAGATTGGCGCGGGCCTCGGCCTGACCCACGAATTCATCGAGCATCTGCGGCCGCAGCGCCCGGTCAGGATCATCGGGCATCGGTTCGGCCCGGAGGGTAGGATCGGCTTCTGTCATGAGTTCAGCCCATAACGGATGGTATGAAGACGGTCCATCCATGTGCGTTCAAGGCGTATGACGTCTTCGGGGGGCATGTCAGGCGAAACACGCTCCAGAATGGAGAAGCGGAAGTTCACCGGATCCCTGCGGCTCAGTTCGGCGGTCACGCCCGTATCGCGCGCAACGTGGGTCTGCCACCGACCCAGCAGGTTGGTTTCGCCATAGGCGGAACCCACGTACCGCGCACCATCGCTTTCATCGACGATCAGGTATATCCCGCGCCATTCCCGTAACCGGGCAGCGGCGGACGGACCCAGCACGCGCAGTTCGACGCCGTTGAACGTGGCTTCCCGCCAATCGCCCACCGGCGTGTCGAAAATATCTTCGCGCGAAAGCGCCACGACCTGCGGATCGAGCGTTTCCGCCAATCGGATATAAGCCCGGGTCCGCGTGGGGTTGATGACCAGTCGCCCGGAAAACTCGCTCATCTCCTGCCGACGATGCAGGCGGAAAAAATCACGGTCGGTATGGTTGCGGTGGTCCAGTCCGTAGTCTGTGAGCAGGCGCATGACGGTCGGTTCCCGCGCCAGTTCCTCGGCGGAGAGCCTCCCGCAGTTCTCCACGTCATACAAAGCCGCGAAAACGCAGGTTCCGTCTGCCATTCCGACAAAACTCGCAACATGGGGTCGGCCGGAAAGGGTACGGCCACCGGGCGCGCTGTGAATGTGCTGGTATCCGTCGAAAGCGAGGGGGTTGCGCATGAAGATATCCCCGAGTTTCGCGCGCAATTCCCGCTCCCGCGGGGTATGAAGCATGATGGTACAGCGTCTCGGTTCAAATCCGGCTTCTAGCAGTAGCTGGTTGAACCGGATCGGCATCGCCTCAGCCCTTCGGCGCGAGCAGTTTCAACGCTGCGCGGATCAGGGTGGGCGTATCCGCATCGGGCAGATCGCCTGCGGCCTGCGCCACGGCGCCTGCGGCATCGCCGGGCGCATAGCCCAGGTTGCCCAGTGCGGACAGTGCTTCGGCCTGCGCGGAGACGGTGGTATCGGGCACGCGGGGGGCGGTTTCAATCACCGCGTCGTCCCCGGCTGCCCCGGTGCCCGGGCGGGCGGGCGTTGTGCCGGTCGCATCGGCCAATGTGGTCCCCATCGCCATGACGGCGTGGGCCTTGTCCTTCAGGTCCAGCACCACGCGCTGCGCGATCTTGGGGCCGATGCCCTTGGCGGCCTTGATGGCGTTCCAGTCGCCCAGTGCCACGGCGCGGCTGACGCCGTCGGGCCCCAGCGCCCCGAGGATGGAAAGCGACGCCTTGGCGCCCACCCCCTGCACGGAGGTCAGCAGGCGGTGCCATTCCTTTTCCGCCAGCGTGCGGAACCCGAAGAGCTGCATCAGGTCTTCGCGCACCACCAGATCGGTATAGAGCGCCACATGTTCGCCCACCCCCGGCAGGGCCGCGAGCGTCCGTTCCGAACAATGTACGATGTAGCCGACGCCCCCGGTGTCGATCAGCACATGATCCGGCGCGCGCAGGTCGATCCGGCCCGTGATCTTGCCGATCATGCCCGGGCCGCCCGCGCCACGGCGAGCGACAGCGCATCGATCCCGCCCTGATGGGCGTGGCAGATCGCGATGGCGAGCGCATCGGCCGCATCCGGCCCTTCGATCACGACACCGGGCAGCTGCATTCGCACCATATGGGCCACCTGCCCCTTGTCCGCATGGCCGACGCCGACGACCGTCTTCTTGATCTGGTTGGGGGCATATTCGCCGATGCTCAGCCCCGCCTGCGCGGGTACCAGCATGGCGATGCCACGGGCCTGCCCGAGCTTCAGCGTACCGGCCCCGTCCTTGTTCACGAAAGTCTGTTCCACCGCCGCGCTCTGCGGGCGATAGGTCGCCAGCACGCGGGTCAGCTGCGCATGAAGCGACAGCAGCCGAAGCGCCAGTGTCTCCCCGTCCGATGTGCAGACGCCGTTTGCCACATGCGCGATGCGGCTACCGGCGACGTCGATCACGCCCCAGCCCATGTTGCGCAAGCCCGGATCGATTCCGATCACACGTATCACAGCACTCACCCCTGCCCGATTCATCTTTGTCTGTTGTTTTTTTGTTGCACTAGCACGAAAGGCGAACATCCGCCAAGAAATTCGGTCCTTGTCCAGACGCGACATCCAAGGCGTCGCTTTGAGGACACGGTTCCTGAAACCGCCACACCGAAGACTGAAAACGACACATTCATCACCCCAATTTACCCTTTGATAACCTTCGGTTAGCGCCTATTCGACCTATGCAAAACGCGCAGAGCACACATGCAAATCTGGCGATTGCGGCGGGCAATCCGGCAGCCTAACTCGGCCGCAGAAGCCGGACGGTCCGGCCTCATATCTATGGAAGGACGGCTCGCATGGCTGCACTCGATACCACCCGCACCACCTACGGCACAGCGTCGGCCGTAAACCGTACAATTGTTTTCCTGACCGATCTGGTCGCTTCGTTCGTTTCCTGGAACGACTCCCGCGTGACCCGCAAGGCGCTGTCCTCGCTGTCGGACCGTGAGCTTGAGGACATCGGCCTGATCCGTGGCGATATCGATTACGTCGCCAACTCCTACCTCATCCGCTGACATCGACCCTCTACCGGGCCGGGAAAGCCGCGCTTCCGCAACCGGAGCGCGGCTTTTTTCATGGCACCCGCAAAATTGCCGGACCGCCGCGCGCCCCGGGCGGGCTATCGCAGCACCGGGCCGGTAAAGCCGGCTATTGCATCGGTCAGCGGATCGATCTGCAAGACCCATGCGCCCGCGCGTTCCAGCGGATTGCCCGCCTGCAGGTTCGCGAGGCGTTCGTTGTAGGTGACGGGGCCGATGGCGGCGAGGATGAAGGCTTTGAACACGAAAAATCCGACGGTCAGCAGCCCCAGCCCCCGCAAAGGAAAGGCAACGCGCGCGCGCCGCGGCCTGACCACGATAAGCCCGTCGCTTCGTACACTGGCGACATAACCATTCGACATCCGGGCGTGCTTTTCGCTCAGCAGGGTCAGGCGTTCGTTAAACTTGTCATGACTCTGGATCATGGCAGCCTCCGTGAACTCTCGGCCCCCACCGTTCGTCAAGGAAAACCATACAAATCAATTATGGCATTTTCGGGGCAACTGCTCCAATTTTGCCATAAATGGTGCTGAATTAAGGCGACTTCTGCATCGTCAGCGTCGTCCAGTCACCAATGCTCTCTCGGTGTACCGGATTGATGCCGAAACCGGCATAAACGGAAATCACCTCGTCCGCCTGCTCGTTCAGGATGCCCGACAGAATCGCGTATCCGCCCGAATCAATCGCGCCGGCCATATCCTCGGCCAAAGCGATCAGCGGACCTTTCAGAATGTTGGCGAACACCAGATCGAAAGGGGCTGCGGCGGCAAGCTCCGGATGGTCGAAGCCCGCGGCCTCGATGCAGTGCACCCGCCCTTCGAGATCATTCGCCTTCACATTGGCCCGCGCCACATCCACCGCCACGGCGTCGATATCGCTGGCCTGCACCGGTGCGTCCCACAGCCGGGCGGCGGCCATGGCCAGCACCGCCGTGCCGCAGCCCACGTCGACCACGCTGCGCCCGGCAAAGCCGTCGTCGGCCAGCCGGTCGAGCGCGCGCAGACAACCCAGCGTCGTGCCATGGTGACCGGTGCCAAAGGCCATGGACGCCTCGATCAGCAGCGCGATGCGGTTGCCTTCGGGCAGTTTGTCCGCGTCATGGCTGCCATAGACGAAGAAGCGCCCCGCCTCGACCGGGGCAAGCTCCCGCCGGACATGGGCCACCCAATCGGTTTCGGGCAGTTCCGAGACCGCGAAATCCCCTGCCCCCTTGGCCGCTGCCAGCAGGGCAAGGCTGGCGGTATCCGGCGCCTCTTCGAAATAGCCGCCCACTTCCCACAGGCCCGATCCGTCCTCCATCTCGAAGACACCGACGCCGGTGGGCGCGGGCTCCAGCCGTTCGAGCGCATCGCCCAGCGCATAGGCGGCCTCTCGGCCCGGCACGGTGGTCAGCGCGGTAAAGGTGGGCATCAGCGTCTCCGGTATCTGTCGGGATTGGGATAGGGGCGCGGATAGTCCGGATCCGGCACAGGGGCAAGCGTGACCCCCAGCCGCTGGACGAAGACCCAGCCCCAGACCGCCGCCACCAGCCCGGCGACGGCCCCCGCCAGCGCCTGCCCGTAGATGACCCCCGGCGCGCCGAAGAGCGCCCCCAGCATCACCGCCGCAGGCCAGCTCAACGCGCCGTCCTTGATCCAGTTCACCAATGTGGACCACCCGGGCCGCCCGAGGTTGTTGAAGGC
>NZ_LWEX01000596.1 GCF_001634885.1 Sulfitobacter sp. HI0040 | reverse complement strand
CCACGACAATCTCGATCGGGCCGAGTTCGGATTCGACCTTTTCAATTCCGGCCTTGGAATCGTCGTAGTCGGCCACGTTCCACTTGTAGGTCTTGATGCCGGTTTCATCCGTGAATTTGGCGGCGGCGTCGTCGTTGCCGGCATAGGTGGCCGCAACGGTATATCCCGCCTCTTTCAGTTCCCGCGAAATGGCGGCACCGATGCCCCGGCTGCCCCCTGTGACCAAAGCGATACGCGACATGGTTTATCCTCCCTCAAGGTAATGTTATT
>NZ_LWEX01000595.1 GCF_001634885.1 Sulfitobacter sp. HI0040 | reverse complement strand
GGTGGGTTCGACTTGGTATGCGGCGGCAAAGGTCACAAATATCGACGGCACCCCTGTCGAAGACACGACCTATGTCACCGATGCGGATGGCTCCATCACTTTCGCCGCCGTATTCCTTACCCGATATGATGACGGCTGCTGGGGCTACGAGGACATGGAGGAAAGCGCGGGACCGGTCGAATCACGCGCGCCACTGAGCCTATTGGCCCTGCTGTCCGAGCTGAAAGACCCAGACAGCTATGCTCATGCCTGGCGCCAGCGCTGCCAGGACTGGGCTGCGATCCCGGACTACGAGGAAGGCGACAAGATCAAGCTCGCAGCACCTGTGACGCTCACCGATGG
>NZ_LWEX01000594.1 GCF_001634885.1 Sulfitobacter sp. HI0040 | reverse complement strand
ACGCGACAGGTGGCAGGTCCGGCAGGGCAAGGTCTCCGCCCCGATCCGGCTGGCCCCGGCGACGATGTTCATCCCGTGCAGGGCTCCCCCTCCCTTGCCCAACCCGTCCCAGGCGGGTCGGCCATCGTCGCCGACGTGGCAGTTCGTGCAGCGGGGATGGGTCGCGACCGGCTCGATGCGGTCCCACGCGGCGAGGCCATCCAGCGCGGCGGAGTCCGGCTGCTGCGCGGCACCCGCAACGGCAACGACCGAGAGGCCAAACGCCAGCGCCGCGCAGACAACCGCGCGGCGCCAACCAAATACCTTACAGTGAAAGAGGCCCGTCTTCAGAATTCCACGACGGCGCGGATCGACTTGCCTTCATGCATCAGTTCGAAACCGTGATTGATCTCTTCCAGCTTCAGCTTGTGGGTGATCATCGGGTCGATCTCGATCTTGCCGTCCATGTACCAGTCCACGATCTTGGGCACATCGGTACGGCCCTTTGCGCCGCCGAAGGCAGTGCCGCGCCAGACGCGCCCGGTTACAAGCTGGAAGGGCCGGGTCGAGATCTCGGCGCCCGCGGGGGCGACACCGATGATGATGGACTCCCCCCATCCCTTGTGGGCGCATTCCAGTGCGTCCCGCATGACCTTGGTGTTGCCCGTCGCGTCGAATGAATAATCCGCCCCGCCCTTGGTCAGCTCGACCAGATGGGAAACGATGTCGCCGTCGATCTTCTTGGGGTTCACGAAATCGGTCATTCCGAAATGGCGGCCCATCTCTTCCTTGTCGTCGTTCAGATCGACGCCGACGATCTGGTCAGCCCCCGCGAGCTTCAACCCCTGGATCACGTTGAGCCCGATGCCGCCCAGCCCGAAGACCACGCAGCGCGCGCCGATCTCCACCTTGGCGGTGTTGATCACCGCGCCGATGCCCGTCGTGACGCCGCAACCGATGTAGCAAATCTTGTCGAAGGGCGCGTCCTTGCGCACCTTGGCCAGTGCGATTTCGGGCACGACCGTGTGGTTGGCGAAGGTGGAGCAGCCCATGTAGTGGTGGATGGGTGTGCCATCGAGCATGGAAAACCGCGTCGTGCCATCGGGCAGCAGGCCCTTGCCTTGGGTGATGCGGATCTTCTGGCAAAGGTTCGTCTTGCCCGACAGGCAATATTCGCATTCGCGGCATTCGGGAGTGTAGAGCGGGATCACGTGATCGCCCGGCTCCAGCGTGGTCACGCCTTCGCCCACTTCCAGTACGACACCCGCCCCTTCATGGCCGAGGATGGCGGGGAAGATCCCTTCGGGATCGTCGCCGGAACGGGTGAATTCGTCCGTATGGCACAGGCCGGTGGCCTTGATCTCCACCAGCACCTCGCCCCGCTTCGGGCCCTCGAGGTTCACTTCCATGATTTCAAGCGGTTTTCCGGCTTCGACAGCGACGGCGGCACGGGTCTTCATCATGGGGCATCTCTCCGGGTTCTGGTTGCGGGCCGAGAGGACCAATCGGGCCGCGGGATGTCAAGTGCGCCAAGGTCGCAGATGGCTCTGCCTCACGCGTCTGTCATCAGGCACGCACCGGGGCGTTCGTCTTGATCCGGCGCAGGATCACATTGGTCTGGGCCGAATTCACTACCGGCTGCATGAAGAGGAACTGTTCGAGAAAGGCGTTGTAGCTGTCGATATCGCGGCACAGGACCCGCAGGTGATAATCTGCCTGACCGGTCGTGGCATAGACGTCCATCACCTCGTCCCGCTGCCGCACGGCGGCGATGAAACGGTCCAGCGCCTCGGTGTCGTGGCGGGTAAGATGCACATGCACGATGGCCTCGAACCCGAGGCCCAGCGCCTGCGGGTCGACCACGGCGGCATAGCGGGTGATGATGCCCGCCTCCTCCAGCGCCTTCACGCGCCGCCAGCAGGCCGAGGCGGAGATGTTCAACTGCTCGGCAAGCTGGGCATTGGGCAGCCGGGAATCCCGCTGCACCAGCAACAGCAGTTTGCGGTCGGTGTCGTCCATGCGCGAATTATCCGCTTTTCGTCCAGATACCGGACAATCCTTTCACATTGTTATGCGCTGCGCACCCGAAAAGAACGCATTCCGCGCCCGCCCTGCGCTATGCTGGAAACAGGAGGACCCCATGACCGAACCCGCGCCCGATTTTATCCGCTACCGGTTGGACGACCGCTACACCGCCACCTCGGGGCGGGTCTTCATGACCGGCACGCAGGCGCTGGCGCGGATCATGCTGGATCAGGCCCGCCGCGACCGGGCGGCGGGGATGAACACCGCCGGCTTCATCTCCGGCTATCGCGGCTCGCCGCTCGGTGGGCTGGATCAGGAATTGTGGCGCATCGCGAACCGGCTGCATGAGAACCGCATCCGCTTTTTGCCGGCGGTGAACGAAGATCTGGGCGCCACCGCCGTTCTGGGTGCGCAGCAGGCGCATCTGGACCCGCAGGCGCAGGTCGAAGGCGTCTTTTCGATGTGGTACGGCAAGGGCCCCGGCGTCGACCGGTCGGGCGATGCGCTGAAACACGGCAACGCCTATGGTTCGGCCCCGAAGGGCGGCGTGCTCGTCGTGGCGGGGGATGATCACGGTTGCGTCTCGTCCTCCATGCCGCATCAATCCGATGTGGCCTTCATGTCGTGGTTCATGCCCACGCTGAACCCCGCCTCGGTCGGGGAATATCTGACCTTGGGGGAATACGGCATCGCGCTTTCGCGCTTCACCGGGACATGGGTGGGGTTCAAGGCGATCTCGGAAACGGTGGAATCTGGGGCCAGCATCGCGCTCCCGCCGGATCGGCAGTTCCGCCAGCCGGATTACACCGGCCCCGAAGGCGGCCTTCATGTCCGGCTGGGCGATCTGCCCTCGCCGCTGATCGAAACGCGCCTGCATGACAAGCTGGAGGCGGTACAGGCCTTTGCCGAGGCCAATCCGATCGATCGCCATGTCTATGACATCCGCGAGGCCCGCTATGGCATCGTCACAACCGGGAAAGGACATCTCGACCTGATGGAGGCGCTGCGCCTTCTGGGATTGGACGAGGCCGCCTGCCGCAGGCTCGGCATCGACATCTACAAGATCGGCATGGTCTGGCCGCTCGCCCGGCGCGACGCGCTGGAGTTCATGCGGGGTAAACGCGAAGTTCTGGTGATCGAGGAAAAGCGCGGGATCATCGAAAGCCAGTTCAAGGAGGCGTTCTACGACTGGCCCGGCTCCAAACCGGAACGGATGGTCGGCAAACATGACGAGAAGCTGCGCGAACTCGTACCTTGGACGGGGGAGCTTTCGCCGCTTTTGCTGGCACCCATCGTGGCGGCGCGTCTCGCCGCCTTCTTCCCCGAAGAACACCTGCCCGAAAAGGCCGCCGCCCTGACCGACACGCCGCCGCGCTTGCTGAACGTCTCTGGTGCCACCCGCACGCCCTACTTCTGCTCGGGCTGTCCGCACAATACCTCCACCCGCCTGCCCGAAGGGTCGTCTGCCAATTCAGGCATCGGCTGTCACGTGATGGCCAGCTGGATGAACCGCGAAACCGCCGGTTTCGCGCAGATGGGCGGCGAAGGGGTGCCTTGGGTCGCAAGCTCGATGTTCAACGGCGGACGGCACGTGTTTCAGAACCTCGGCGAAGGTACATGGTATCATTCGGGCTCGCTGGCGATCCGTCAGGCCGTCGCCGCAGGTACGAACATCACCTACAAGATCCTCTATAACGACGCCGTCGCCATGACGGGCGGCCAACCCGTCGACGGCCCGGTGACGGTACAGGGGATCGCACAGGCCGCCCGCGCCGAAGGCGTGACGCGCATCGCTCTCGTCTCGGACACGCCGGAAAAGTTCCTCCGGTCCGACTTCCCGGCGGGCACCAGCTTCGATCATCGGCGCGACCTCGATACCGTGCAGCGCGAGTTGCGCGACATCCCCGGCGTGACCGTCCTGATCTACGAACAGACCTGCGCCACCGAAAAACGCCGTCGCCGCAAACGCGGCCTGATGGAGGACCCGGCGAAATTCGTGATGATCAACGATTTGGTCTGCGAAGGCTGCGGGGACTGCTCGGTTGAATCGAACTGCCTGAGCGTTGAGCCCAAGCGTACTGAATGGGGCACCAAACGGCAGATCAACCAGTCTACCTGCAACAAGGACTATTCCTGCCTGAACGGTTTCTGCCCCTCCTTCGTCACCGTCGAAGGCGGAAAGCGGCGGCGGAAGAAGGGCGTCGATCTCGATCCGCTGACGCTGGCCCATGCCCTGCCCCAGCCCGATCTGCCAAAGCTCGACACGCCGTATGATCTGCTCGTGACGGGGGTGGGTGGCACCGGCGTCGTGACCGTCGGAGCGCTCATCACCATGGCTGCCCATCTCGAAGGACGCGGCGCATCGGTGCTGGATTTCACGGGTTTCGCGCAGAAGTTCGGCACGGTGCTCGGCTATGTCCGGCTCGCAGAAACGCCCGATGCGCTGCATCAGGTCCGCATAGAGGCGGGGGCCGCCCATGCCGTGATCGGTTGCGACGCCGTGGTCAGTTCAGCGTCCAAAGCCTCCGCCCACTACCGCAAAGGAACGCGCATGGCGCTGAACCGGGCCGAGATGCCAACCGGCGATCTGGTGCTGAACCGCGATGCGGATCTGCGCATCGATGACCGCGAAGCCGCTATCGCCTCTGTTGTGGGGGCCGAAAACCTCAGCGCCTTTGACGCGAACCGCATGGCGCAAACACTGATGGGCGATGCGGTCTTTGCCAACGTGATGATGCTCGGTTTCGCGTGGCAAAAAGGGCTGGTGCCCGTCTCGCTCATGGCACTGGAACAGGCGGTCGAGCTCAACGGCGTTGCCGTCGATAGCAACCGCGAAGCGCTCGCCTACGGGCGCATCATGGCCGCAGACCCCGGGCGGCTCACCCCCGTGCTGCCGCAAGAGGAACCTGCCGACGAAAGAATCGACACCCTTGTTGCGCGCCGGGCCCACTATCTGACAGGCTATCAGAATGCCGCCTACGCCCAGCGCTACCGCGACACACTGAGAAACTTCGCCAATGCACTGCCGAATGGCACAGAAGCGTTGCAAGCCCCTGCCGCGCGCGCGCTCTTCAAGCTCATGTCATACAAGGATGAATACGAAGTCGCGCGGCTGCATCGGGACGCGGGCTTTGCCAAACGCATCGCCGAGAATTTTGAGGGGGACTACAAGGTGCATTACCACCTCGCCCCCCCGCTTTGGCCCACCGGGCGCGATACCCGCGGCCGCCCCCGGAAACGCAAGTTCGGCCCGTGGATGGATACGGTCTTCGCCCTGCTGGCACGCCTCAAACCCCTGCGCGGCACTTGGGCCGATCCTTTCGCCTATGGCGCTGACCGCAAGCTCGAAATCTCTCTTGTCGGCTGGTACGAGGATTTGCTGTGCCGCGTTCCGGCGCGCGTCACACCCGATACGCTGGACAGCATGCGCGCCGTGCTCGAAGCACCGATGGACATCCGCGGCTACGGTCCGGTGAAGGAAAAGGCCGCCGAAGAAGTCCGCGCCCGCGTCGACACCCTGCTGGCCGAACCCGGCTGAGATTCACGCCCCGCGACGCCCCCTTCACCCTTTCAAAAATACTCACAAGCGGTGACCGGGCCGCCCGGGGCAACGCCGCCGAAGGAAAACCCGCCAAGGCTCAGGGCAGAATTTCGGTGTTGAAATCACCCCGCAAGGCCGCTTCGAGCAGTTCCAGATCGGGCGAACAATCGCGGTATTGATAAAGCTTGCCGGGCGGGATGACGAAGGCGTCACCGGGCTGCAGGGCGCGGTCCTCCTCACCCTCGGCACTCAGCGTCATGTTGCCTTCCATGACGAAAGTGAAGTGGATGTCGGCGTCATGCCGTGCCGGCGGGGGCGTTCCGCCCTCGAACCGCGCCACCTGAATGCCTGCGACGCCCTTGGTGCCTGCCGTGATCCCGGTATCCCGGGCGACAAAGCCCGGAATGCGAAAGGCCTCCCAAGCGGCGCCTTCCCGGACATGATGCACAAAGACCTGACCGTCCCATTCGCGCGCCGGGTCGCCCCGCCCGTTGGGCAAGGTCATCTCGTGGTCGATAGTCGTCACATGTTCCGCCGGCACACCGATTTCGATCACCTCGATGTCCGGTGACGCATGTACGACGCGGTGGCGGATACCGGGGGGCTGGGTCACGCAATCGCCCGCGTTCAGGCGGATCAACGCGTCGCCCTGATCTTCGTAGTAGATGTCGACCCAGCCACGGTAGCAATAGATCAACTGAAAACCGACCGTATGGTAATGGACCATGTCCGGCACCGGCCCCCCGTCCGGGATGCGGATATGGCTGGCGATGATCGAGCCGCCCAGCCGCGACGGGATGAGATCGCGGTAATGCATGCCCGCACGTCCGATGACCCAAGGCGCCTCGTCCCGCAACCGGCGCACGGCGAATTCGTGCTGCGTTTCGGGCTGGTCCACCGATGGGGTCAGCGGCACAACCTCCACCCGCGTGCCATTGGGCGCGGTCAGGCTGCGCGCACCACCGGCGAAATCATCGGGGCTGTCCGTCAGGATGCGCAGCACGCCGGGCGGCACATCCGCGCCCTTCTCGATCCGGACCCTGAGGCCATGGCCGGAAAAGCTCGCCACCGAAGGATCATCCGCCGGGAAGATCGTTTCCAACCGCATCCCGAGGGTTCGGGTGAAGAAGGGCAGATCGTCGCGCAATTCCTGCGTGGGCAGCAGGACTTCGGCCTGGATGTCGGACGGCGGCATGGAAACTCCGATGGGGATGAGTGTCGTGCGGATTGGTATCACACGGGACGCGGCACGCAATATTCCGGGCGGGATTGTAAGGCCCCCCTGCCGCTTTCCGTCAAACCGATTGACCGTTTCGCCCTCCTGCAGCACTCTGGGACAGGGGCACCGCGATACCTGACGCCCCCCGGAACCAAGGGAGTTCATCGCATGAACTTGACATACCGCCCCGCAACCGCACTGGGACTGATCCTCGGCCTCGCGCTGGCCGGTACCGGCGTCGCTGCCGCCGAGCTCGTGGTTGGCATGCAGCAGGAACCCACGACGCTGGACCCGACAGCGGATGCCACCGCCTCCATCGATGCGATGCTGACGCAGAACGTCTTCGAATCGCTGACCATCGTGAACGAAAGCGGCGAGGTGGAGCCCAACCTCGCCACCGGCTGGGAGGTTTCGGATGACGGTCTGACCTATATTTTCACGCTGGCCGAGGGTGTCACCTTTCACGACGGTTCGACCTTCGATGCCGAAGACGTCGTCTTCTCCTTCGATCGCGCCATGGCCGAAGACAGCGTGAACCCCTCCAAGGACATCTTCAAGACGATCAAGGATGTACGCGCCATCGACCCCCGCACGGTAGAGATCGAGCTGTCCGAAAAGGATGCCTTCTTCCTCTTCAACATGGGTCAGGGTGACAGCGCCATCGTGGCAAAGGAAACAGTAGACACCAATGCCACCGATCCGGTGGGCACCGGCCCCTTCAGGTTCGATGGCTGGACCCGCGGCGACCGGCTGACGCTGGTGAAGAACCCCGATTACCGCGATGCGGGCGATGTGGCGCTCGACCGGGTGGAATTCCGCTTCATCTCCGATCCAGCGGCGGCGACGGCGGCAATGATGGCCGAGGAGTTGGATGCCTTCCCCGGTTTTCCCGCCCCTGAACTGCTGCCCCAGTTCGAGGCCGATCCGCGCTTCAACGTGAATATCGGCTCGACCGAGGGCGAAGTCATCCTTGCGATGAACAATGCCAAGCCCCCCTTCGACAACCCCGACGTGCGCCGTGCCGTGGCCACGGCGATCGACCGCGAAGAGATCATCGAAGGCGCCATGTACGGGCAGGCCCTGCCCATCGGCAGCTTTTACCCGCCGCATGGCACCGCCTATGTCGATCTGACGGATGCCTATCCTCACGACACGGCCAAGGCCCGGCAGATGTTTGAATCCGCGGGTATCGCGGGGCAGACGATGACGCTGCGCGTGCCGCCCTTCCCCTATGCCATGCGCTCTGCCGAGATCATCCAGAGCCAGCTTGCCGAAGCCGGCATCGACGCCAAGGTGGAGAACGTCGAATGGGGTTTCTGGATCGACGAGGTCTACAAGCAGAAGAACTACGACATGACGATCATCGCGCATACCAGCCCCAACGACATGGGCAATTTCGCGCGCGGTCCCGACTATTTCTACGGCTACGATGACCCGCAATTCACCGCCCTGTGGAACGATATCCAGACCGAAGCGGACCCGGAGCGGCGCAACGAGTTGTTGCGCAAGGGTCAGCAATACCTGAGCGATCAGTCGGTGCACGCGTTCCTGTTCCAGCTTCCGCTGCTGGGCATTTTTGCCAAGGATGTCGAAGGCTACTGGGCGTCGTCGCCCGTGCTTTACATGCCGCTCAAACAGGTGAGCAAAGGCGGCTGAGCCCGCCGAAGCGGCCTGTGCGCCGAGACGCAGCGCAGGCCGCCCGGGTAAGGACGCTGGAACCGGATGGGATATTTCCTTCTTCGACGGACGGCGGGATTCATCGCCACGCTTCTGGTGGTGTCGCTGGTCGTCTTCGGGATCATGAACGTCCTGCCGGGCGATCCTGCGCTGACGATCCTCGGGCTCGATGCCACGGATGATGCGCTGGCGGCCCTGCGCACTCAGCTTGGCCTCGATGCGCCTGTGCATCTGCGATACCTGTCGTGGATCGGCAATGCGCTTCAGGGCGATCTGGGGCAGAGCCATTCGTTCCGCGTTCCCGTCTCCGGGTTGATCGCGGAACGGCTGCCCATGACCATCTCGCTGGCGGTGGCGGGGATGCTGCTGACGATCGTGATCGCGCTCGGGCTGGGCATCGGCGCTGCCGCGCGCCACGGCGGCCCGGGCGACTGGGGGGTAATGTTCCTCAGCCAGCTCGGCATCGCCATTCCGGCCTTCTGGCTGTCGATCCTGCTGGTCCTGCTTTTTGCGGTGAAACTGCGCTGGCTGCCGCCCGGCGGCTTTCCCGGCTGGTCCGATCCGGTCGCCGCGATGCGGGCCCTGCTGCTGCCCACCATCGCGCTCGCACTGGTGCAATCGGCGGTGCTGGCCCGGGTGACACGCTCCTCCGCGCTGGAGGTCATGCGCCAGGATTTCGTGCGGACCGCCCGCGCCAGCGGATTGTCGCGCCGGCGCACGCTCTGGCGGCATGTGCTGCCCAATGCACTGGTTCCGATCATCACCATCGTCGGCATGCAGTTCGCCGCACTGGTCACGGGAACCATCGTGATCGAGAACGTCTTTTACCTGCCCGGTCTGGGGCGGCTCATCTTCCAGTCCATCGCCAACCGCGACCTGCCGACCGTGCAAGCGCTTGTCATGCTCTTCGCGGCCATCGTGGTGACGGCGAACTTTGTCGTGGATCTGCTCTATGTGGTGATCGACCCCCGACTGAAGGCACGGGCCTGATGCGCGCCCTGCCCGCCAATTTCATCCTCGGCGCCGTGCTGGTATCGATCGTGGTGGGCATCGCCGCCCTGTCATTGGTCTGGACACCGTGGGACCCCACGGCGCTCAATATCCGAAACAAGTTCGCCGACCCCTCGGACGCGCATTGGCTGGGGACGGACCAACTGGGTCGCGACGTGGTATCGCAGTTGATGGCGGCGGCCCGCAATTCCATGGCGGTGGCGCTGATCGCGGTGCTCGCCGGGGGCGCTATCGGCGTCTCGCTGGGGCTGCTCGCCTCCGCGCTCGGTGGCTGGGTGGAGGATATCGTGATGCGGCTGGCGGACCTCGGCTTCGCCTTTCCCGCCCTGCTTTTCGCGATCATGCTGGCGGCGGTCTTCGGCCCGTCGCTCACGAATGCCGTCATGGCCATCGCCTTTATCAACATCCCGGTGTTCGCCCGGGTGACCCGTGCCTCGGCCAACCAGATCTGGACACGTGACTACGTCGCCGCGGCGCAAGCTGCAGGGCTCAGCCGCTTTGCCATCAGCCGCGACCATATCCTGCCCAATATCGGGGCTGCGGTGATCGTGCAGGCCACCATCGAATTCGCTGTCGCCATCCTCGCCGAAGCGGCACTGAGCTATCTTGGTCTCGGCGCCCAGCCCCCCGCATCCAGTTGGGGGCGGATGCTCGCAGAGGCGCAGACGCTCATGTACCTCGCCCCGCAACTGGCCATCTACCCGGGGCTCTGCATCGTTGTGGCGGTGCTGGGCTTCGGGCTTCTGGGCGACGGTTTGCGCGACATCACCGATCCGCGGCTGTCCAGGGCGCGCGCCGCATGATCGAGTTGCAGGATTTCTCCGCCGCCTTCGGGCCCGCCGTTGCCCTGCGCAGCGCCAGCCTTCGGATCGAGAGGGGCCAGCGGCTGGGCGTCGTCGGTGAAAGCGGTTCCGGCAAGACGATGCTGGCCCTCTGCCTGATGGGCATGGCCCCCGAAAGCGCGCGGCTGACGGGGCATCTGCGCATTGACGGTCGGGATATGACCCATGCGCCCGAGACTGCTTGGCAGGCCATGCGCGCCCGCCGCGTGGCGATGATCTTTCAGGAGCCGATGTCGGCGCTGAACCCCTTGCGCCGCGTCGGCGACACGCTGATCGAACCGATGCGCGTTCAACTGGAGATGACCCGGGGCGCGGCCCGGACCCGGGCCCAGAGCCTGCTGGAAGAAGTCGGCATCCCCGAGCCGGAGGCGCGCCTGCGCCAGTTTCCCCACGAACTCTCCGGCGGGCAGCGGCAGCGTGTTCTGATCGCACTCGCCTTGGCCTGTGATCCCGATTTGCTGATCGCGGATGAACCGACCACCGCGCTCGACGCCAATGTGGCGCTGCGGATCACCGATCTGCTGGTTCGGCTGGCAGAGGAGCGGGGCATGGCGCTGGTCTTCATCAGCCACGATCTGGCGGCGGTGGCGCGTGCCACGCGGGACATTGTGGTGATGTACGGCGGCGACATGGTCGAACGGGGCACGACCCGCAGTGTGCTGGACGACCCGGCCCACCCCTATCCCCGCGGCCTGCTCGCCGCCCGCCCCGATCCGGTGCCGGTGCCGCGCGATGCCTCGGGCCGCCGCCGACGCTTGCCCGCGATCCCCGGCACCGGATCGGGGCGGGCGGCGAGCAG
>NZ_LWEX01000593.1 GCF_001634885.1 Sulfitobacter sp. HI0040 | reverse complement strand
CCGGTTCCATGACCGGTTCAATATCGACAAGGAGCCGCGGATGCCCAACAAGTTCGGCTGGATCGTCGAGGTGGACCCGATGGACCCGGAGTCCGTTCCCGTCAAACATACCGCGCTGGGACGCTTCCGCCATGAAGGTGCCGAAACCACCGTCAGCAGCGACGGCAGACTGGTGGTCTACATGGGGGACGACGCGCGTTTCGA
>NZ_LWEX01000592.1 GCF_001634885.1 Sulfitobacter sp. HI0040 | reverse complement strand
GCCGGATATCAAACTGTCATTTCGGTGAGGAGGTAGGGAACGGCGCCCCGCATGGCGGGACGCCCTCTGTTGTTACTCTGCCGGGACGGCGGCGCGTTCGACGCCGATGGGTGCGGGAAGATGCGCCAACATCTCCTTGGGGCAGACCTGCAGGAAATGTTCCTTCTCCGTCTCCCAGTGCTGCAGGATGTCACCCGCCCGGCGGCTTCCGGTTTCCTTCAGATGCCGCTCCAGCAGTTCCTTCAGCTCGGATGTCCAGTGATCCACGG
>NZ_LWEX01000591.1 GCF_001634885.1 Sulfitobacter sp. HI0040 | reverse complement strand
TAGAAGTTGATTTAGCAGCAAATCGTAAAGCTGTGCGGATCTACCCGACCAAGCGCCGCCTGGCGCGGCTTTGTCTAGCGCCGTTTTCAATTCGTCATGAACTTCGGGTCGGAGTCCGCCTGAGTTGTTCTCGGGCGCGGGATTATCCCGCTAACTGGAGGGGCACCGTCATTCCGCCGCGCTCGCGGTCCCGACAAAGGCACCCTCGGCCTCCCAGCGGCGTGCGATCGAGCCAAGCCTGTCCAGCACGCCGCTGGGAGGCCGAGGGT
>NZ_LWEX01000590.1 GCF_001634885.1 Sulfitobacter sp. HI0040 | reverse complement strand
TGGTGAACAGGACGATCATGATATGTGACAGCGCGGTCATGCCGAAAAGCGCGCGCAGACCAAGGTCCTCCATGGCCCAGCCTGCCAGCAGCGGTCCCACGATGGACCCGATGCCGTAGGTCATCAGCAGCCCGCCGGAGATCTGCAGCGAGGTGCCCGGTTCGGCGTGGTCATTCGCATGGGCCACGATCACCGGATACAT
>NZ_LWEX01000589.1 GCF_001634885.1 Sulfitobacter sp. HI0040 | reverse complement strand
TATCTCCAACTTCCGGCTTCCCATCCGCTACCACACCCGGGACGGCGGGGACCTCACGCTCGAAACTTCCGTGACGGGGACGGTCAGCCTCGATGCGGAAAAGAAGGGCATCAACATGTCCCGCATCATGCGCAGTTTCTACAAACACGCTGAATCGACCTTCAGCTTCGAGGTCATGGAAGCGGCGCTGGATGATTATATCGCCGATCTTGAAAGCCCCGATGCCCGGCTGCAGATGCGCTTTTCCTTCCCCGCGCGGATCGAAAGCCTGCGCTCGGGCCTGTCGGGCTATCAGTATTACGACATCGCGCTCGAACTGGTGGAACATGAAGGCAAACGGCAGAAGATCGTGCATCTCGACTATGTCTATTCCAGCACCTGCCCCTGTTCGCTGGAACTGAGCGAACATGCGCGCGCCACCCGTAACCAGTTGGCGACACCGCATTCACAGCGTTCGGTGGCCCGGATATCCGCCGTGATGAATTGCGACGGCAGCGACACATGCCTATGGTTCGAGGATCTGATCGACATCTGCCGCGCCGCGGTGCCGACGGAAACGCAGGTGATGGTAAAACGTGAGGACGAGCAGGCCTTTGCGGAGCTGAACGCTGCCAATCCGATCTTCGTCGAGGATGCGGCGCGCCTTTTCTGCCAGGGGCTGAAAGCCGATCAGCGCATCGGCGATTTCCGCATCGTCGCCAGCCATCAGGAAAGCCTGCATTCCCACGATGCCATCAGCCTGCTGACCGAGGGCGAGACATTCGACATGCGCAGCATCGATCCACGCCTGTTCCAGTCCCTCATCCACAGCGGCTGATTCCGCCTCTCAGGTCCTTTCCCTTTCCGCCGGCTCCCAGTCAGCCATGCGAGCCGTGCAATGGGCACGGGCCGGCTATGCATAAGTGATGGTTCTGCTGCAGTGCAGCGTTTCCTATATGAGCGTCAGGGAAGAGAGCAAACCAATTGGAGGCATCGAGATGTCCTACCAGAACACCGCAGAACCATCCTTCGGGCTCAGCGCCGAAGACGCAAAATCCACCTTCCGTGGCTTCATCGCCCGGACCATGCAGACCGTGTCGGCCAATTCCATGGGCGCGCGCCGCCTTGCATCGGTACGCTCGCTGCAGGCGAAAACCGACGCGGAGCTTGGCGCCCTGAAGATCGGGCGCGACGACATCGTCGATCACGTCTTCCGGGATGTCTACTACGCCTGAACGGCTTCGGGGCTTCGGCCCGATGGAATGAAACGGCCCGGGTCGCGTGTGGCTTGCCAGCGCGCCCCGGGCCGTTCCTGCTTTGACGACCCGGCCAGCGCTTGACACCGGCAAGCCCCCGCGCCAACGCTGCGCGGATGTTGGATATGCGACCTGTCGGATATGTCATCGGCCTGCTGGTCGCAGTGATGGGCGTGACCATGGTCGTCCCCATGCTGGTGGACATCGCCGAAGGCCGGGGCCATTGGCCCGTTTTCGTCGAATCCGGCCTGATCACGATTCTGGGCGGCAGCCTGATCGCGCTGTCCTGTGCCAACGGCAACCGCGAAGGGCTGACCATCCAGCAGACCTTCTTTCTCACCTCCGGAGTATGGTTCATGCTGCCGCTCTTTGGCGCGCTGCCCTTCATGCTGGGCGCGACGGAGGCGAGCTTTACCGATGCTTTCTTCGAAGCGATGTCGGGGCTGACAACGACCGGGGCCACAGTCTTTACGGGCCTTGATGATCTGCCGAAAGGCTTGCTGATCTGGCGCGGGATCATGCAGTGGCTCGGCGGGATCGGTATCGTCGTCGTCGCCATGGTGTTCCTGCCGGAACTGCGCGTCGGCGGTATGCAGATCTTCAAATCCGAAGCTTTCGATACCTTCGGAAAGATCCTGCCGCGCGCCGGTCAGATCGCGAGCCAGATCGCGGTGATCTATGTCTGGCTGACGCTGGCCTGTGCGCTAAGCTATCTCGCGCTGGGGATGAATACCTTCGACGCGACCGTTCATGCCCTCACCACCGTCTCCACCGGGGGGTTTTCGAACTACGATGCCTCCTTCGGGGCCTTCACCGGCGCGCCGGAGTACGTGGCCTCCATCTTCATGATCCTCGCCGCCCTGCCGTTCGTGCGCTATGTGCAGCTGATCAACGGCAACCCCTTCGCGCTCCACCGGGATCCGCAGATCCGCGGATTCCTTCTGACCGTGGGCGTTCTGGTCCTTGTGATCTTCGTTGTGCTTCAGGCTGTCTTCCCCCGGCATTGGGAAACCGCCCTGCGCGAAGCCCTGTTCAACATCACCTCCATCATATCGGGCACTGGCTATGCCTCGGTCGATTACATGGCATGGGGCTCCTTCGCGGTGGCGCTGTTCTTCTTCACCGGTCTGATCGGCGGCTGCGCGGGCTCCACCGCCTGTTCGATCAAGATATTCCGCTACCAGCTTCTCTTTGCCTCGATCCGCGCGCAATTGCGGCGCATCCGTTCGCCGCACGGGATTTTCACCCCGCGCTACGACGGGCGGCCCGTCGGCCCCGATGTTCTGAGTTCGGTGATGTCGTTCTTCATGTTCTTCGTGGTCACCATGGGCGTGGTCGCCGTGGCGCTCAGCATGACGGGGCTCGATTTCACCACCTCCGTTTCCGGCGCGGCGGCGGCGCTGGCCAACATCGGCCCCGGCCTGGGGGAGATCATCGGCCCCGCCGGGAACTACGGTAGCCTGAACGATACCGCGAAGTGGATCCTGAGCGCGGCCATGCTGACCGGTCGGCTGGAGCTGCTGGCGGTCTTTGTCATATTCACGCTGAAATTCTGGAGGGCCTGATGGCAGAGCACAACGAACGACCCCTTGGCGCGCAGATTTCCCATATGCTGAAGGACCGTGGTGTCGATGTGATCTTCGGCATCCCGGGTGTGCACAATCAGGAAATGTACCGCGGTATCGAAGAGGCCGAGATCACCCATGTCCTCGCCCGGCATGAGCAGGGCGCGGGCTTCATGGCCGACGGCTATGCCCGGGCCACCGGCAAACCGGGCATCGCCTATGTCATCACCGGGCCGGGGGTCTGCAACATCATGACCCCCATGGGGCAGGCGTTCAGCGATTCGGTTCCGGTTCTCGTGCTGTCGAGCTGCCTTGACGAGACGGCGGCCCGGCGCGGGCAGTTGCACCAGATGAACGATCAGGAAATCGCCGCAGGCACGGTGTGCGACTGGTCGCATACGGCGCTGAGCGCCCCGGCCGCCTATGGGCTGGTGGATCGGGCCCTGTCCGAATTCGGCGCGGCGCGGCCCCGGTCCAAACATATCCAGGTGCCGATTGCCCTGCTTGAGGCCACGGCCCCATCGGCGCCCGCACCTTTCCCGGCAACGCCGCGACCCCGCGCGGCAAAAGAAGTAGTCGCCGACGCCGCCCGGCGGCTGGCGAAGGCGCGTCGCCCGCTGTTCATCTTCGGCGGCGGGGCCCGGGGCGGCACGGAGGCGGCACGGGACCTTTGCCGCTTGCTGAAGGCCGCGAGTTTCACCAGCTACGCCGGTCGCGGGATCATCGCGCCTGAGGATCCGCTCCATTTCGGCAGTTACCTCGCCAAACCCGACAGCGCCGAAGTCCTCGCCCGGGCCGATCTTGTCGTCGCCGTGGGCACCGAACTGGCAGAGGTCGACCTGTGGCGGGAACGGCCCGGCCATGCCTGCCCGATGATCCGCGTCGATCTCGACCCTGAAACTCTGGCCGACGCCGCGCGGGCGGAGCACCACGTGCTGGCCGATGCCGGACCGTTCCTTGCCGATCTGCTCGACGCGCTGGGTGAGATTGACCTTTCCGGCACCGACTGGACGGCGGGCGAGGTGACGGGGGCCCGCAGCAAATGGCGCGCCGCGACCGAAGCCGAATATCCGGGCATCCCGCAGGTCTGCGACGCCCTGCGCGCCGCCTTGCCATCCGAGACGATGATTTATTCTGACATGACGCAATTCGCCTATTGCGCCAAGGAGGTCTGGCCGATGGACCGGCCCGGGCACTGGCACCACCCCTACGGCTTCGGCACGCTGGGATACGCGCTGCCCGCCGCCATCGGTGGTGCGATAGCCCGCCGTGGCCAGCCCACGCTGGCCATCGCGGGCGATTACGGCTTTCACTACACCATGCAGGAACTTGGCGTGGCGGTGGAACTGGGGCTGAGCCTGCCGATCCTTCTGTGGGACAATGGCAAGCTGGGTGCCATCGAAGCGAGCATGATCGGCGCCCAGATCGCACCGAATGCCGTGGTGGCCCGAAACCCGGATTTCTGCCGTCTCGCGGAAGCCTTCGGCGCCCATTCGGCAGCGCCCGCCGATCTCGAGGCGCTACAGAAAGCCGTGCTGACTGCATTCGAGGCAGAGGGGCCGACGCTGATTTATGTGACACCTGAGGTGGTGGGCTGAAACCGCACTTAAAAGCCGAAAAAGGGAGCTGGTGGCCTCATCGACATGACTAATACTCGGCGGCGCCCTCCGCCTTGAGTCCGGGCGCATGGACCGCCGCTTCGATAACTGCCCCCCCCCGGCGCCCTATTCCCAGCAGCTGACCAGAACGGTCATGTTCTGCGCGTGGAGGGCGAGGTCACGCTCCCGCAGGGAGCCGCCCGCGTCGGATGCGGTTCTCGCGACGCCTGCTGCTTCCATGGCGCGGGCGATCTCTTCGCGGTCGAGGGCAAAGCTCACGTCTTCGGGCAGCTTCTGCGGGCCGTCGGGCTTGGGCAGCAACATCCCCAGCACGTCACCGCGATCGTCGAGCACCGGACCACCCGCATCGCCGGGCTGGGCCTTGAGCGTCAGCCGAGTGAGGTTCTCTTCGCCCTGAAGACCGCGCAGGTCGGCCAGCGTGCCATATGTCATGGCCGCAGCACTCAGCACCCCCTGATAGGGATAGCCGGCCACGATCACCTCTGACTGCAGGCGCGGGACGGAGGTGCTGAATTCGGCCACCGAGAGGGGGGCGAGCGGTTTGCGTGGCTTCAACAGCGCAAGGCCCGTCGCCTGATCCGTGGCGATGACATCCGCCTCGGTATCATCGTCGAGAGTGAGGCGACCACAGGAACCCACCGCTTCGGCGGTTGTCGCCACGATGCCGGAGCCATCCACGAAAAAGCCGCTGCGCGCTACCTTGGGCTGGCGTATCTTCAGGCCCGCGACCAGATCGATGGCCTGATTTTCAGGGTTGCCGGCTGTCGGGTCCAGCACCCCCGGTACACGGGTGAAGCTCTTGGACATCTCGGCGATGACACGGCGGCGGCGGTCTTCGTCCCCGGCGGGCCAGACCAGCGTGAACCCCTTGATCTGGCCATTTTCAAGCGAGACCTGTGTCTGGCTCACGATGCTGCCGTTTTCGCCCACGAGTTCAAAGGAATTCCCGTCGCGGCTGCGCGGCCCTTCGGTGGGCACGATCTCCAGCGTTTGCATGATGTCGTAAAGGCCATAGAGCACATCCTGATCGCCGGGCTGACTGATCAGAAGGACCTGAACGCCCAGATTGCCGCTGCTGTCGTAGCGGGCGAAGGGCGGCTCATACCCGTCGAGCGCGACTTCGGCGCGGGGCATCACGATCTCGATGCCGGCGCGGTCGTCGCGCACGGGCCCCATGTCCAGCCCGTCGAGCACGGCGTTGTACTGCTTCAGAAGGGCGGCGCGCTGGCGGGTGGTAAGGATACCGGTCTGCGTATAGCCGTTGGCGTCCTGCCATGCGGCCATTGCGTTGCGGGTGCCTCGGCCGAATGCGCCGTCGATCCCTGCGTCGTAGAACCCTGCCCATTTGAGCGCGATCTGGATGTCCCGCCGCTCCTGCGGATCAAGCGCACGTTCTCCCTGCTGCGCCTCTGTCGGCGTCTCGTCGGCCGGGGGCTGGGGGGTGGCCTCCGTCACTTGGGTTTCTTCCGCCGTTTCCGCGGCCTGCGTCGTTTCGGTCGGCTCTGGCGTATCGACGCTGGCGGGCGGTTCGATCACGCCCCGGTTCAGCACGTTGGACCCCACGGGCCAGAACTGCTGCAGAAAGCGGTCCGACTGCTGGATGAAGCTGTCGCGCGGCACAAGGCCGTCGCGGCGATAGGTGCGCAGCACGATCCGGGCGTCATCCCGGCGGTAGGGGCCCACGGCAATGCCGTACCACCCGCTGCCGAGCGCGAAGCCGCTCACGTCTTCAAGTTCCGCCGCATAGGCGCGGGCGCGCTCGGTCGCCTCGGCAAGGCTGGGCTGTGCCTCGATCTGGACCCAGACGATATCGTCCGCCGACTGGGCGCGGGCATCCCCCGTGGCGGTCAGCAGGAAAAGGCAGAAACCGGCCAGAAGGGCCATACAAAAACGCATCATGGGGCGGCGAACTTTCGTAGTGACAGAATGCGGGCAGATAAACAGGAAACCGGTGCAAACGCCATGGCTGAAGCGTCGCGTTTCGTAACAATCGCGGAATTGACGCCCCCCGCTGGCGCTCGTAGTTAGATGGCGCATCGACGAAAGGAAGCCTCATGTCAGACGCGCCGGCCACGCCCCGCTCCTTCCAGGAGATCATCCTGCGCCTGCAGGCCTATTGGGCCGCCAAGGGATGCGCCGTGCTGCAGCCCTATGACATGGAGGTGGGTGCCGGCACCTTCCACCCGGCCACGACGCTGCGCTCGCTGGGCACGCAGCCCTGGGCCGCGGCCTATGTGCAGCCGTCGCGCAGGCCCACCGACGGGCGCTATGGCGAGAACCCGAACCGGCTTCAGCATTATTACCAGTACCAGGTGCTCATCAAACCCAGCCCGCCCGATCTTCAGGCGCTGTATCTGGGTTCGCTCGAAGCCATCGGCATCGACATGGCCCTGCATGATATCCGCTTCGTCGAGGACGACTGGGAAAGCCCGACGCTTGGCGCCTGGGGGCTGGGCTGGGAAGTCTGGTGCGATGGCATGGAAGTCAGCCAGTTCACCTATTTCCAGCAGGTCGGCGGCCACGACTGCCACCCGGTATCGGGCGAACTGACCTATGGGCTGGAGCGGCTGGCGATGTATGTTCTGGGCGTCGACCACGTGATGGACATGCCCTACAACGATCCCGACGCGCCCATCCCGCTCAGCTACGGCGATGTCTTCCGCCAGACGGAGGAGGAATACGCGCGCTGGAACTTCGATACCGCCGATACCGCGGTGCTGCTGCGCCACTTCGAGGAAGCGGAAGCGGAATGCCGCGCCATTCTGGACCAGCCTGCGGAAGACCCGAAAACCGGCAAGCGCATCGTCATGGCGCATCCCGCCTATGATCAGGCGATCAAGGCGAGCCATATCTTCAACCTGCTGGACGCGCGCGGCGTCATTTCCGTGACCGAACGGCAGGCCTATATCGGTCGGGTCAGGGCGCTGACCAAGATGTGCGCCGATGCCTTCGTGCAGACCAGGGCGGGCGGCTGGAGCGCCGATGCGGCGTGAGGGCGGCAGCCCCGCAGGCGTCGAAGACCCGCTAGGGAGGACCATATGAACGGCAAGATCATCGGTGTGGTGCTGCTTCTGTCCGGCCTCGTGGCGGGTATCGCCGTTTATTACCTGCAGGTGTACGGCTACTACGAAGAGGTCGCGGTGGACCCCGAGGGGCTGACGCTCGTGTCACAGGCCACGCAGGCACCGCAGGCCATCGCGGTGTCCGGCTATCGCGCGATTGACGCCGACAGCTCGCCCATCCGCTACCGCGCCTGTTTCACCACCGAAAGCGAACCTGCCGCGCTTGCGGAAAACTTCGTTACGATGGACGGCATCAAGCCGCGCAACGCCCCCGGCTGGTTCGATTGTTTCGATGCCCCCGCAATCGCGGCGGAACTGGATGCGGGAACGGCGCAAGCCTTTCTGTCGCGCAAGAACATCGATTACGGCGTCGACAGGGTCGTGGCGATCACCGAAGCCGGGCGCGGCTACGTCTGGCATGAGCTGAACGACTGCGGCCAGAAAAGCTATGACGGCACCGTCATCGGGGAAGAATGTCCGCCCCGCCCGGAAGAGTAAATCCGGACCCTTCGGGAACCAAAGCCGCGCTCAAACGCTGATGTTGCAACAACCAAGGGGGTGTCGCAGCAATGGCCGATGAAGCTCATACCGGACTGAAATGGATCATGCGCGCAGGATATGGCGCGCGAGGTTTCATCTATATCCTGTTGGGATACCTGACACTTCTTGCGGCCTTCACCTCCACCCAGGCCTCGGGCACGGGCGACGCGCTGGCGACATTGCGGGGCCAGCCGCTGGGCGTCGCGGCGCTCTGGGCGATCGGGCTGGGGCTGCTGGCCTATATGGTCTGGCGCGTGACCGCGGGCATCGCCGACGTCGAGGACCACGGAACCGACGGCAAGGGCCTTGTGGCGCGGACGGGGCAGGTGGTCACGGGTCTTATCCACGGCGGTATCGGCATTTCGGTCTTCGGCCTCGCCATGGGCGGTGGTTCCGGCGGAGGATCCGGCGGCGCGGCTGAGGACTGGACCCAGAAGCTGATGGCCATGCCAATGGGGCGTTATATCGTCGCGGCGGGCGCGCTGATCCTGCTCGGCGCCGGTATTTACTACGCCTACAAGGGCTATAGCGGAAAATACAAAGAGCATCTGTGCGCATCGCGTTCCACGCGCAAGGCGGAACCGCTGCTGAAAGGCGGGCTCATCGTTTACGGGATCCTCTTGGGGATCGTCGCCCTGTCACTCGGGTATGCGGCGCTGACCGCCGATCCGTCGCAGGCCGGTGGTCTGGGGCAGGCGCTGCACAGCATCCGCGAAGCGGCCTTCGGGCGCATCCTGCTGGGTATCGCGGGGCTGGGGCTGCTGGGCTTTGCGCTCTACAACTTCGTAGAGGCGAAATACCGCATCATCCCGCGCTTCGCCGGCCCCGAAGTGCGCTCCCTCGCCGACAGGGCGCTTTCCTGATCCGCCATAGGGGCCCATCGGTCGGCGGGGGCTGGACCCGCCCCGCCGTCCTCGCTATCCAACCCCCCGAACATGTGCCGCGCCGCGGCAAGACGAGGGGGCGGATGTGCCAGACCTGCTGATAGAGCTATTTTCCGAAGAGATCCCGGCCCGGATGCAGGCCCGCGCGGCTGCGGACCTGCGAAAACTTGTGACCGATGGCATGGTCGATGCAGGGCTGACCTATGCCCATGCCGCCGCTTTCGCCACGCCGCGCCGTCTGACGCTGGCGGTCGAGGGCATGTTGGAGGCCAGCCCCGCCACCGTGGAAGAGCGCAAGGGCCCCAAGGCGGATGCGCCGGAAAAGGCCATCGAAGGCTTCCTGCGGGGGGCGGGGCTTGACCGGGACCAGTTGGAAGAACGGGACACCCCCAAGGGGCGGGTCCTATATGCGCGCATCGAACGCCCGGGCCGCCCCGCAGCCGAGATTGTCGCGGAGGTGCTGGAACGGACCATCCGCAATTTCCCTTGGCCCAAGTCCATGCGCTGGGGTTCGGGCTCCCTGCGCTGGGTGCGGCCGCTCCATTCCATCCTCTGCATCATTACG
>NZ_LWEX01000588.1 GCF_001634885.1 Sulfitobacter sp. HI0040 | reverse complement strand
TGATTCCTCCGAGTCCAAAATCGCAGGGTTGATCACATAAGAATAATCGTAATATTTTCGTCATTCATTCTCTGAGGTTATATATCACCATGATCGGCCGGCTCACACACCGACAAATTGAAGCCTTCCGCGCGGTGATGGAGACCGGCAAGGTCACCTCCGCCGCGCAGGTGCTTGGGACGACACAGCCCTCTGTCAGCAAGCTTATTGCTGATCTGGAGCATGCGGCTGGCTTCGAGATGTTTGAGCGCCAGGGGCGGCAGGTCGTGCCCACTCCTGAAGCCCGGGCGCTCTATGAAGAGGTCGAGCGATCTTTTGTCGGCATGGCAGAAATTTCACGGGTGATCGAAGATATCCGAGATTTCCGGACAGGTAGCTTGCTCATCGCCGGAATGCCGGCCCTCGCGCTGAAGTTCCTTCCCGATGTTATCGCCGAATTTATCGCCGAAGAACCGGGCATCGCCGTGTCTCTACGCACCCGCAGTTCCCAAGCGGTGCTACGTCATCTCAGTTCGCAACAGTTCGACCTCGGTTTTGCAGCTCTGGATAATGATCATCCCGCTGTTCTGCGCCGTCCGCTGTTTACGGGGCCGATGCTGGCTGTGCTTCCGCCCGGACATGAGCTTGAACGAAAAACCGTGCTTGAGCCTAAGGACTTCGATCAACGGCCCTTTATCGCACTTGGGGCAGAAATCGGCACAAGGTCGGAGACAGATGCCTTTCTATCACTTGGCGACGCCCGCCCCCGGATTGTCGCCGAAGCGCAATTGTCCGCATCGATTTGCGAGATGGTCGCGGCAGGCGCGGGAGTTTCGATCGTGGAGCCAGTGACTGCGAGACATTTTTCCGAACTCGGACGCTGCGTCGTGCGACCACTGTCACCGGCCCAGCCCTTTCGCTACGATCTGCTGCTTCCCGCAACCCGTCAGCCTTCACGCGTCGCCGGCCAATTCTTGAGGTTGGTGAACGCTCGTTTCGAGGCATTTCCTCGCACTCAATTTTAGTCATCTGGGCAATAGGGCTTGCGTTGGCACCCCGCGAATATGAACTCATAAACTTGAACGCTGCACTGCGGCAGCGCATGGTGTAACGAAAGTCCGGTATGGGCCGAGAGGAGTCCTTGCTACATCGTAACGAGATGCAAAAAAATGCGAAAAATCGTTTCCGTCTTCGGCAAACGGTCCGATCTCCTGATCACAAGAATGGAGACGGATATGACTTACGAAGAAACGAAGACGGCAGAAGATTTCACATACGAGCTGATCGAATGGGCAGATAGTGATGAGGAGACCGAAGACCTCCCGGCATGCTTTGGCATCTGGGATTTTGACGAAGATCAGCTCGAGATGATCAAGGAGGCCTGTGTGGTTCCGGAGGCGGCGGCGAGCATTGCAAATGCGATGTGCTGCATCACTCAAGAAGAGGGGGTCGCGACGATTGCAGAAGCGCTGAGGTATAGCTGTTAAGTAAGAGTATGCTCAAGCGGCGGCAGTTGTGGCCTAACAGCTGCCGTCCCTTGCTCAATCCGAGGATCTTCGGGGCAGCATCGATGGTCAGGGCATGCGATTTCTGAGCGGCTACGTCCTGCGCGCTTCTGCGCCTTTCATCCGCTGGCGACTGCGCTGCGCTTCTTCAAGCCGGCGAAGATGCTCATCAGCTCTCTCGCACTCCGTCAGGCTTTCACGCCTCCGCTTTTCGCTCGCGAGCTCCTGATAGTATCGCAGGGCATTGGCAAAGGCGGATAGGATGCGAGGGTCGGTTGAGCGTGTATCGAGAATGCTACGCATCTGGCTCATGCATTCATCTTTCTTCATGTCCAACCCAACGCCTTCCTGCATGAAGAGCGCCTTCTGGCCAGCTTTGTTCGAACCGAGGTCTCTCAGCATTTTCGACGTCTCGGGACCATTGCTGACTGCCCTCAGAACAAGCAGGTGCCGATCGAAGACAATCGCCATGCGGCGGGAGATCTGAAGGTCGGCAAGGGCCTGGCGCACCAGCGTTTCGATCTCAGGCCAGGCTTGCCAGGGCTTCTTTCCCTCAAGAATGGGAAAGATGGCAGACGGATCTCTCAAATCGAGCGGAAGCGAGATGGCGCCTTTGACCGGTTGCTGCCAGTTGGAATGAGAAGTGGCCGCGACTGAAAGCGACGCGCCATCGAAGTTGACAGCGACGTGGGTGGGCTTGGAGGACCGCGGATCGGCGAGACCGGTGGCCGTCACGGAGCCGTCTTTCCGGGTCACCTCGAGAGGGCACGAATGCGCGCTCCCGGTAGGTCCGGGAGCGCGATACTCGTTCATCGACTTTGATTTTGGCGCGTTCCGCGTCATGCCTTGCTCCCCTGCACCAGGCGCAACCCTTGGGCTTCCTGTGGCCGTTCCGGAAACCCGGGTATCGGGCTCTGCACCCGGGTTGCATCAAACGGGATCTTCTTCACCTGCTCGAAGAGGCTCGCGATGCTGATCCCCTTCTGGGCGTAGGCGCGCTCGCCTTCATCGAGAGGCTCGTGGCCCATCAGCTTGCGCCGGTGCGCCCCCGGACAGGCCGCGTTCATCAGGCGGTGGTGGAATGTGGTGCGCAGGGCATGGAAATCAAGGCCGTGCCAGTAGACATCATTGGAGCGACGGTAATAGCCGAAGGCCTTGGTGAATTTCTCGGAATACGTCCTCTTGTTCGCGCCGCGGGTGAGAGACGGGAACAGGCGGCGATCCCCCCTCTTCCTGGCGTGTTTCACGAACTCCAGGAAGCCGAGCTCGACCAGGACCGGATGCACCGGGATCTTGCGGGTCGCGTTCGCTGACTTGACGCTATCCCCCAGGGCCTGGCGGACGATCAGGTAAGCGATCCCTTCATCGGACTGAACATCACCCGGTCCCGCCTGGGCGGCTTCTTCCATCCGCGTGCCCATCAGGAGGCCCATCAGAGGCATCCAAAACAGGGGATCCGCCTCGTCCTGGGCCTTGCCTTGGAATACTGGGGTCGCCAGCAGCTCGTCGAGCCGGTCATCCCAGGGTTCCCGCGCGATGTTCTGTTCGGTCTTTTTCAGAGCTTCCTCCTCTCGCGAGGAGAACGTGCAAATCCTGAAAGGGTTGTCGTCGATCACCCCGAGGTCCTTCAACATCGAGCCAACACGGTTCGCAGAGCGCACATGTTTCAGGAAAGTTTCCACGCGCATCCGTGGCTCCATCTCCGCGAGGCGCGCGTCGCGGATCATGGCTTCATTTGTGCAGCCCTGCCGCCGCAACCCCCGTTCGGCCCGGTCCATCGCTACGGCTTCTCGGGCTTCTACTCTGGCGGCCAACGCCCGGTAGGTTGCGGCCGTGTTCTTTGGCCCTTTCCCATGACGAGCGATGGTTTCGCGGATGAGCTTGATCGTCGCTTCAATCAACTCCGATGACACTCTTGAGATTTCGCAAGTGCCCATCTCCTGCCCCCAAAACTTGGAGGCAGTCGTGAGCCCGGGTAAGGATGATCGTGCCCAGGCCTCTCCGACCGCCGCGTCTGGCTTCTGATGCTTTTGCCATTCCTCCCCAAAACCGGCGCCTTTAAGGGCCAGATAGACCATAAATCCTTCATCGACGGTCATGGCTTCTCGCTTTTCCAGGATCGCGAGGATCTCGGGAGTGCAGGACTGCAGCACACCCCGACTTCTGAGCAGTTCATGCAGATCCTCTTCCTTGCTGCTGACTGGCTGGTCCGAAGCTTCATCTGGCGCGGAGGGAGGCTTGGTTGCGTGATCACGCGCGGCAAACCGGGAGGGAGGGAATAGTTTCATGGCATCTTCCTTGTCGATGAGGGGCTCGGCGATGGCCGAGACGGTTGGTTGGGCGGGAATGCCCAAGGATGTTTCCTCGGCGATCGCGCGGGCGAAGTAGGGGCTGGGGCCGGGAAAGATGCCCCGGTCCCGCCGGGCCTTCTCCTCGCTGTTGTCCAGCATCACGCGCGTGGCCTCATAGGCCAGGATCCGTGCATCCTCGCAGCCGGCTTCCGGAAGCTTGATGCCGAGATGTGCCGCGACATGCCGTAGAGGCTCCTGCGCCACCGCATAGTCCCGTTCGAAGAATGCTTGCCGCAAGACTGCTTGCCGGGCCGCTTCCCGTTCCAGCGCCGCCTGTGCGAGCTGCGGGGACCGCGGATCGCCCAGCGCACGCTCGCGATCGGTCGCCTCGATTTCGAAGCGCGCGAGCGTGGTCAGGATATCCTTGGTGGTTTCCGGCAAGAGGTTCATGGTGGCGGTGGCGTAGAGAAAGACTTGATCGCTGAGGGTGCTGAGCCTGCGTGCAAGCTCCGCGGCCACCGAAAAGGCATGTGTTTTCAGGGAAAGACATATGGGGATTCCCGCAATTGGGGTTTGAATCCCCAAATTTCGCGCTTGCGTTCTTAGCGCGGGGTCGGAACGGCCTGACCCGCTGCGGAGAATCCGATGGTTTGGCGTTGGTTTGATTCTGATAGGGCGAAATTCGGGCCGCTGGCACAATCCAGGGATGTGAGCCGATTCGAGAACCGCGCGGGGGAGACGGCGCCGCCAGACATAGCCTTGGGGACGCAGTTCGAGATGGGGAATTTGGGCGTGCTTGGAACGGGTGTGCGGCACCGGGTCTGACTCCTTGTGACTCCGGTGTGTCCGGAGTGTGTAAGGCGGAGTGTCAAAACCGGTGTCCGAAACGCGAAAAGCGCCCCCGAGGGAGCGCTTTTTCGTTTGTTTCCAACCACTTCAGGTGAGGTTGGCTCCGGCGGTAGGGATCGAACCTACGACCAATTGATTAACAGTCAACTGCTCTACCGCTGAGCTACGCCGGAACGGTCTGGGCGATATAGCAGGGGGGTTTTGGCGCGTCCAGAGGGTTTTTGCCCGGTTTCCGGATTTCCTTGAACCAGCGCGTCACCTGCGTTCGAAGGTCGTGTCGGCCGTCAGGTTTCCCCGGATCACAACCTTGTTTTGCCCTGCCAGATCAATAAGATGCGCCAACACATTACGCGTGGCTGCGCCCAGAAGGGCGGGCGGTGTATCCACGTAGATGGCGGCGGCGAGTTCGCGCGCGGTGGCCGGGGACTGGGAAAGTTTCCCCAAGATCTCCCCCTCCCGGCTCTGGCGATGTTGAATCAACCATTTCAACCGCTTCGCGGGCTCGGTTACCGCCGGGCCGTGGCCGGGATAGAAGATGCGCCAGCTGTGCTCCTGCAATCTGCGGCAGGAGGCCATGAAATCCGTGAGGTCACCATCCGGGGGCGATACGAGCGAGGTGGACCATGCCATGACCGTATCGGCGGTAAAGCAGGCATCATTCCAGGCGAAGCACAGGTGGTTGCCGATGTGGCCCGGCGTATGCAGCGCCTTGAGCGACCATCCATCGCCCCAGATCGTTTCGCGATCAGAAACAGTGATGTCGGGGACGAATTCGGCATCGATACCCTCCCCGCCCGCGATCTGGCTGTTCGTGGCCAAAGCCTCCATCACTGCGGATCTGCCGGCGGTGGCCGAACCGTATGCAAGCACCGGCGCGCCCGTTTCCGCAGAGAGCGCGCGGGACAGGGGCGAATGGTCGGTATGGCTATGGGTCACGACGATATGGGTGATCTTCTGGCCCGGCTGAACGGCATCCAGAATTGCGGCAAGATGGCTGTCACTCGCCGGGCCGGGATCGATCACGGCAAGGCCCTTCTCCCCCACCAGATAGGTATTCGTGCCCCGGTAGGTCATGGGAGAGGGATTGTTGGCCACGATGCGCCGCAGCCCCGGTTCCAGTGTTTCGGGTACGCCGGGCGCGGGGTGAAAGTCGTCAGGCATCTGCATCTTCGGGCCTTTCGCAGTATTGGTTGCGTGGCTAAACTTATGGCATGTTCTTTAACTGGCTCAAACGATACATGCCACGCGGGATTTATGGCCGCGCCGCGCTCATTCTTCTATTACCGGTTGTTTTTTTGCAACTGGTCGTCACCGTCATCTTTGCCCAGCGGCATTTCGAAGGTGTTACTTCGCAGATGACCGCTACCGTTTTGCGGGAAATCGCGCTGGTTCTCTCTACGCTGGAGCCGGGGGATATTCCGGCGGCTCAGGACGCGGTCTTCGCGCAGGTGACGGATACGCTTTCGATGAGCGTGGCGGAGGTTCCCGAAGGGGCCGTGCCCCGCGATCACATCTGGGTCTGGTATGATTATTCTGGCCGGGTTTTTGCGGCGCGGCTCGAAGCGAACCTGCCGGGTTTTCGCAGTGTCGATCTGGGGGAAAACGGCAGGGTCACGGTCTACCTGCGCCACGAGGGGCGCAACCTTGCGCTCGGTTTCGACAGGCGGCGCATCTCGGCTGCCAACCCGCACCAAATGTTTGTATACACACTATTTTTCGGCGTCATAATAACGATCATCGCGTCGCTTTATCTGCGCAATCAATTACGCCCGATCAAGCGTTTGGCGCGTGCTGCGGAAGCCTTCGGCCGGGGCCGGCATGAGCCGTTTTCCCCGGCCGGCGCCGTAGAGGTCCGTGCCGCCGGCAACGCCTTTGTCGACATGCGCAACCGCATTGAGCGGCAGATCGAACAGCGTACGCTGATGCTGTCGGGTGTCAGCCATGACCTGCGCACCCCTCTCACCCGGATGCGGCTCGGCCTGTCGATGCTGGACGAGGAGGACGCAGCCCCCCTGCGCGAAGACGTGGACGATATGCAGCGGATGCTGGATGAGTTCCTCGACTTCGCCAAGGGTACCTCCGAGGGGGAGCCCGAACCGATCGACCCCCATGCACTGGTCCAGCGGATCGTGGGCGATGCACAGCGGGCCGGGCGAGATGTGACGTTGCGTCCTGCCGAGGGCGAGGGCAGCGGAAAGGTCAAATTGCGGGAGACCGCCTTTCGCCGGGCGGTGGACAACCTGCTATCGAACGCCGTGCGCTATGGTTCACGGGCGGAGGTTTCGGTACTGCTTACCGCGCGTACGCTGCGCGTCAGGGTCGAAGATGACGGCCCCGGCATCCCCGAAGACCGGCGGAGCGAGGCCATCCGCCCATTCAGCCGCCTCGATCCCGCGCGGAATCAGGACCGCGGCGGGGGTGTGGGCCTCGGCCTCGCAATTGCCACCGATATCGCACGCGCCCACGGTGGCGTCCTGCGGCTGGGCCGATCGGAACGGCTTGGCGGCTTGCAGGCGGACATCGTGATCGGCCGCTGAGCGGCGGATGACCCACCGGCACCCTTCACGGTGACCCGGCGACAGGATTGCCCGCCCGGAACGCCTTTGCCAGAATATGCGCCAGACCTATCAGCGGAGCGCGCGATGACCCCCTATGACATGATCAAACACCACCTGAGCACTGCAATCCCCTTTGCCAATCACGTGGGCGTGGTACTGACCAAAGTTGCCGACGGTGAGGCCGAGGCAGAACTGGAACAACGCGAAGAGACCTCCAACCATATTGCCACGCAGCACGCGGGTGCGATGTTCACGCTGGGCGAAGCGGCCTCCGGCGCGGCGGTTGCGGGCGCGCTGGCCCCGGTGATCATGGACATGCGCCCCGTCGCGGCGAACGCGCAGATCGCCTTTACCCGGATCGCGAAGGGGAAGTTGACCGCTTCGGGCCAAACCTCCCGCCCCGGGGCCGACCTGCTCGAAACCCTGCGTGACGCCGGCAAAGTCGCCTTCGACGTCACTGTCACCATCCGCGACGAAGCTGGTGAGACGGTGGCCGAAATGACCGTAAACTGGCACGTGAGCGCGAAACGGAAGTGACGTGATGGCCTGACGGGCGGTCATCCACCTGTCGGGGCGCCTTCCATCTGGCGCTACACCCCTGCGCCCCGGAGTTAAGTTAGAACCGCCCTACTCCACATGCGCCTGAACGGTGACGGAGCCGCTTCTGAACCGCAGTTCAAGCATCAGGTGATCGCCCGCGACGAGGTTCTGTTTCAGGCCGGTCAACCGCAGCCCGAGGTGGGAGCTCGACAGATCGAGGGTTTCGTTCTGAAGCAAGGTGAAACCGGCACTTGCGGGGTTGGTGCCGAACCTGTCCTTGTAGAACAGCTCGCCTCCCTCCGACACGTCAGAGGCGACGTCCTCCAGCACAACGCTGCTGCTGGAGAGGTTCTGAACCTTCATCGTCACCTTGGCGTCGGCCATGGCTTGTGCAGCTTCGACGCTGACGTCGCTGATCGAAATTCCATAGAGGCCCTCGGTCTCCTGCCGCAGGCCGCTCGCCACTGCCGCGTACGACGATAAGGCAAAGAAGGCGAGGACACCGCCCATGAGAAGCCTGCTCATGTGGCAACACCTACCGGGTCGTAGGTGACCTGCATGCCGGCAAGCGGGCTCCACACCCTGCCCTCTCTGAACCCGCATCTGGCTAAAAAGGCCGTGTATTCGGTGGCCCGCAGCTTCACGTCGGAAAGATTCTGGTAATACATCAGGAGCGCTCGGAATGGCGCGGAGAAATCCTTGAAGGCGACAATGACCGCCACCAGCGCCCCGAGGGACAGGCGGCCTTCGATCACCAGCCAGCCGCCGATCGAATAGAGCAGGAACGGGGTCAGCGACATCAGGAAATTGCTGACAGCCTTTTGCAGGAATTTCGCCCGCTGTAGCGAAAGGCGGGTGGTCTGCATGTCCTTGATCGCGCTGCAGGTCCGGTCGCGGGCGTCCACCACGGGGGTTTCCGTCGTCTGCTCGCCCAGCGTATCGCCAAACTGGCGCACCGCGAATATACGGGCCCGCATGCGGAGGTTGACGCGTTTCTGAAGCAAGGGGATCAGGAACATCTGGAACGGCACCAGTGTCAGCGCCGCCGCCCCCAAGACCGGGTCCTGCATCATCATGAACAGCAGAACCGTAACGAGGGTGCCGCCCTGAAAGACGGGCGTGGCCAGTACCTCTCCCGTGAAACCACCGATGGGTTCGATTTCATTGGTCGAAACGGGAATGATATCGGCCTTGCGGTCCTCCGGCGGTATCTTGCGCCACGCCCGATAGAGCGTCAGCCGAAGGCGCAGCAAAGTGCGCTCTCCGATCTCGCCCTTCTTTACGTTGATACGGTATTTGATGACCCCACCCAGAAAGAGCGTAAAAAGGTATAGGACAGCCAGAGCAATCAGCAGATCGAGTTGCTCAAGCCGAATACCGAATGGTTCAATTGGGAAATGCCCGGAATCGATCGCGTTGTTCACGATCCGCTTCGGCAGTTCGAGGCTCGCATAGAGCACTGGTTGGGCCAGAAGCCCCAGTGCCACAAGAACGGCCTGCTCCTGCCAACGCAGTCCCAGCACGGGCGATTGCATGAACCAGCGACGGGTCTCCCCTGCCCTGAACACGCCTTCGCGCAGGTGCCGCTTCAAGAGCTGAAATAACAGGATGATCGATATGGCTACCGTTGCGAGCGGCGCAATCACCAGAACGACATGGAGCGCAAGATGCAGCCATTCAGGAATTTGATCGCCTGCTTCGAAACCGGTCATCTGCCTGATACGGTGGGTAAATTCGTGGAACTGGGAAAACATGGATCTGCCTCCGGGGCCGGAGCTGCCTTCAGGTCGTGCAGGCGATACGGCCCCGGAAGTCTTTCAGAGAATTAGTTCTTCTCGATCTCGGTAACGGTCAGCTTGCCCTTCACACGATCCGCGACGAAGCGCACCGCCGTGCCTTCGGCCAGTCCTTCGAGCATGGCCGGATCCGCCAGGTTGAAGACCATCTTCATGGCGGGCATGTCGAGGTTCTCCAGCGGACCGTGATCGATTGTCAGCTTGTTCCACTGGGAGTCGATCTTGGTCACCGTACCGGTGGACATCGGGTGGTCACCGCTGGCAAGGGCTGCGCCGGCGGTGACGATCAGGGCGGTTGCGATAGAAAGCAGTTTCATTCTCAGGTTCTCCTTGGGTTACACTTAGTTGACGACGAGAGGGCCATACATGCCGCTCTCGTAATGGCCGGGCAGAAGGCAGGCGAATTCGAAAGTGCCCGCTTCGCTGAAGGTCCAGGAAATTTCGGCTTCCTGCCCCGGCTGAAGGCGAACGGAATTGGGGTCGTCGTGCTCCATCTCCGGGAACTTCGCCATCAGTTCCCGGTGCTCGGCGTTGGCCGCCACCGTATCCATGACGAATTCGTGCTCTTCCTCGCCTTCATTGACGATGCGCAGCAGCACGGTTTCGCCGGCTGCAAAGCTCAACTCTTCCGGCTCGAAAAAATAGAGTTTCTCGCCTTCGTGGTCCTCTTTCATCACGACCTGGATCGTCCGGTCGGGTGTGGCCTCGGCGGGTTTGCCGATGGCCATTGTCTCGTTGTGATTGTCCCCGCCCGAATGGGTGCCGCCGGCCAGTGCCACGACCGGCACGAGCAGGAATGCAAGGGACGAAACGAGTGACTTCATGAGCGTTCTCCTTTTGGTGCTCAATGGCCCATCCCCGAGTGACCCCCGCCACGCGGCGTCAGGATCGTCTTGGGAGTGGTATTGCTGGCGACTTCGGGCAATTCGCCCGTCCATTCGTAGGCCTGGGTTCCCGGGGGGTTTTCGTACCAGCCCGGATCGGAGTAATCGTCGCGGTCGATGCCTTCACGCACCTTCACGACCGAAAACATGCCCCCCATCTCGAGCGGGCCATAGGGCCCCCAGCCCGCCATCATCGGGATGGTGTTGCCCGGAATTTCCATGGACATTTCGCCCATGTCCGCCATGCCCGACGTGCCCATCGGCATGTAACCGGGCTGCTCGCGGCGGATCTTTTCGGCCACCTTGCGCTTGTTCGCGCCGATGAACGTCGGAATGTCGTGGCCCATGGCGTTCATGGTGTGGTGTGACTTGTGGCAGTGGATAGCCCAGTCGCCTTCGTGGATCGCATCGAACTCATAGGCGCGCATGGCCCCCACGGGGATGTCGATCGATACCTCGGGCCAGCGGGCGCTTTTCGGAACCCAGCCGCCGTCAGTGCAGGTCACCTCGAAATCGTAGCCATGCATGTGGATCGGGTGGTTCGTCATCGTCAGGTTGCCGCAGCGCACGCGCACCCGGTCCCCCTTGTTCACCACCAGCGGGTCGATATCCGGAAAGACCCGGCTGTTCCACGTCCAGAGATTGAAGTCCGTCATCTCCATGATCCGTGGCAGGTAGGTGCCGGGATCAATGTCGTAAGAGGCGAGCAGGAAGGCAAAATCCCGGTCCACCGGCATGAAGGCGGGGTCGCGCGGGTGCACGATGAAAAGCCCCATCATGCCCATCGCCATCTGAACCATTTCGTCAGCGTGGGGGTGGTACATGAAGGTGCCCGACTTCACGAGGTCGAACTCGTAGACGAAAGTCTTCCCCGGCGGGATCCCGGGATGGCTGAGCCCGCCGACACCGTCCATGCCCGAAGGCAGGATCAGCCCGTGCCAATGGACGGAGGTATGCTCGGGCAGCCTGTTGGTGACGTAGATCCGCACCCGCTCCCCCTCGACAGCCTCGATGGTGGGGCCCGTGGACTGGCCGTTATAGCCCCAGAGACGGGTCATCATGCCGTCGGCCATGATCCGTTCCACCGGCTCCGCCACGAGGTGAAATTCCTTCACGTCTCCGTTCATCCGGTAGGGAAGCGACCAGCCGTTCAGGGTGACCACGGGGTTGTATTCGAACCGATCGGTGGGTCGGGCCGGCACCTGCGTGTATGGGCTGTCGGTAAAGGCGGCCTCGGGCAGGTCGCGAAAGCGGGTGGCGGCGGCGCCCGCATTGGCCAGAACGGCCCCTGCCCCTGCTGTCAGGCCGGCGCCCAGGAGTTGTCTGCGATTGATCATTCGTCTTCTCCTTCGTCATTTGCTCCGACCTCGACCGACCCGCCCCAGATCGCGGCGGTCACATCGGTTTCGGCCAACCAGTAGTCACGTTTGGCTTCGGCAGCGTCGAGCTCCGCTTCCAGCCCATCGCGGGCATCCTCCAACAATTCGAAGGTGGAGCTGATCATACCGCTGTAGGACTTCAGCGCTTCGGCATCGATCGTGCGCCGCAGCGGCAGCACCACATCGCGCCAGTGGCGCGCGACATCATGTTTGCCGGTCACGGCCTTGTGGGCCGCACGGGCTTCGGCCCGGGCATTCACCGCCGATTGCGCCAGCATGTTGGCGGCCCGCAGATATTCGAGCGAGCCGCGCCGCGAGATGAGCTTGCCCGTGTCGTAGAGCGGTATCTCGAACTCCACGTCGATGACGGGGGTCACTTCGACACCCGAGGTGCCGTTTTCCTGCTCCACGCCAAGGCCCGCTGCCGCGGTGATGTCGGAAACCGAACGTGTCTGCCCCGTCAGCCTGTAATCCGCGGCAATGGCTTCCAGTTCAAGCCGCCCCGCCGCGAGGTCGACCCGGTTCTGCAGGGCGAGCCTTTCGATATCGGACCGGGAGCGTGAACGCGCCGGCAACCGGGGAAGCGCGTCGGGCACGTAGAATGTGACCTGACCCAGCGGGATACCCATCAGCCGGGCCAGCCGTTCTTTCGCCAGTTGCGCTTCGAGCTTGGCATCGGCGCGCTCTGCCGCGACTTCGGCGTTGAATGCGTGTTCACGCGCCTGATCCGCCGCGTTGAGCGCCCCGGTACGCCCGAGTTCGGTCGCCAGTTCAGAGGCCGCATCGGCAGCGTTCTGGGTGCGCGCGATCAATGCCGCGGCTTCGAAGGCCCCGACCGCTTCGATCCATGCGCGGCGCGTTTCCACGGCGAGCGCGATCGTCTCTCCCGCAGCGGCCAGTTGTGCCTGCTGGAACCGCAGTTCCGCCACCCGGGTACGGGGTTTCGCCGTCGCCGCGTCGAGCACCGCCGTAAGCAGGGTCGCTTCGAGCGTGCGGGTCACATCACCCGCAAAGCCCGAAACCGACACGCCGATGGTGGGAATGGGGCCGAGTGCGGCTTCCCAGACATCGGCGGCGGACAGACCCAGTTCCGCATAGGCCGCCTGCAAGCCGCGATTGTTGAGCAGTGCGGCTTGCACGGCGGTATCCGCCGAAATTGTCTTGCCTTCGACAAGCGCTCTTGTCTGCAATTCCGCACGCGCGATGGCCGCGGGGGTCTGGTGCCAGGCGGGTTTACTGGCCAGCGCCTTGACACCGCGTTCGGAAACCGAGGCAAAACCGGCACCCGGGGCGCTGACCCTGCCGATCGTGGCGGTATCGGCGCAGGCGGCCAGCACGGCAAAGGCCGCAACGGAGGAAACGAGTCTTTTCTTCATCTCAATGTCCCTTTTGCGTGTCGTTCAGGCTGCGCCAGTCGTCGGGCTGGACCACCCGGTAGCCTTGGTATTCAACCGAAGGTCCGGACTGCAGGTGTGAGGTCGCAAGGACAGGGCTGGACGTCTCTACGCCCAGGGGGAGTGGCTCAAGCGGCGAACAGGCCGCAATCGCCAGCGGCACCAAAGCCGCTACTGCAATTTTCATCAGGGGTATTCCACTATAGGAGGTGTTCCAACGGCGACAGGATCGTCGCCACGATCGGAAACGTCAGCCGCGTGGGGGCCTCAGCAGACCCTCGGGCCCTTGTATGAGGATTATTCCACCATCGGCCATGCGGTAGCCATCGGATAGCACCACGCCTTCTGGAACGGTATTGAAGTCACCGAAATCGGTGGCCAAGACGCAGGCATGAGCCTTGCAATTGCCGCAAATATGCGCACCGGAGCGCGCCATATCAGAAGCGTCATCCGTAGTTACATCCACCGAGGGCATCTGAACGGCACCGCTGTGGGGACGCAATTCACAGTCGATCATTACCGTCGCATTCGACGGTGATGCCAGAATGGCCAACACGACAAACGCCGTGACGCACAATCCACAAACTGTTTTTGCGAAGGTTCTCATGAGGACGGAATTAATGCCGCAAACCTGACTTTCACAAGTATCAGATTGTATCAAAGCGGCTCAAGCTGCCCATTCCAAGAATAGATAAAGAACTATTGTGCATAAAATTTCTTGGGTACAATATAAATAACTGATTTCGCTCTAAAAAACGTTATCGTGAGATACGCGTGAGTTCTTGCCGCGTGGGCGGTTTGCCGCATCCGCCCTATGCCCCTGCGTCCTGCAATATGCCCAGAATCTCCGCCTTGGTCAGTTCGACCGGATTGGCCTTCGTGGAAGACGCCGCCATGGCTGCCTCGGCGACAGAGGCGAAGGCGGCGGAAGGCGCGCCCAAATCGCTGAGGCTCGGGAAATCCTGCTTGGCCAGAAAGGACCGCAGCGCACCGATGCCGTCAGCGCCTTCTGCTCCCAGCCCATCGGCGAGCCAGCCCGCGACGTCGGAAATCCGCCCGCCGTCCCTGCCCCGGTCCTCCATGGCCTCACGGTTGACGGCAAGGGCATCCGCCAGAAGCCGCCCACAGATCGCC
>NZ_LWEX01000587.1 GCF_001634885.1 Sulfitobacter sp. HI0040 | reverse complement strand
CTACTCACCCCCGCCATGCAGGCGCAGATAGACCAGTGCCGCAGGATGCTGGCCGAAGGAGCCAACCCACAGGACATGAGGGATTTGGGGTACGCTCAGGCCGCTATCAACGCGGCGATCAACGCTGAGAAATGAGCGACCATTGAGGCAGAACGAAGGGCAGGCAGAATGACAACATCACATGGCAAGGTACAAGCGCGGCTTTATGCG
>NZ_LWEX01000586.1 GCF_001634885.1 Sulfitobacter sp. HI0040 | reverse complement strand
CCATCCGGAAAAGAGCCAGACGACGGGCCTGCGCCTCATCTCCAATTTCCTGTCATGGTCCCCCTGACGAACGCCTTTTGGCGCGGTGGCCGTTCCCAAGGCTAGCGGATTCGCTGCCAGGTCATTTCCCGGCATTGCTGGGCATCACAGGGACGCAGCAGGATCCGGTTGCCGTCCACCGACAGGCGGGTGTCGAACACCCTGTTGACCTTGGGGTCCCAGAATTTGCCGAGATAGCTGCCATCCTCCTGCTG
>NZ_LWEX01000585.1 GCF_001634885.1 Sulfitobacter sp. HI0040 | reverse complement strand
CCCACCGCACCGGAGGCCGCGCCGCCCGGCGCGCCGCCCGTGCAGCCCCCCTCGCCCAGCATCTGCGCCCGATCCGCCCCGGCATGAACGGCGGCACCTACCGCCCCCTGTCGGAAGCGGACATGGCGCGCATCCATCAGGCAGCACTCGACGCGCTGGAACAGATCGGCCTTGCCGATGCGCCGCCCTCGGGTGTCGCATATCTTACCGGCGCGGGGGCCGTGCAGGGCGATGACGGTCGCATCCGCTTTCCGCGCGCCTTGGTCGAAGATACCATCGCCCGCGCCAACCGCAGCGTGACGCTGCATGGGCGCGACGCCGCCCATGACCTTGAGCTTGGCGGAACGCGGGTGCACTACGGCACCGCCGGGGCCGCCGTGCATCTGGTGGAACCGGACGGGCGCAACTACCGCGAAAGCGGCGTGCAGGACCTGCATGACGCCGCGCGCATCTGCAATGTGCTCGACAATATCCATTTTCTCCAGCGGCCCATGGTCTGCCGCGACATTCCCGACAACCGGGAAATGGATCTCAACACGATCTATGCCTGCTGTTCCGGCACGACCAAGCATATCGGGGTGTCCTTCACCGAACCCGGCTTCGTCGCCGAGGGGTTAGAGATGCTGCATATGATCGCTGGAGGGGAGGACAAATGGCGCGAGCGGCCCTTTGTCAGCAACTCCAATTGCTTCGTCGTGCCGCCGATGAAATTCGCGACCGAATCCTGTCAGGTGATGGAGGAGGTTATCAAGGGCGGCATGCCGGTGCTGCTGCTTTCGGCAGGCATGGCCGGGGCCACGGCGCCTTCGACCATCGCGGGGGCGATTACACAGGCGGTGGCGGAATGCCTTGCCGGTCTCGTCTATGTCAACGCGGTTAGGCCGGGCCATCCGGCTGTCTTCGGCACATGGCCCTTCGGGCTGGACCTGCGCACAGGGGCGATGACCATCGGGTCGGGCGAACAGGCCCTGCTCAGCGCGGGCTGCGCGCAGATGCACCAGTTCTACGACCTGCCGGGCGGGGCCGCCGCCGGGGGGGCCGATTCCAAGCTACCCGACATGCAGGCGGGCTGGGAGCAGATGTGCACCAACGTGATGGCGGGTCTGTCGGGCCTCAACATGGTCTACGAGGCCGCGGGGATGCATGCCTCGCTGCTGGGTTTCTGCCACGAATCGCTCATCCTCGGGGACGATCTGATCGGTCAGGCGCTGCGCTGCGTGCGCGGAATCGAGGTGAACGACGAAACGCTGGCGCTCGACCAGATGCGCGCGGTCTGCATGGGCGGGCCGGGGCACTACCTCGGCACCGAACAGACGCTGGACCGGATGGAGCAGGACCACGTCTATCCCCGGCTGGGGGACCGCACATCGCCCAAGGAATGGGACGAACGCGGCAAGCCCGATCTGGTGGCCAAGGCCACCATGCGCAAACAGGCGATCCTGTCGGAACCCTCTGCCGCCGCCTTCGCCCCCGATCTGGATACCGCGCTGCGCGACAGGTTCAACATCCACCTGCCCAGACGCTAAAGGGCCTGTATCGCTCCGGGCAACGCCGAAGCTGCTCTGCCCTGATGCTTTGAGCTTGGGCCGGGTGGCTTAGTCCGCGACCTTGATCGCGGCACCCAGACCGAGGCGGGCGGCGGCCTTCGCCTCGGCCATGTCCAGCGCGCCGTCCCGGTCGGTATCCATCGACGAAAAGAGCCGCGCGGTCATGCCTGGGTCCGCGCGCTTTACCTCGGCGATGGTCAACATCCCGTCGCCGTTGGTGTCCACCCGGGCGATCCGATCATCGATGGGCGCGCCGGATAGGTCCTCCGACGCGACTCCCTGGGTCGCGAACAACGCGACGGTCATGGCCATAACGGCCCTCCCGGGGCCGAAGATTATCCTGGGTGTCATGCCACTCTCCTGTGCCTTCGACGCGGCTGGCCGCGCAGGTGCCCACCCAGTCTGCCACGACACGGGGCGAAATGCCCGCCCAAGATGCCATTCACAGGCGATTTGGCGGGCTTTTGCCGAAACGGCGGCCCGCAGGGCAGCGCGCCGCCGATGCGCTTTTGCACCGGTCTGCCCGGTGCGCAGCGCTTTCGCCGCCTGCCGTTTCATTCCGGTCGCACCCCGCCCGAGCCTTTGATAGCAACGCCCGGACAACTGACCGAACGGAGTTTTCCGCATGCTCTACTGGTTCACCACGCACGTCGAGATCGTCGTCGTCGTGCTGCTGACCCTTGCCGCCGCTCTGGTTATCCTGCAGCAGCGCCGGACGCCGCAATCCACCGCCGCCTGGCTGCTTTTCATCGCGGCGCTACCCTGGGCGGCGGTGCCGCTGTTTCTGCTGCTGGGCTTCCGCAAGCGCCATTCGCGCTATCAGCCGATCTTCTTCCGCGAAGGCGATACCGGCGGGCCGCCCCCGGCGCCCGCGCATCCGCTCGACTCCACCTTTCAGCATTACGGCCTGCCCCCGGCACATGCGGGCCAGCGCCTGCGTCTGCTCAAGGAGCGGGAGGAAGCCTTCGAGAGCATGATGCAGGTGATCGACAGCGCCAAAGATCGCGTTCATGCCCTCTTTTACATCGTGGCGAACGACGCCACCGGCGTTGCCTTTGTCGATGCCCTGACCCGCAAGGCGGAAGCCGGTATCAAGGTCCGCCTGCTGATGGACCGTCTCGGCACGGTGCGCGGACCGCACCGCGCACTGAAACGGCTGCGCGCGGCAGGCGGAGAGGTGCGTTTCTACAGCCCCCTTCTGCAGATGCCCGGCAGCGGGCACCTCAACCTGCGCAACCACCGCAAGATGGTGGTTGCCGACGGGGCGCGGGTGTTTTCCGGCGGTATGAATATCGGGGAGCATTATCTCGGGAAAGGAAAGATGCCTGAAGGCTGGATCGACCTCGGCTTTACGCTGGAAGGCACCGCGGTGCAGAGCTTCGCCGATGTCTTCCGCTCCGACTGGAGCGTGGCCAGCGGTGACGACCTCGATGCGGTGCCCCCGGTGGCCCCCGCCACGGGCAGCGACGCGACGGTCCAGCTTGTCCCGTCTGGCCCCGATACGGTCGAAGACCCGCTGCACGACGGGTTGATCCGCGCGTTGCATATGGCCGGAGATCGTATCTGGCTGATCACCCCCTATTTCGTGCCCACGGAACTGCTCAGCAATGCTGTTGCCATCGCTGCGCGGCGGGGTGTCGATGTGCGCATCCTCGTGCCTGCCCGGTCGAACCAGCGCATGGCGGATTTCGCGCGCGGTGCCTACTTGCGGGAAATGAGCGAAGCCGGGGCGCGGATCCTCTATTATCAGCCGGGCATGATCCACGCCAAGGCCGGGATCGTCGACGATACCGCCTATGTGGGGTCCGCCAACTTCGACGTGCGCAGCATGCTGCTGAACTTTGAAACGACGCTTTTCGTCTATGACGCGGGAACGGTGGCGGATCTGGCCAGTTGGTTTGCCATGCTGAGCGAAGATTGCGAAACCGGGCGGCCGCGGGACGGCATGATCCGCCGGGTGGCCGAAGGGCTGTTCCGGCTCGGAGCGCCGATCCTGTGACCGGAGAAACCGAAGCGGAAACCGGCCCCCGGTCGGAGGGCGCGTTGCGTATTGCCAGCTATAACATGCGCAAGGCGATGGGCACCGACCGGCGCCGCGACCCGCACCGGATCATGCGTATCGTAAAAGCCCTGTCGGCCGATGTGGTCGTGCTGCAGGAAGCCGACCGGCGCTATGCCCCGCGCCCTTCCGCCCTGCCCCTGCAGGAACTCGAAGCGCTTACCGGAATGAAACGGGTGCCGGTACCGGGAAACGTCAGCCTCGGCTGGCACGGGAACGCGATTCTCGTCGGTCCAGATGCCGTGATCGATGAGGTGGAATACCTCGAACTGCCGGGAATAGAGCCACGGGGCGCCTTGGTGGCGGACCTGTCGCTGGGGGACCGCGAACTGCGGGTCATCGCCGCGCATCTGGGATTGTTGCGCCCTTCGCGGAAGGGTCAGTTGAGCGCGATGTTCGACCATCTGGCGGAACGTCCGTCGCGCCCCACGGTGATCGCGGGTGACATGAACGAATGGTCCCAGAAGGTGGGGCTGGGGCGGCTCGCGCGGCGCTTTACCATCCATGCGCCGGGCAACAGCTTTCACGCGCGGCTTCCGGTGGCGGCACTGGACCGGATCGCGCTCGATGACCGGCTCGAACTTGCCCATGGCGGAGTGCTGGAGACGCGCGAAACCCGGCGCGCTTCCGATCACCTGCCGATCTGGGTGGATGTCCGGCCCAGATGACGCGCGGGTGGAGTACGTTTCCGCACGATTTTCGCGGCGTGGAACTTGGCCCCCAACGCAGGTGTTTTCCCCGGCAGAGCATAGGAGGACACCATGTCTATCGAGAAGATGATTTCCGAACACCCTGACGTTGCTGGCCATCTCAACGAGCCGCTGGCCAAGGCGGTGCGTCACGCGATGTACTGCGCCGCCATCTGCAATTCCTGCGCCGATGCCTGTCTGGCAGAGGACGATCCCGCCGGGCGCCGCGACTGTATCCGCAAATGCCTCGACTGTGCCGACATCTGCGCGGCGACGGCACGCGTTGCCGCCCGCCGCACCGGCGGCAACGAGCAAATCCTTCGCGCCACGCTCGAACTCTGTGCGAAGGCCTGCGAGGATTGCCGCGACATGTGCAGCAAGCATGACAGCGACCATTGCAAACGCTGCGCCGAGATGTGCCGCGAATGCGCAGAGGATTGCCGCAAGGCGATGGAAAACCTCTGAAGAACGCACCCTAACCGGCTGCTACGCAATAAAAAAGGGAGCACCTCGGTGCTCCCTTGCAGTTTCGCCATCCGGGCTCGATCTGTTAACCGCTCGGTTCACGTTTCGCCTGCGGCCCGGATGCCGTCGAGGGGCGAGCGCACCCGCCCCCGGTCCGTTTAGCTACACCCGGAGGTCCCGCCGCAGGTGTTGCATTTCATGCAGGTGCCGTTGCGCACCAGCGTGTAGTTGCCGCATTCGCCGCAGGCCTCGCCTTCGTAGCCCTGCATCTTGGCCTTGGTCCGCGCATCGATCCCCACCGACCCGCTGCTGACGGCGGTGGACCCGGCCATGGCGACGCTGACGTTGCCGGTTGTCGTGCCCGTGGCCATCGCTGCCGCGCCCATGGTGGCGACTTCTGCGGTCTGGCCGCCCTGCAGCACGATCAGCTCCTGCGGCAGACGGTTGCGCAGATACCCGGTGGAGCTGATCTGGCGCAGCACCTCCAGCGACTTGCCTGCGGCACTCTCGCTCAGTTCCGCGACGTTGCCGACGCCCTCTTCCTCTTCGCCGCGGCCCAACGTGTCGAAGGTGGCGCCTTCGGGTTTCACATGGGCCAGATCCGTCCGGTCTAGGTAGCTGACCGCCAGTTCGCGGAAGATATAGTCAAGGATCGAGGTCGCGTTCTTGATGCTGTCGTTGCCCTGCACCATGCCCGCGGGTTCGAACTTGGTGAAGGTGAAGGCATCGACGAACTCTTCAAGCGGCACGCCGTATTGCAGGCCCACGGAAACCGCGATGGC
>NZ_LWEX01000584.1 GCF_001634885.1 Sulfitobacter sp. HI0040 | reverse complement strand
AGCATTACCGACATGATTTCATCGTACTTTTCGCAGGCGCGCAGCAAGATTTCATCGAACTGGCCGGAACGGTAGAACTCCGTCGCCGAATAGAACTCGTACTCGAACCCGAAGGTATCGAGAAACCGTCGCAACATCGCGTTGTTGTGGTCGCCGAAACTGTCGAACTTTCCGAACGGGTCCGGGACAGAAGTCAACGGTCGC
>NZ_LWEX01000583.1 GCF_001634885.1 Sulfitobacter sp. HI0040 | reverse complement strand
CCATCCTGCTGGTAGGGGCCACGACCGAGAATCCGTCATTCGAGCTTAATGCCGCGGTCCTTTCCCGCGCGCAGGTGCTGGTGCTGGAACGGCTGTCAGTCGAAAGCCTCGAACAGCTTGCCATCCGGGCGGAAGAGGAGCTTGGCCGGTCGCTGCCCCTGACCGCCGAGGCGCGTTCCGCCTTGTTGGAAATGGCCGACGGGGACGGGCGCGCCTTGCTGAACCTAGTTGAGCAGATCGTGAGCTGGGATGTCGCTGACCCCCTCGAT
>NZ_LWEX01000582.1 GCF_001634885.1 Sulfitobacter sp. HI0040 | reverse complement strand
GTCTTGCATAGGCTGCATAATGGACCTGAGCAAGCGACAAGGTCCCCTAGCAGTCTCTGGTTCAGTTCGTTCCAATTGGACTGCTGCGTACTAGCAACGCCATAGGGTGGCGGCGTATTGGTCTCAAGGTACAGCTCGGGCCTGTATCCTAAAAAATGGATGGTCCGCCCGCTCACTCGGAGCTCCGTCCCTTTCTGCCAACCGACAAATCACCACTCTCCCCGCGCAATTGCTTTGCAATCGTCAGCGCATTGTTTTCTAAGGCTTCTCATAGAGGAACGGACACATTCGTATCCTTCCGAAACGAGGCAGGGCCAACCAGACGGAATGGAAACACTTTCGCCGATGATGCTCGGGTT
>NZ_LWEX01000581.1 GCF_001634885.1 Sulfitobacter sp. HI0040 | reverse complement strand
ACAGGTTCAGCGGCCGTCCTTGGCTGTCGCAGATGGCGTGAAGCTTGGTATTCATACCGCCCTTGGTGCGCCCGATCAGGCGTCCACGCCCCCTTTTTTGACGCCCAAACTGGTCGCCGTTCGATGCGCCTTCAGATAGGTGGCGTCGATCATGACCGTCGTCTGCTCGCCGTGATCAGCGGCCAAGCCGACCATCATCTGGGCAAAGATGCCTTTATCGCTCCAGCGCTTCCAACGGTTGTAGAGCGTTTTGTGCGGGCCATATTCCCTCGGCGCATCTCGCCATCGTAAGCCATTGCGATTGAAGAAGATAATCCCGCTCAGGACGCGCTTGTCATCGACGCGAGGCTTGCCATGGGATTTGGGGAAGAAAGGCTCAAGACGCGCCATCTGCGAATCCGTCAGCCAGAAAAGATCAGACATGTTCACCGCTAGGTTTTCGAACCGTGAATCACGCTCCTAAGCGGAAATCAATGGGTCCTGACCCTAGAGAGCGGGCATTGACCACGATGGCTTCCGCCGGGAGTGATATCGAACAGGTTTTCACAGGAATCGACAGTAATGCACACGATCTTATGGCACGGTTACTGGAGGTGCTTTCACCGCTACATTTCCGAATTTACGATACCAAACCGACCTCCTTCTACGAGGAATGTGAGTGGAGGCTTTTGCGGTATCGTCATAGAGCTTCGTTACCGGAAATTGAATACTTTGCTGATGATAGTTCAATAAAGCCTTTTATTTCTTGTCTGATTGCAGATCCTGCGAGAGAGGCAATTCAAGAAGTTGTACTCGGACCCAAACATGCATCGAAAATCAAATGGGTGCGTGCGTTTTTGGCGTCGTTGGGCTTGTCGCATGTGACGGTAAAAAAATCCGGCATAGAAAGTTATCGCTGATTTTCGTTCGACAATCTACTCTTCTCAGATTTTAAGAACGCTCGCTTGTAGCTCACCGTAAGTCACATCGTTTCATACTCAAGATATTGCATTTTATATCAAGGCTCTGACTGCAGTTTATTGTTTTGCGGCCACCTTGGTAACTGACATGGTGCATTCAAAAAGACATTAAAATTGGAAACGTGGCTGAAGTTCACCGCTCTTGAACGTCGAAAACGACCGAAACACAGCTTTGAGTGTCCGCTTTCATTGGGCAGCCCAATCTACCTTGTGTTCACAGCGAAGGTCCGCTCACCGCCCTCCTTCTAAGGGCCCTCGCAGGCACGGCATATTCATCCGCACGAAGGTCCGCCAAAGACCTCCCGACAAAACGCTACAACCACACCCCCAAACGAAAAACGCCGCCCCGGGGGGCGGCGTTTTCCTCATTCTACAGGTCCGTAGATCAGGGTGTGATCTTGTGGACCAGGCCTTCATCGACCACGGCATAGAGGCTGCCGTCCGGTCCCACGACGAGGGAGCGGAAGCGACCGGACTCCATACCTTCCGGCAGGGTCATCTCCGTGACGTCGACGACCTCGGTCTCATCCTCGGTCAGCTGGATCACGTCGATACGCTGGCCGATCGGCGTGCCGCCGAAGCCAATGCCCATGATACCGACGACCATGGCATTCTGCCAATCGCCCCAAGCCTCGCCGCGCAGGAAGTCGGCGGAGGATGTGCCCTGAGACCAACCATTGTTGTTCCAGATCGGCGCCATCGCGTCGGGATAGGTGTCGAAGTCGGTCATCGGCATGAATGCGGCCCGCTCGAAGCGGTTCATCCCGTCGGCCTGGTTCGGGCTGTAGCCGCAGTAGTCGTCCGGGCAGTCGCCCCGGCCAGCCATGTTCGGGCGCGGATCCCAGCCCGCGTTTCCGCCGTTCTCAAGCACGGTGATCTCGTCCGAATGCCAGGGGCCATGTTCCGCCGTGATCGGCGTGCCGGAGGCGTTGAACGTGATACCTTGCGTGTTCCGGTGACCGTAGGTGTAGGTCCGCTTGTCGAAACCTTCCGGCGGGTTGTTCTCGGGCGCGGCATTGCCGTCCGTGTCGACCCGGATCACCTTCGACCCCATCATCGTCGGGCTTTGCGGGACCTCACTGTTGTGGTTGTCGCCGGTGGTCAGATAAAGATAACCGTCAACCGGGTTGAACCGGACACGGCCACCGTTATGCGCACCGGGGCCGCCGAAGGGGTGATCCGATGCCTTCATCTTGTAGGGCACGTCATCGATGATGTCGGTCCGGCCGGATACGCCGGTGAAATCCTCGTTGACCTCGAACCGCATAAGGCGGTTGGTGTGCGGATCGGACATATTCGACGTCGAATAGACGTAGATGCGGCGGTTGTCGTCGAAGTTGGGATCGAACGCCACGCCCATCATGCCGGCCTGACCTTCGCAGAATAGGTCATCGCCGTTGGAGGCATAGCCTTCCGTCTCGCCCACGCCGTAAAGTGCGTTTACCGAACCATCAGGCATACGGACCGACAGGCCCTTGCACTTTTCGGTGAAAAGCATGGTGCCGTCAGCGCGAAGCGCAACGTCCCATGGGTTTTCCAACCCTTCGAGCACCACCTCGTGGCTCAGGCTCGATGTGTTCTGGGCAAGCGCCGGTACGACACCCACCATCGAACTGATCCCCATCGCGAAAGCGAGTGATCTGTGTGAAATCTTCATGTGTTCCTCCCTTGAAGAATTGTTTATCCGGCCCCTCCGATACGGGATCATCGGGAAAGGATCTGCTTTATAGGTAACGGCCTGGACCGGCCCCGTCTTGGTGCGGGGTCATTCCAAAGTCGTGATGAAGGTCGCGACGTCCAGAATGTCCTCGTCGGACAAATTCTTGGCGCGCGGGGCCATCAGCATCGTGTTGGGGCCGAACTTCTCGCCTGCGCGATACCGTTCGAGCCGGTCCACGATGTACTCGTACTCAAGACCCGCCAGTTTCGGATAGGCCGAAACGCCCTTGCCCTTCGGCCCGTGGCAGGCGCGGCAGTCTTTCTTGAAGATTTTCTCACCGGCTTCCGCATCGCCCATCGCGATGTCGGCTTGCATGTCATCGGATGTCGTTTCGGTGTCCGACTCCTCCGACATGGTTTCGGTTTCAGTTTTCTCGGTTTCCATCGCGGTCGTTGCTGCCGCATTGGATTCTTCGGTTTCCGGTTTGGTCTTGTCCCCGGCGATCACCGCCCCGGAGGCGAGAAGAAAACCTGCAGTGGCAATGAGGGGTAAAGAGGTCCGAAACTTCATCAGTGTACTTTCATGTTCAGACCCTTCCCGCGGGATATGCCGGACGGGTCACGTTTTACTAAGACATCCCTATAAACTACCATCACGGCCAATTACTGTATCTGCGACGAACGTCGCAGATGACTTTTTCGGGCGGCGAACCATGGGCACCCGCGACGACGTCAAAGCGCGATTCCAGTGGCATCAATCCCCCTCATCCTTGAATGCGAAGCTGCAGGCGGTTCCCTTTCCCGCCCCGATACTTTCTGATGCGCGCGGACCCCCAAGGAGCCTTCCATGTCCTTTCGATTCATCCATGCCTCCGATCTGCATCTCGGGCGCAAGTTCGCGAATATCCCGCAGCCGCCCGACGGCAACATCCGCGGCCGGCTGATGGAGGCGCGTCATGAGGCGCTCCACCGTCTGGCAGAGACGGCGCGCCAGCAGGGTGCGGCCCATGTGATGCTCGCAGGGGATACTTTCGATACGGCAACGCCTTCGGCCGGGCTGATCCGGCAGGCCCTCGCCGCGATGGGAGAGGCCGAGGACATCACATGGTGGCTGCTGCCGGGCAATCACGACAATCTGCACCACGCCGACCCCCTGTGGGAGGCGATCCGCCGAGATGCGCCCGGGAATGTGCAGGCCGTGACCGAACCCGCCCCCATTGAGTTGGCAGCGGGGGCCACGCTGCTGCCCTGCCCCGTCGCCTTTCGCACAGGCGCCAGCGATCCGACGGACCCGTTGCCTGCCATGCCCTCGCCCGAGGGGAACCTGCGGATCGGCTTGGCTCATGGCGGCGTGACGGATTTCGACGATACCGGCGCTGCGATCGCACCGGACCGGGACCGTTCGGCCCGGCTCGATTACCTCGCCCTCGGGGACTGGCATGGCAGGCGGGTGGTGTCGGAACGCGTGCAGTACCCCGGCACGCCGGAACAGGACCGCTTCAAACATGGGCGTCGTGGGCTCTGCCTCGCGGTGGAACTGGCGGGCCCCGGCGCACCCCCCGATGTGACAGAGGTCGAGATCGGCAAATTCCACTGGAGCGAGGTCGAACTGCCCCTGCATCCCGGACAGGACCCTGAGGCTGCACTGGCGGCTGCGCTGCCCGAAAAGGGGCGGCGCGACTTGCTTCTGCGCGTTTCGGCCAGCGGCTGGGCCAGCCTGCCGGAACATGCAGCACTACAACAGGCGGCGCGTCGCATCGGCCCCGAGTTTGCCCATTTCGATCTGCGCTCCGATGCGCTCGGCACCCAGTACGACAGTGCCGATCTGGATGAGATCGACCGCGCCGGCGCCCTGCGCCTCGCTGCCGATACGCTTCTGGAAGAGGCGGAATCCAAGGACCTGCCGCAAGAGGAACGGGAGATCGCCCAAGCGGCGCTGTCGCGGCTCTACGCCTATGTGAAGGAAGCCGGGGAATGAAGATCCGCGCCATCACGCTCTCAAACGTCCGCCGCTTTACCGAGCCCGCGCGCATCGGCGACATCGGCGATGGGCTGAACGTGCTCTGCGAGCCGAACGAACATGGCAAATCCACCCTTTTCGATGCGATACAGGCGGTCTTTTTCAAGGCCCATGGATCGCGCGACAAGGACGTCGCGGCGCTGCGGCCCCATGCGGGCGGCGCGCCCGAAGTGACCATAGAGATCGAGACCGACGCCGGGCGGTTCACCATCGCCAAACGCTGGTTCCAGAAGCCCGCCGCGACGGTGCACCGGGGCGCCACGTTGGTCGCGCAGTCCGACGCGGCGGAGGCCTGGATCACCGAGCTGCTGGGCGACGATGCAGGCGGTCCTTCGGGCTTGATCTGGGTTCGGCAGGGGGTGACGGACCTGACGACGGGGTCGGCGAAGGAACAGAAATCGGCACTCGATGCGCGCCGCGACCTGATGACATCGGTGGGCGAAGAGGTCGAGAACCTGACCGGCGGGCGGCGCATGGACATGGCGCTCCGCCGGTGCAAGGCTGCGCTGGATGAATTGGCCACCGGCAAGGCCCGCGCGCCGAAACGGGGCGGCCCTTGGAAAGACGCGCAGGAGCGGGTCGAAAACCTGAGTGAGCGGCGCGACACGCTTGCTGCCGCGGCCGCAGACCTGCACGGCGCCCTGACCGAACGCAACCGCGCGCGGCGCGAGTTGCGACAGATCGAGGATCCTGAGATCGCTCAGGCCCGTCGCGACAGGCTGGCCACGGCGGAAGCGGCACATGCCGAGGCGCTGAAACATGCCGCAGCACTGGAGGCCGCGACCCGCCGGGTGGAAATGGCGCGGCTTACGGCGGAAAAGGCACGTGACCGGCTCGCCGCCCTGCGCGAGGCAACGCGGGAGCACGGCGCGGCGGATGAGGCCCTGCAAAAAGCCACCATCCGGGCTGAGGCGGCGAAACGCGACCTCACCGAAAAGGATGAAGCGCTGGACAGCGCCATGCGCGCGCTCACCGATACCCGCCGCGCCCTCAAGGAAGCCGAAGACACTCAACGCCTCGCCCAGCGGGCCAAGGCCGCGCGGGACGGGGCCGAACGCCGCCGGGAGCTGCAAGAGCGCATCGCCGCCGCCATGGAAGCGCATGCAAGAATGGAGGAGGCGGCCACGCGCGCAAGCACCGGCCCCGATGCCCAAACCTTGCGCCAGATAGAGGAACGCCTGCGCGCCTTTGAAAGCGCCCGCGCCGCGCGGGATACCACGGCGACCCGGATCACCGCCCATTACGCCGAAGGCCGCGCGGGTGGCATCCTGCTCGACGGCGGCGCGCTGACGGATGGGGAACCGGTGCCGCTTTCCGGCCCAGTCCGACTGGAAATCGACGGGATCGGCGCACTCGAAATCCGCCCGCCCCATGGGGTCGAAGGCGAAGACAGCGTGGACAGGGCCAATGCGGCCCTGCGCGCCGCATTGGATGCCGTGGGTGCGGACACACCCGAAGCGGCGCGCGAAGCGGCGGCGGCGCGGGCGGAGGCGTCGCAGGACCGGAAGGAGGCCGAAGCGGTCTTCAAAAGCCTTGCGCCCGCCGGTCTGGAGGCGCTGCGCAAATCACTCGCGGCCATCCCCGTGGCGGAGGGTCTGGAAACCGCGCCTGATCCTGATGAAGCGGACCGTCTTCTGGATGCGGCGCGCGCCGCACAGGAGGACGCGGCGCAGAGGCAGGAGAGCGCGGCGCGCCACGCCTCCGACGCGCGCAGTGAAGCGGCGGGCGCGCAGACGGCGCTCAGCGCGGCGCAGGACCGGCTCGCCCGGGCCGGGGAGGCATTGGCCCGCCTCGGTGACGCTTCCGAAGAGACCCGGATCGCGGAGAGCGACACCGCCACACGCGCCCTCGCCGAGGCGGAGGCAGCCCGGGATGAAATGGCCCGCGCGGCACCGGACCTGACCACTTCGGAGGCGGCGCTGAAGCGCGCCCGCGCGGTGGAAACGCAAGCCCAGGCGGAGACCGCACGCCTCAGACCGCTGCTCGCCCGGCTGGAAGAGCGGATCGGCAGCACCGCCGGAAAGGCCGTCGAAGAGGAACTTGCCGAAACGGAGGAAAAGCTCGAAGCCGCGCAAGCGGACCTTGTCCGGATCGAACGGGAGGTCGCGGTGCTGATCCGGCTCGAAGCGGCGCTGGAGGCAGCGCGGACGCAGGCGCGCGAACGCTACTTCGCCCCCATCGCGCGGGAACTGAAGCCATTACTCCACCTGCTATGGCCAGATGCCGAACTGACATGGGGCGAGGAATCGCTGCTGCCCGATGCGCTGATCCGCGAAGGGCGCGAAGAACCCATTTCGATTCTTTCGGGCGGCACGCAGGAGCAAGTGGCGCTGCTGGTACGGCTCGCCTTTGCGCGGATGCTGGCGGCGGCAGGACGCACCGCGCCGGTGATCCTCGACGATGCGCTGGTCTTTACCGATGACGACCGGATCGAACGCATGTTCGACGCGCTGCACCGGCAGGCGGGCGATCTGCAAATCATCGTGCTCACCTGCCGCCAGCGCGCCTTCCGGGACCTCGGGGGCCAGTTGCTGCGCATCGGCCCGTCACCGCAGGCAGCGGGCTGACCGCCCCGCTTGCCATCTCCCGCCGCTATTCCGCCGGAAGGGCTCCTGCCGAAGCGGATGCGGCGGGACGCGCGCGTTTGCCCTTCCTCTCCCCCAGCATCAGCATGGCGGGGGTCACGATCAGCGTGAGCACGGTGGCCACGATGAGGCCCCCCGCGATGGCGGAGGACAGTTCGGTCCACCACTGCGTCGAAGGCGCGCCATAAACGATCTCTCGCGTGAAGAAGTTGAGGTTCACCCCGATCACCATCGGCAGAAGCCCCAGCGCCGTGGTGACGGAGGTCAGCACCACCGGGCGCAGACGCTGCGCGCCGGTCCGCAACGCGGCCTCCAGCGATGACATGCCCGCGCGTTTCAGATCGTTGTAGGTGTCGATCAGAACGATGTTGTTGTTCACCACGATCCCGGCCAGAGCGATGACGCCGATACCCCCCATCACGATGCCAAAGGGGCGCCCCGTCACGATCAGCCCGAAGAGCACGCCGGTGACGGAAAAGACGATCGCGCTCATGACCACGAAGGCCTGATAGAAGTTGTTGAACTGGATAACGAGGATCACGAACATCAGGAAGATCGCCGTGATGAAGGCTCCGCCGAGGAAAATCATCGAATCCGCCTGATCCTGCGCCTCCCCGGCAAAGGTCGCCTCTGTCCCCGGGGGCAGGTCCAGCCTGTCCAGCGCCGCGCGCAGGGCGACGATCTGGTCATTGACCAGCACCCCAGGGGCCACGTTGGCCTCGATGCTGACCACGCGGCGTTGATCGATCCGCTTGATCGTGCCGGTGCGCGGCGCGGGTTCGAAGGTCACGAAGTTGGAAATGGGCACCAGTCCCGCGCTGGTGGGCACCCGCAGACCTTCCAGTTCTTCCAGCGTGCGCTCGTCCGATGGAAAGCGCACCCGGATGTCGACGGAACCGTCCACGTCCGAGGGCCGATAATCGGCGACGGTGATGCCCCGGGTCAGGAGCTGCACCGCCTGCCCCAGTGTGGAGATGTCGGCCCCGAACCGTGCCGCCTCCGACCGGTTCACGGCAACGCGCCACTCCACCCCCGGCAGGGGGCGCGTGTCGGTCACATCGGTGAAATTACCGATCTCTTCCATGGCATCGCGGATCATCTGCACCGCATCGTCCTGCGTGTCGGGGTTGCGCGCGCGCACCCGAAGGCTGACGGGCTTGCCCGCCGACGGCCCGCTGGAGGCGGCCTGCACCTGCACGTCTATGCCCGCGATATCGCTCATGTCGGCGCGAATGTCCTCGCCGATGATCTCTGCCTTGCGGCGCGTGTCCCATTCCGTCAGTTCGAGCTGGATGGTGCCGATCACCTCCTCGTCCGCCTGACCGGAGCCGCCACTGGTGGAACGGGCATAGACCGAAGAAATCTCGTCATAGGCAAAGAGCTTTTCCTCCACCCGGCGGACCAGCGCGTCCTTTTCGTAGATCGAGAAGTTGTCCCGCGCGCGGACCTGAACCTGCATGAAATCAGGCTCCACCGACGGAAAGAAGGAGATCCCGTTGCCCAGCGTGCCATAGGCCCCGAAGCTGCCCAGCAGGAAAGCAAGCGCCACCAGCAGGGTCGCGCCGGGCCGCAGGATCGCGTATTGCAGCACCCGCACGTATAGGCCCGTGGCCCCGCGCAACGCGCGCGGATCGCCCTGTTCGGCGGCATGCAGCGTTGCCTTGTCCCGGGCCGACTGCGGCGGCCGCTTGCCGATGATCCCGCCCATGACGGGGATGAAGATCAGCGCCATGAAAAGCGAGGCGGTCAGCGTCAGGATCACGGTGATGGGCAGGAATTTCATGAATTCGCCCACCGTGCCTGTCCAGAACAGTAGCGGAAAGAACACCGACAGCGTCGTCGCGGTGGAGGCGATGATCGGCCATGCCATGCGCTTTGCGGCAAAGGCATAGGCCCGCTTGGGCGGATCGCCCTCCTGCAGGCGCCGGTCCGCCAGTTCGGTGGTGACGATGGCCCCGTCCACCAGCATCCCCACCACGAGGATGAGCGAAAAGAGCACCACGAGGTTCATCGTGTAGCCCATGGCCCAAAGCACCGTCACCCCTGCGAGAAAGGCGCCCGGAATGGCCAACCCGACCAGCAACGCCGACCGGATGCCCAAAGCCCAGACAATGACGATCATGACGAGTATGACGGCGGCGATCACGTTCGCCTCCAGATCGCTCAGCATGGTGCGGACCTGTTCGCTTTCGTCCTGCATGTAATCGATCGTGACGGTCCCGGGCCATTCCTCCGCCGCCCCGGCGATCAGCGCGCGCACATCGGCCACCGTGTCGATGATGTTGCTGCCCGCACGTTTCTTGATTTCCAGCGCCAGCGCGGGCTGCCCGTTGATCCGAGCGAAGCCTGTCGGATCCTCGAAGGTGCGGCGGACCGTGGCGATGTCGGCGAAGGTGACGACCGTGTCGCCGCGCACCAGCACCGGCAGCTGCATCACGTCTTCCAGATCCTCGATCAGCCCCGGCACCTTGATCACCAGCCGCCCTGCCCCGCTTTCGATGGCACCGGCGGCAATCAGCATGTTGTTGCGGTTGATCTGGCCGATCAGTTCTTCGAAGCTGATGTTGTAGGTCTCGAACACCGTGGGGTCGATCAGCACCTCGAGCAGTTCCGTGCGCGCGCCACCCACGTCGACCTCGAGCACGCCGGGCAGACCTTCGATATCGTCCTTGAGGTTCTCGGCGATGGTGTTGAGCGTCCGCTCCGGCACCGGGCCGGAAAGGATTGCCGTCAGGATCGGGAAGAGCGCGGTGTTGATCTCCGTCACAACCGGGTCGGAGGCGTCTTCGGGGAGTTCGGGCTGCGCGCGGTCCACCCCTTCGCGGACCTTGTCCAGCGCCTCGTCGGCGTCGAACCCCGGTTCGAATTCAAGCTGCACGCTGGCGTAACCTTCGCCGGCGCTGCCGGTGATCTCCTTCAGGCCGGTGATGCTGCTCAGTTCCGTTTCCAGCGGCTCCACCAACAGGCGCTCGCTGTCCTCGGGTGAAATTCCGTCAAGCCCGGTCGAGACATAGACCGTTGGAATGGGAATCTCGGGCGAGCTTTCCTTGGGGATCGAGACATAGGCGAAGGAACCTACCGTCAGCACCATGACGAGGGCCAGCACGACGACCCGCGCGCGGCTGAATGCGGCGTCGATCAGCGCGTTCACTGGTCCGCCTCCCGCGGGGTGGCGGCACCCTCTGCGCCCGCTTCTGCATCCTCGCCGGGCGCGCTGTCATCGAGTGATGCGACGGTTGCCTGTGCCGCAGCCGGCCCCTCAACGTTGCGCTCCTGCGGGTTCACCTTTTCACCGTCGCTCACGAAGCCCTGCCCGACGGTGACGATGCGGGTATCCTCCGGCAGGCCCGCGACCCAGATCCCGTCGGTTTGCGCCCGCACGATGGAGACCTCATGGAAATGGACGATGCCCTCTTCATCCACGGTCTTGATCCCCAGCGTGCCGTCCGTGCCGAGCGACAGGATCGCGGGAGAGACGAAATGCGCCCGAAGGCTGCCGGTGGGGATGCGGACCCGCGCGCTGACGCCCGCCGGGACCGAACCTTCGGCATTGGGCACGCTGATCTCGGCGGCGAAGGTACGGGTTTCGGCATCGGCGCTGGAGCTTACGAAAATCACTTCGCCCGTGGCCTCGGTGCCGGTGATGAAACTCACTTCTGCCGGTTGCCCGACCTCGATATTGACGAGCGACTGCTGCGGTATCTGGATTCGGATCGTCAGCGGCGTATTGTCGACCACGCGACCCACTTCCGCCCCGGTGGGAACGAACTCGCCTTCCGCGATGTCAAAGGCTTCGAGCCGCCCGGCGAAGGGGGCGCGAATCTCGGTGTTCTCTATCGCTTCCTCGGCGGCGGCGACCCCCGCCCGGGCGCTTGCCAACGCGGCGCGGGCCTGAGTGACACGGTCCATGGTCGCCACGCCACGCTCAAGTAGCTGTTCGGCGTTTTCGAACTCGCGTTGGGCGCGCGCCTCCTCCTCCCGGGCGCGGGCAAGGTCGGACGCGCGGCTGGCCGTATCGAACCGCGCGAGCGTTTCCCCCGCCATGACATCCGCCCCCTTGCGCACCAGCACTTCGGCGATCTCGCCCGAGGTTTCCGCGCGGATCATCGTGTCACGGTCCGGCAGGGCCTGACCTTCGGCAACGAAGACCTGTGCGACTTCTTCCGCCCGGGACGGGGTCACCGCAACCGTCACCAGCCGGGCCGCCTGTTCCGCGACGCTGGGGGCTGCCTCTTCGGGGGCGGAGGGCAGCACATAGCCGCTGCCCATCCATCCGACGATCAACAGAACGAGCAACCCCGCCACCCATTTCGACCGGGCCGAGCCGGCGTCGCTCTCGAAGGAAAGCGGTGCATTCGTCGCTGCGGATTGGTGTTCAGGGGATTTGCTTTCTGCTGATCCGTTCCGGCCAACGGCTTCGGGGGGCGCTGATGTGCTCATGTTCTGTTCTTCTCGATCCGGGCGATGGCATCGCCGAGTGAGGTTTCGATCTCTGCATAGAAATTCTTGAAATCGTTAAGCCTGCCGCGGATGTCGCCCGCGGTCGCGGGGAGATCGGCGAGCGTGCCGGCCACTTCGTCCCGCGCGCGGGCGGTGTTGGCGCGGGCATGACGCAGCATTTCAACATAGGCGTTATCGGCAAGCTGGAAGTAATCCTGCCGGTCGCCGCGCCGGTTCAACCGCCGAATCAGCCCGCGATCTTCCAGCAGCCGGACGCTGGTGCTGATCGTGGCGCGACTCACTTCGAGCTGGCGCGCCAGCTCGCCGAACGCCAGCGCTTCGCCGTCGAAAACGAGCATCGCGAATATCTGGCCCGACATGCGCGGCATACCGTCGGCCTGAGCAATTACGCCCATGCGTTCGATGAATGCTTCGCGGACCGCGGCGGTGCCCTGTTCGCCATCCATGACGCCTATCCCCCATCGTGACTTTGGTGGCGTCTACATATGGAACGGGATGCATGCGTCAAGTTTGTTCAGTTATTTCTGAACAAACTATTCCTCTAAAATCCGCATGACGTCACGTCGGATCAAGGCCGAATTTATTTACCTTGGAACCTAACCCTGCCCGAAACAGTCTGTTTCGTAGAAACTTCCTCAAATGTGACCGAAAAATGTTATGTATGGGGCAGAAATAGCAAGGCTCTCCGCCTGCAGCGGCCACACGGAAATGCGATCCCTGATCCATCGTGCCTCCGTGGCCTGCCGGCAAGCGGCGGCTACATGCAAAGCTCGACAAGGTTATGGTGGTCTCCTTTCGCGCTTTCATGAAGTCCGCAAAAGCCGCGCCTCGGGTGCCGGAAACCGCCGGCGACCGTGATTCAAAGCTGCAAACCCTGGGGGGTTGCGATGAAGAACTTCGATGCGGGCAAGCCGGTCTTCGGCCTGTCCAACATGACCACTGTGCGGACGCAGCCTGAGCAGGGCTACGTCTATGCGGATGTTGTCGCGGCATCGCCTGCGGGGCGCGACCGTGTCTGGCAACGGGCTGTTGCGCAGAAGGCTTTGGGCTGGGGGCCGTATCGGCTCTTTGGCAAGCGGCTGTTCGACATTATCTTTGTCCTGCTGACCCTGCCGTTTTCGCTGCCGATCATCGGTATCTGCGCTCTCGCGCTCTGGTTTGAAGGGGGCGCACCCTTCTACACTCAGCTCCGCGTGGGCCGCCGCGGCCGCCCCTTTCGCATCTTGAAACTCCGCACCATGCGCCGGGATGCCGATGCGGTACTGGAATCATACCTCTCCAGCGATCCTGCCTTGCGGCACGAATGGAACGAGTTGCAGAAACTGCGGAATGACCCACGCATCACGCGAGTCGGAAATATTCTGCGCATCACCTCCATGGACGAACTGCCGCAACTGCTGAACGTCCTGCGCGGCGATATGAGTGTTGTCGGCCCCCGCCCCATGATGCTGAACCAGCGCGAAATGTATGGTGATCTGCGCGATTATCAGGCGCTGCGGCCTGGCATCACCGGCCTGTGGCAAATTTCAGCGCGCAACAGCAACCGTTTTACCTATCGTGCCGAAGTGGACCGGACGTATAACCGCAATCTGACGGTCTGGCAGGATCTGCGTATTCTGTTCAAGACGATCGATGTGGTGATGCGCCGCACAGGGCATTGATCCGCGGGTTTTCGTGGCGTCACGCGGACGCCGCATGCAGGATGGAACAATGGGTGAGGACGGAAAGGAAGACGACATGAAGGATACCTTTGGTCCTGCTGGCGAAGCCGAATACTTCGCACCTGCTGAAACATCGCAGCATGGGGGGCGCCCTTCCGGGATGCGCCACAGTATCCGGCCGCGCCGTGCGCTCGCCCGCATCGCGGACGCCGATACCCCACGCGAAGATACACCCGCACCCTCAGATCTGGTCAAAGGGTCGCGCCGAAGCCTGCCCGATACGGACGCCCCCCGTTGGCAGGAACTGCCGGAGGACGACTTCGGCCTGCGCAAGCAATACGAAGGCCACGCGCCACTGGTGGACTTCCACAGAGACGGCCCCCTGCGCCGCGCCTTCGACCTGCTGCGCACCCGCCTGCGCCACACCGCACAGGAAAACCGCTGGACGAATATCGCCATCGCCTCCCCCACGAGCGGCTGCGGCAACACGTTTACGGCCGTGAACCTTGCACTCAGCCTGGCGCGGGTTCCCTCTTCGCGCACCATGCTGATGGACTTCAACCTGCGTAATTCGGGTGTGGCCGACATGCTGGGCATGACGCCCCGTGGCCCTATGCGTGACTATTTGCGCGGCAAGACCCCCATGCGGGACCATATCGTGCGTGTGGGCGATACGCTGGCACTCGGCCTCAACGAAGGGGCCGAAACCGACGCCGCCGAAACCCTGCAGGATCCGGACACCGACCTGACCCTCAGCCGGATGCGTGCGGCCCTCCGACCGGAGCTTGTGCTCTACGACATGCCTCCGATGCTGGAGCATGACGATGTCTCTGCTTTCCTGCCACAGCTTGACGGTGTGCTGCTCGTCTCCGACGGGACGCAGACCATGGCGCGGCAATTGGTGGAATGCGAGCGCATGCTCGACGGACAGGTGCCGCTGCTGGGGGTGATCCTGAACCGCGCCCGCGCCTCCAGCATCGCGAAGTACTGACCGGAACGCCCTGTTTCCAGACGCGAATCCGCCCTATAAAGGACGCATTCATCATGTTTGATGAGCTCCAAAGAAGGATATAATATCCTTCTTTGCAGGTAGACCGAGTGGTTCATTATGGGTCCGATCTATACGCTGGAAGATTTCGTAGACATGCTGCGCCGCAGGGCAGGGATGATCCTCCGCCTATTTCTGCTGGGCTGCCTTGTTTCGCTTGTCTGGGCCGCAAGGCAACCCCATGTCTACAGCTCTTCTGAGGTCATTCAGATCGAACAGCCTGTGGTCGCCTCCGAACTGGCACGCTCCACGGTTGAAGGGTCCTCTGGCCAACGTTTGCAACTTATCGAACAGCAGTTAATGGCCCGAGGCACCATTTTGGCGGTGATCGAGAAATTCGACCTCTATGCCGATCTGCCCGGCCTGCGCCTGTCGGAGAAGATTGACCGCCTGCGCGCCTCCGTCACCCTCGAAGGCGTAGCTGCGGTCCCGGAGGGCGACAACGATAACGGGGCGCTCGCGGTCCTGACAATCACCGCCCTGCAGAAAGACCCGGAGCTGGCGCGCGCCGTTGCCCATGAATTTGCGGACCGGATCCGCGCACTTGCCGCGGAGCAACGCCGCGAAAAGTCACGCGAAACGCTCGAATTCTTCATCAGGCAGGAGGAAAGCCTTCAGGATGCCTTGAGTGAGCTCGAAAACGAACTCGAGGCTTTCCGAAGCGAGAACGACCTGTCGATGGAAGGCAGCGTCGTCTTTCATCGGGGTCAGATTGCCAGCCTGAACGAAGCCATTCTCGCGCTGGAGCGCGATATCATCGCCACTCGTCTACAACGCGAACGAATCGATCCCAACGCCCGGCCCGCCACCGTGGAACGCTTAGAAGCTGACATCGCTACCCAAGTCGACAGCCTGACCACCCAGCGGGACCTGCTGTTCGAACGGCGTGAGACGATCGCGCGGAGCCTCGAAACCTCCCCCGAAGTCCAGCGTGAACTGGCCGATCTAGAACGCGGAATTGAGAACCTGCAAACGCAATTGCGCACGGTCGCCACCCGCCGCAACGAAGCGGAGGTGGGGTTTGAACTGGAACGCAATGACCGCGGCGAACGGCTGGTGACGCTGGAGGAGGCGCAAACACCCGATTATGCCGACACACTCAGCCGCAAGATGCTTGCGCTCCTCGGTGCTGGAGGTAGCCTCTTTTTCGCGCTCGCAGTGGCGATGATACTCGAACTGCGCCACCCGGTACTGCGGACCGCGCGCCAGATGGAACGTGAAACCGGGCTTGTACCGGTGGTCTCCCTGCCGGAGATCAAACTGCCCAAGGAACCGCGGGGTCTGCGCCGCCTCTGGCTGGGACGGCGCGCGGCAGGTCGCGCCGGTCGGCTGGCCCGTACCGGTCAGAAGGCCTGAGCGGTCGCCGTCATACTCCCCAGCACCGCCAACAGGTCCCACTGAAGCCAGAGCGTGGTGAGCCCGAGTGCAAGTGCTAGCCCGGCAAAGACTGCATCGTGTTGGCCATCCCAGACCCGATGCTTCCGCGCCAGCCAAATCAGCACCAGATGCGAGGCTACCAGCGCAAGCCCCATGCCGAACAAAGCCCCGACCAGCCCACCCGTCATAACTCCGGTAAGCAAGCCGGTGGTCTGCAGTACCGCGCGGCTGCCGGAAAAGACGAAGAACCCCCGCGAATCCCCGGCGGCAAGTGCGGCCTGATCATAGGTCATTCCCAAAGCCTGCGGCATCAGGACGACGCCCAGCAGCACCACGATCGCCCCGCTTTGCGCATAGCGCGGATCATAAAGCAGATCGACGAGCATGGGCCCCGCAAACGCCATCCCCGCCAGCAGCAGCATGACACTCGCGGTCAGCCCATAGCGCATGGGCCGCAGCCGTGATGAGCCCTTCGCGGCGGTTTCGCGGTAGATGGGGATCATCACCCGTCCGCTCACGCTTAGGCCGAGAAGCAGCGGAAAACTCGCCAGGAAATAGCCGATATTATAGATGCCCAGCGTTTCGAGCGCCAGGAAGCCACCCAGAATGGCCTTGTCCCCCTGACTGGCGAAAAACCATCCCATGGTGGAGAGAAATATCCATTTGCCGAATGACACAAGCTCCCGCAGCGACCGCGCCTCCCAGCGGAACCTGTTGGGCGGCCCCGGCAGGAACGTCCAGGTCAGCCCAAGCTTCGCAAGAATGCCGATCACTCCGCCGATCACCAATGCGGCCACCGACTGCAAAAGCAGTGCCAGCACGATCATGGCAACAATCCCCACAATTTGCGAGGTGAGGTCGAGCAGCGTCAGCCGCCCCATCGCCAGATGCCGATGCGCCGTTTCGATCCGCGTCGGGTTGAAGCCCGCCACGGCAAGCCCCAGCCCGGCGATCGGCAGGTAATAGATCAGCGCCGGCGCGTCATAGAGCCATGCCGCGGGATAAGCCAGAAGACAGGCCACCAGCCAGAGCGCGAAGCCCCGGATGGCCTGTATCGTCCATGCGGTGTTCAGAAAGTCGGGATCGTCGCCGCGTTTGCTCTGCGCGATGGAAGGTCCGATGCCAATGTCTGAGAACAGCGTCAGCCCCACCGTCACTACGGAGATAAGCGCCATGAGGCCAAACGCCTCCGGAAACAGCAGCCGCGTCAGGATCAGGTTCGACGCCAGGCGGATCGCCTGCGACGCGCCGTAGCCCAGCACGATCCATGAGGCGGAGCGTATCACACGGGCCATCAGGCGGTTGCCGCTCAGCAGTCGTAAAGCCCCAGCAAACACCAAAAACATCGCCCCTGATCCGGTTTCGCGGCAGACTAGTGGCTCGGGCGGCCTTGTGCCAGTGGCAAGGCTGCGGGTAACAAGGTGCAACCGCGCAAGGGGGCCCCGCGTTGCACATCGCCTACATCCTGAACACCTATCCGCAGCCCTCCCACTCCTTCATCCGCCGAGAGATCCGCGCGCTCGAAGCGCAGGGCCACCAAGTGAGCCGCATCGCCATGCGCGGCCCCGATGCGCCGCTCGTCGATGCGCAGGACCGGGCAGAGGCGGAACGCACGGAGCATGTGCTGGCATTGGGCGGCGCGGAGCTGGGCCGGGCAAGCTGGCGCCGCCTGCGTACAGCCCCGCGGGAGTGGTGGTCGGCGGCACGGCGGGCCTGGGCACTGGGGCGCGCGTCGGAAACCGGTGTGCTGCGGCATATGATCTATCTCGCCGAAGCCGCGGTGGTGGCGGAGCGTTGCGCCGACATGGGCGCGGATCACGCCCACGCCCATTTCGGGACCAATGCCGCAACCGTGGCAATGCTCGCGCGGATCATGGGCGGCCTGCCCTACAGCTTTACCGTGCATGGCCCTGAAGAGTTCGACAGCCCGCGCGCGTTGTCCTTGGGCGAAAAGATCGCCCGCGCCGCCTTTACCGTGGCGATCAGCCAATACGGGCGCAGCCAGTTGTGCCGCTGGGCCGACCCGGAAGACTGGGACCGCATCAAGGTCGTCCATTGCGGGATCGATCCATCGCGCTTCGCCGCATTGCGCCCTCTGACGGACGGACCCCGGCGCATCCTGTCGATCGGACGTTTCGTGGAACAGAAGGGCCAGCTCGCCCTGATCGAGGCGATGGGAAAGCTGCGCCATCCCACCCTGCATCTGACGCTCGTGGGCGACGGCGAGATGCGGCCCCGCATCCGGGCCGCCATTGCGCGCCACGGGCTGGAGGACCGGGTCACGCTAACCGGCTGGGTCGATGAGGCCCGGATAGAGGACGAACTGGCCGCCTCCCATGCGCTGGTGATGCCCAGCTTCGCCGAGGGCCTGCCCATGGTGGTGATGGAAGCCATGGCCGCGGCGCGCCCGGTCATCGCGACCTATGTGGCCGGCACGCCGGAACTGGTGCTGCACGGCCAGACCGGCCGGCTGGTGCCTGCAGGCGATACGCAGGCGCTTTGCACGGCGCTGCAGGCGCTTGCCGATGCGCCGCTCGGCACGTTGGACAGGATGGGCCGCGCGGGCCGCGCGAGGGTCTTCGTCCGCCACGACGTGAACAGCGAGGCCGCGAAGCTCGCAGCCCATTTCGCAGACGTCTAGGGCTTCAGCGCCCCCGGGCCCATGGATCCGCACTGCGGAAAAGCGGCAGATGCACGGTAAGGCGCACCGCGACAAAGGCGGCAAAAGCGACCGGATCGCGCAGGGCACGCCGCCAGACCGGCACCCCGCCCCCCCCTGAGTCCTCGTTCCGCAGAAGTTGGGGATAGCGTTCCGCGATCTCCGTGACTCCGTAATCCTGCCGCCGCCGTACTCGCACCAATGGCCCGAAACCTTCGATCATCGGCCAGCGATAGCCGGCGCGGACGGCGATGCGCTCTTCCGGGCTAAAGTGGAGCCGCGCGAATGTGTCGTCCGATATGATGTGCGGCCAGTCCTGCCACCGATCCCGCCCCGCCCGGTTCATGGCGAAAAGGCCGAAGCCCGGCACGCCCTCGGTCAGGAAGGGCGTGGTGAGCCAGAAGCGCGTGTAGGCCGCGCTCATCCGGCTGCCCGCTGTCGTGACCTCTGCCCGACCGCTGGCGTAACGCGGCGGTGCTACATCGAGCGCTTCGGCAAGCTCGGCCAGCAGCGCGGGGGAGACCAGCACATCAGCGTCGAGATAAACGAGAATGCGCCCCCTCGCCACGTCCTCACCTGCGTTCAGCGCGTTGAGTTTGCTGCCCTGCCGCAGGTCCAGTACCGTCAGCGGCCAACCCTTTTCCGCAAAGGTCGCCTGATGCGCGCGCGCCACCGCTGCCGTGTCATCGGTGCATCCATTGGCCACCACGATGACCTCGGTGGTCAGACCGGCGGGATCGTCCGATTCCAGCAGCGCCTGCAGGCAGCCGGGAAGATAGGCCGCCTCGTCATGGGCGGGGATCAATATGCTGATGGCAGTGTCGTTCATTCGAACTCAACCAGTGCTTCCCAGCGGGGGTTTTCATCCCCCAGATGCCGCCGCGCGCCCCAGCTTCCCCATTTCACCGGCGCGAAGACATCGACGTAGGCGTTGAAAAGCTGGCCGCCTACTGCCCGCCAGTTTTCCAGCAGGGTCGAATAGAGCGCCCCCATTTCGGCACTGTAGTTGAGGTGGTGAAAGAAGGCTGTCAGCTCCGCGTCATCCACCAGCGGACCAAGGCCCACGACGTGACTGCCGCCCTCGTACATCACCAGATCGAGGTCGTGCGCCTGCGCCACCGCCGCGTGGTAGGGCCAGACCCGCAGCGCCAGATCCGCCAGCGTATCGACCGGATCGCCCCCAAGCGCGCCATCGCGCAGTTCCCGTGCCGCGAGCGTTGTCGCGTGATCGAACCGGTGGGCCTGCACATGGTCCCGCGCGGCCTGCCCCGTCAGGTCAAGGGCGGCGGCCCCGGCTTCGGCCCGGGCGAGGCTTTCGTCCAGCCAGTCCTGCACCACCTCGCGCCGGTCCGCCTTGCCCAGCACGCCGCCGAAATAGCCTGTCACCGCATAGGCGTCGAACGCCTCCGCGGGAGCTGCCTTCCCCATCTTTTGCGCCAGCGGCGCGTCCAGCAGGGGCTTTTCATATCCGAGCC
>NZ_LWEX01000580.1 GCF_001634885.1 Sulfitobacter sp. HI0040 | reverse complement strand
CCATGCGCAGGTTGACCGCCAAAGCGGAGGCAAGCACGATCGCCGTCGGCGCGTTTTCCTGCATCAGTTGTAGCGCGGTGAACTGCGCGGCGCCCGCAATGACCACAACGGAGAAGGACAGCGTTTCAAAGACGCTCAGCCCGGCCTCTGTCGCGATGATGCCGAACAACGTCGAAAAGGGAATGATCACCAGAATAAAGGGCGCACCATCGGCGACGCCCTTGAAATAGGCGGATT
>NZ_LWEX01000579.1 GCF_001634885.1 Sulfitobacter sp. HI0040 | reverse complement strand
AGGATACCCGTCATTACGAAGGGCGACAAATGCGTCAGCCCCCGCTGGGCCGCGAAGATGACGAAGGCCCCCATCAAAAAGGAACCGATGACGTTCACCGAAAGGATCGCGATGGGGAAATCCCCCGTCGCACCCATCCTGTAGACGGCGACGCCGAAAAGGTACCGCAGAGAGGCGCCGATCGCCCCGCCGAGTGCCACGAGTGT
>NZ_LWEX01000578.1 GCF_001634885.1 Sulfitobacter sp. HI0040 | reverse complement strand
CGCCGTACAGAGGGTGAGGAAAAGGATGCCGATACCAAGGCGCTTGAAGGTGATCTTTCGGCCAACCTTGGTATGAAGGTCACCTTGAGCCATACTGCAGGCGGGGAGGGTGGCCAGTTGACCGTCACCTATGAAACCCTCGACCAACTGGATGAGCTATGCCGGAAACTGGGCGGTCACTGATCGGCCACAAGCTCCGCAAG
>NZ_LWEX01000577.1 GCF_001634885.1 Sulfitobacter sp. HI0040 | reverse complement strand
GGCTCAGCCCCAAGAAAGAAGAGGGCTTACGGTTTTTTGGATCCGGCTTTGAAGGGCAAGCGATTGCCGCACATACGATAGAACTAATTAGCTTCGGCACACTTGATGAGCGCTTATCCGAAAAACGCGAGCTTGGTGACGATGATAAGGACGAACTTAGTAGAGCTATAGAGGGAGTGAAGAAATTAGCCGCAAGTATGCTCGGTATTCCAACTGAGAAAATCAGCGTTAATATAACATTGTCTCATTGATTAACTGAGCGCCCCGCTGTTTCCAGCGGGGCGCTCAGTTAACCAATGAGACAATGTTATATTAACGCTGATTTTC
>NZ_LWEX01000576.1 GCF_001634885.1 Sulfitobacter sp. HI0040 | reverse complement strand
CGGCGATATCCTCAATATCGACGTCACCGTGATCGTCGACGGCTGGTACGGCGATACCTCACGGATGTATGTGGCGGGCAAACTCAGCCGGAAGGCGGAGCGCCTCATTCAGGTCACCCACGACAGCCTGATGCGCGGCATCGATGCGGTGCGGCCCGGGAATACCTTCGGCGATATCGGTCATGCGATCCAGACCTATGCGGAAAGCCACCGGATGAGCGTCGTCACGGATTTCTGCGGCCATGGGCTGGGTCGGGTGTTTCATGCCCCGCCCAATGTGCTGCATTACGGGCGCCCCGGCACCGGGGCG
>NZ_LWEX01000575.1 GCF_001634885.1 Sulfitobacter sp. HI0040 | reverse complement strand
GTGCCGCTGCCCGCTGCGCCTTGCGCGTGGCAAGCCCCAGACCCCCCGCAAAGAAGGTCTTGGCCCGCATGGCCGGGGTCCAGTCCTCCTGCGCCAGTGCCTCGTCAAAAGGGGCGAGCAAGCCGGCGGCACCATCATAGGCCGCCATATGGCCCGGGTCACTGCGGGTGCCGTGCTGCAGCACCTTCACATGCGGAACCGAACAGATGCGGGCCAGTTGCGCCACCTCGGCGCTCACATCGGAGATCATCAGCGCGGGGGCGGCACTTTCGAACCATGCGGCCATCTGTGCCATGGCCGCCCGGATACCGGGCCAGCCCACCGGGGCGCAATGCAGCATATCGGGCGTGGCGATCGCGCCCATTCCACGCGGCTCATTTCCCGACGGCTCGAAGAGCGAAGGGATCTCGATCACCTCCACCCGTTTCGGGAGCCCTGTCAATATCTCGGGGCGCGCACAGAAAACGGCGAGCGGGCGGTCTTCGGGCAGGGCCTTGGCGATGGAGACGAAACGCTCCGCATGGCCCCGCCCCTGATGGTGGACGAAGTAGCCGATCGGGGCCTTGGTGGCTGTCGTGACGTGATCGCGCATCCCTATTCCGCCATCGTCCGCGCGACGGCGGATTGCGCCATGCCAAGCTGTTCGAGGCCTTCCAGAACACCCAGCGCATGGGGCGCCTTGCTGCGGTAAAGGCCGGGCCGGGTCAGGGAGGCGATTTCGTCGAAGGCGTTGGAGGGCACGATGGCGCGCCCGCATCTCGTCAGCATGTCGAGATCATTGCCGCTGTCACCGCAAGCGACGCAATCCGCGAGGTCGAGGCCGAATTCCCGGGCAACGAAGCGGATGGCGTTGGCCTTCCCGGCGGCGCGGGGCAGCACGTCGATGAACCTGCCGTGCGAGGCGACGACCCTCGCGGAAAGGCGATGCTCATAGAGCCGGTCGCGGATATTGTCCGCCTCCTCCGCGGTGCCCATGTAGCTGATCTTCCAGCGGCGCTGCTCATAGACAGGTTGCGGCTTCAGGTCCTGGGCGCGCAGTACGTCTTCGACTTCTGCGCGGTCCCATTCCTTGTCGAGCAATGCGGCGAATTTGGCGCAACGCTCGTATTGGCCGGGGGCAGAGCGGCGCCAGATCTCGCTGCCGACCGAGGTGATGAAAACCTCCGGTTCCGGCAGCGACCATTGTGCCAGAACGCGGCGGGCTTCGCTGATGCTGCGGCCCGTGGCTGCCAGATAGGCGATGCCCGCGTCCCTTTTCGCGACCCATGCTGCAAAGGTGGCGGCGCTGTCGCGACAGCCCGTGAGTGTATTGTCGATGTCGCAGGCGACGATGCGGCGCAGCCAGCGGGGGTTTTCGCCGGGGGCGGCGCAAAGATCCTGCATCAGCGCCTGCACCTCTTGCGCCCAACGGTCCCAATTGAACTCGGCACGGGCCTGACGTCTGGCGCGGGCAAGTTGCAGATCGGTTCCCGGGCGGTTCAGCCATTTCAGACACGCCTCTGCGATGGCGCCGGGCTTTTCCGGTTTCACCACGGTGCCGCCGCCGGTGATCTCAGCGATATCCACCGGCCCGCCGTTGGCGGTGGCCACGAACGGCAGACCGGTTTGCACCGCCTCCACCAATGTCAGCCCGAACGGTTCATAGAAGGCAGGATTCGCAAAGACGCCGCCCCGTTCCGCGGCAAGCCGGTAGAGCGCACCGATGTCCGAAGGCCTATGCCGACGCGGCAGGGCCACATGCCCCCAGAGGTCGTGGCGATCCACCTGATCGAAGAGCTCCGTGATCACTGCGTCCTGTTCTTCGCTGGCCCCGGTGATCCCTTCCCGCAGGCCAGCGACGATCACAAGGTTCGCCTTCTCCCGCAGATCGGCGCTTTCCCCGAAGGCGTTGATCAGGGCAACGAGGTTCTTCTTGCGCACGGGCCGCGCAATGGCGAGCACGATGGATTTGTCCGAGTCCCGCAGGAAAGGGGCCAGCAATTCCTCCGCCGCTTCGACCGATCCGGCTTCGGGCAGGGTGACGCCGGGATTGACGCGGTGCGTCCGGCCCCCCGCGTGGCAGCCATAGGCTTCGACCTGGCGCTCCGCCTCATCGCGGGAGGATACGATGATGCCAGCGGCCTTGCAGATCGCTTCGCGCTCCTGCGCGATGCGGGTCTTCATGGCGGGGGAATGTTGCGCCCCCTTTTTCCCCAGCCCCAGCGAATGGGGCGTGTAGAGGAACGGGATGCCGAATTCACGCTGCGCCGCCAGCGCCAATACGGCGGCATCCGCGAAATGCGCATGGATGATGTCCGGCAGGTGATCGGCATGGCGCAGGGCGTTCAGGAAAGCCCCCGTCATCTCGGGCAACTGGGCGTCCAGTTCTTCCTTGGGCAGGTAGCGGCTATCTTTCGTGCGGAGCCGCAGGATGCTGCATTTGTCGGAGATCTGTTCGCGCTCTTGGGAATGGATGCGACCCAGACCGGGGTCATCGAAGGCGCGGGTCAAGATGGTGACGGATCGGTTGTCGGACAGTTTGGCCTGTGCCTGCGCGGCGCCCAGAACATAGGCGATATGACCACCGGTATCGTCGGTAATACCGTATTGTATCGGCGGCGCCTTGAGGCAACCGCCGAGAGCGATGTGCATCACACGCATCACGACCTCGCTAAAATTTAACTATTTAACCTCACGGTGGTGTGAGCCTCCGTGTACCCACATAACAACAGTTCCCGGAAATCAGTTCCCGACATAAAAGGCTGGACCCGCCCCCGGTTCACCCTAGAAGTACCGGCAGCGGAAAAGAGGAGCGAAAATGGCACGTTATGTTTTCGTGGGTGGGTTGCACCGTTCGGGCACTTCGATCGTTTCGCGTATGATCGCCAGCCTCGAAAACGTCGCCTCCATCAGCGATGCGCCGGTGCCCGAAAACGAAGGCGTCTACCTGCAGGGGGCCATACCACACACGGCGTTGCACGGGCGGCCGATGCATTTCGCCACCGACCCCGCTCAGCACCACATCGAAGGCGGCAGCTTCGACCGGCTCGATGTGCGCGACAGGATCGCTTCGGATTGGGAGAAATGGTTTCAACCCCAAGATGCGCCTTGGCGGCTCGAAAAATCGCCTGTAAATTTTTCACGCATGCGGCTCTATCAGCAGCTTTTTCCGCTATCGCAGTTCATCGTCGTCATCCGTCATCCACAAGCGGTGGCGGGCGCGGTCGCCAAATGGGTGGACCTCGCCCAGGAGGAGGCATTGGACCACTGGATCGAGGCACACGGGCGGATGCAGGGTGACGCGGCGCATCTGCACAGCGTGATGATCCTGCGCTACGAAGACATCATGGAAAGGCCGCGCGCCCACATGGAGGCATTTGCCGCGTTTCTCCAACTGGAGCCCCGATACGACTTCGCCCTGCCCTCGGGTCACCGCAACGATGCCTACCCGGGCTGGACCGTCACGCCCGGGCGGGAAGCCTCGCTTGCCGACTGGGGATACGGGCCGGGGATGGGGCAGCAGGATTACGTGCCAATCGTCCGCCACCCCCTGCGCGCGGTGCGCGAAGGGGTTTCAGCGGCACTCCGTCGGCAGACGCGGGAGAGCTGACCGGCGCTCTGTGCCACTGGCACAATCTTACCTGAATTGAGCCTCATTGGCGACATGCCCCCAAAGCAGCATAGCCTCGGGGCAGTCGGTTCCAAGGCTGCCTGACATACAGGAGGCAGACATGGCACGTACCGCGAAGATCCCTTCCGGTTCCGGTGATCCGAAACCGCCGAAACCACCGCGAGACCCCGGGCAGAAACCCCGACCCCGGCCAAAACCCATCATCACGGATTACGCCAGCATCTGATCCCGCCCACGCCCGGACCATCAAAAGAGTGACACCTTCGATCAGTCGCCCAAAGGGGCTTTGACCTGCCCGCAATCCAGCCGCTCTGGCCCGAGCGGAACCAGCCGTCCTTCGGTGCGTTCATCTGTAACGCGAAGCGAAGGGACCCCGATGAATACCGAAGAACACCCCCACACGCGGGATGTGGCCCGTCTGCGGCGACTGGCCCACCGGATGGACAAGGCGTTCCGCCTGCCGATCGTCGGCGTCCGCGTCGGATGGGATTCGATCCTCGGTCTCGTGCCCGGTATCGGCGACACACTGGCGCTGGCCCCCGCCGCCTATATCCTGAAAGAAGCACACCGCCTCGGTGCACCGCCCGCGCTTCTGGCCCGGATGGGGGCCAATACGGGCATCGACCTCGTGATCGGTGCAGTGCCGCTTATCGGTGACCTGTTCGACGTCGGCTGGAAATCGAATTCCCGCAATGTCGATCTGCTGCAGGATCATCTGGACCGGCAGATTGCCCGGGCGCCGCGCACCGAAGACGTCGAAGGGCGGCTTTCCTCACATCATCCGACGCTCGAAGGCTGAAACACGAAAGGGCCGCATCGCTGCGGCCCTAATGTCGTTCCGAAAATGGCAGTCGCTTCAGCCGACCAGTTCCATCCCGGCAAAGAAGTAGGCGATTTCGACCGCCGCGGTTTCCGGCGCGTCGGACCCGTGGACGGAGTTTTCACCGACGCTTTCGGCGAATTCCGCGCGGATGGTGCCCTCTGCGGCATCGGCGGGGTTGGTCGCACCCATCACTTCGCGGTTCTTGGCGATGGCGTTTTCGCCTTCCAGCACCTGCACCACGACCGGGGCGGATGCCATGAATTCGCACAGTTCGTCATAGAAGGGACGTTCGGCGTGCACGGCATAAAAGACACCCGCCTGCTCCTTGGTCATGTGGATACGCTTTTGCGCGATGATGCGCAGGCCCGCGTCCTCGAACTTGGCATTGATCTTGCCGGTCAGGTTACGGCGTGTCGCATCGGGCTTGATGATCGAGAAGGTGCGCTCGAGAGCCATGAATAACGTCCTTTCATAGAGCTAATTTGGCGGCGCGTTTAACACGCGCCCCCTGAGGGCGAAAGCCCCAATCGGGAGGCGCGAAGGGGACAACTCGGGGCCAGCGCGCCATGCAGCAGCCCGCCCGGATCGGCACCTGCCCCTTTTCACACCGGCTGCGCCGCGCGGCCAATGATTGACATGGGCCGGGCAACGCGTCAGAGGCTCGCCCATGCTACGTATCTCCGAAATCAATTACTCCGTCGAAGGCCGCCCCCTCTTTGAAGAGGCAAGCGCCGTGATCCCCGATGGCCACAAGGTCGGCCTCGTGGGGCGCAACGGCGCGGGCAAGACGACGCTCTTCCGCCTCATCCGGGGGGAGCTTACCCTTGATGCGGGCAGCCTGTCCCTGCCCTCGCGGGCGCGTATCGGCGGTGTCGCGCAGGAAGTCCCCTCTTCCGAAACATCGCTGATCGACACGGTGCTTGCCGCCGATGTCGAACGCGCAACCCTGCTGGCCGAAGCCGAAAGCGCCACCGATCCCGCGCGCATCGCGGATATTCAGACCCGGCTGGCGGACATCGACGCATGGTCCGCCGAAGGGCGCGCGGCCTCCATCCTCAAGGGGCTCGGATTTGACGACGCCCAGCAGCAGATGCCCTGCTCCGCTTTTTCGGGGGGCTGGCGGATGCGCGTGGCACTGGCCGCCGTGCTCTTTGCGCAGCCCGACCTGCTGCTGCTCGACGAGCCGACCAACTACCTCGATCTCGAAGGCGCGCTCTGGCTGGAAAGCTACCTCGCGAAATATCCCCATACCGTGCTGATCATCAGCCACGACCGGGGGCTACTGAATCGGGCCGTGGGCGGCATCCTGCATCTGGAGGACCGCAAGCTCACCTACTACCAGGGGCCCTACGACCAGTTCGCGCGCCAGCGGGCCGAACAGCGCGCGGTTCAAGCGTCGATGGCGAAAAAGCAGCAGGCCCGGCGCGAGCATATGCAGGCTTTTGTCGACCGGTTCAAAGCCAAGGCCAGCAAGGCGAAACAGGCGCAGTCGCGGCTCAAGATGATCGAGAAGATGGATATGATCACCCCGCCCGAAGAGGCGGCGCGCAAGGTTTTCACCTTCCCCGAGCCGGAGGAGCTGTCGCCCCCCATCGTCAATATCGAAGGCGGCGCGGTGGGCTACGTGCCGGGCACCCCGGTGCTGTCGCGGCTTGACCTGCGCATAGATCAGGACGATCGCATCGCGCTTCTGGGCCGAAACGGTCAGGGCAAATCGACGCTGGCGAAACTGCTGTCGGAACGGCTCGACCTCATGGCGGGGCGGCAGATCAAGGCGAACAAGCTGCGCGTGGGCTTCTTTGCCCAGCATCAGGTGGACGAGTTGCATGTGAACGAAACACCGCTGCAACATATGATCGCTGCCCGTCCCGGCGTGATGCAAAGCAAGCTGCGTGCACAGCTTGCGGGGTTCGGCCTTGGCCCCGACCAGGCCGAGACCGAGGTGGCGCGGCTTTCGGGCGGCCAGAAGGCGCGGCTGTCGCTGCTGCTGGCGACGCTCGACGCGCCGCATATGCTGATCCTCGACGAGCCGACGAACCACCTCGATATCGAATCCCGCGAGGCGCTGGTGGAGGCGCTGACCCGCTACTCCGGCGCCGTCATCCTTGTGAGCCATGACATGCACCTGCTGTCGATGGTGGCCGACCGGCTCTGGCTGGTCTCGGGCGGGACGGTCAAACCCTACGAAGACGACCTTGAAACCTATCGCAAGATGCTGCTGACGCCGGACAAACCCGTCGCCAAAAGCGCCCCGAAAAAACCCGAGGCAAAACCCAAGCGCGCCAGCCGGGACGACATCCTTGCCTATCGCTCAGAAGTGCGGAAAGCCGAAGCGCGGGTGGAGAAGATCAACGAGATGCGCGACAAACTCGCCAAGAAGCTGGCGGACCCTGCACTGTACGAAAACGACAAGGTGGGCGAGCTTGAGGTCTGGAACCGCAAGTACGCCGAAGTGATGGAAGCGCTCGAACGGGCGGAAGGCATCTGGATGTCGGCGCTCGACCGGCTGGAAAAGGCCACCGCATGACCTTTGACACCGCCTATATGATCACGGCGCTGGTGACGATGTTCGTCGTCGTCGACCCCATCGCCATTGCGCCGCTGTTCCTTGCGTTGACAGGCGGTCGGACGGCGGCACAGCGCCGGCGGATCGCGTGGCGGGCGGTGTTGGTTGCGGGCCTGACGCTGGCGGTCTTTGCCGCCTTCGGCGAGGCGGTGCTGCTGTTCATCGGCATATCCATGCCTGCTTTCCGCGTCGCGGGGGGCGCTTTGCTGTTCCTTACGGCCATCGACATGCTTTTCGAACGGCGCACCAAGCGGCGCGAGGATCGGGCCGAAGCCGCGACCGAGGAAAGCGGCGAAGATGATGACGACCCTTCCGTCTTTCCGCTGGCCATTCCCCTTATCGCGGGTCCGGGCGCCATTGCGTCTGTGATCCTGCTGACCGGGGAAAAGCCGGGGGCCGAAGGGCTCATCACCGTGCTGGCGATCACCGCGCTGACGCTGGTGGTCATGGCGCTGACGCTTCAGGCGAGCGGCTATCTCGAACGGGTCATCGGCAAGGTCGGCATCAACGTCATCACCCGGCTTCTGGGCATGTTGCTGGCCGCCCTGTCCGTGCAGTTCATCCTCGACGGGCTCATTGCCTTCGGTTTCGGGCCGGGAACGGGCTGAACTTCGGGCGGCAGCCCCTATATTGGGGCAGCGCAACGCGAGGAAGACCGCCCATGGCCGAGATCGAAACCGGACGCCTGATCTATCTCATCCTGCTGCTGGCCATGGTCGCCGGCTGGTTTTTCATGCAATCGCGCGAAGGGCTCAACAAGACGATGCAGCAGGCCGCCATCTGGGGGCTGATCTTTGTCGGGGCCGCCGCTGCCGTGGGCCTGTGGCAGGACATTTCCAGCGACCGGCGGACCAGCGGCGCGCAATTTGCCAGCGATGGCACCATCGTCGTGCCACGCAGCCGCGACGCGCATTACTACCTCACGCTTTCGGTGAACGATACGCCCATCCGCTTCGTCGTCGATACCGGCGCTACCGACATGGTGCTGACCCGGCAGGACGCGGCACGCGCGGGCCTCGACCCCGAAGCGCTGAACTTCACGGGCCGCGCTTTTACCGCCAATGGCGAGGTGCGCACCGCCTTCGTTCGGCTCGACACGGTGACGCTGGGCAATGTGACGGACCGCAACGTTCCCGCCGTGGTGAGCGAGGGGGAGATGAACCAATCGCTGCTCGGCATGGGCTATCTGCAACGCTGGGGCCGGATCGAGATCACGGAGGGCGAGCTGCGCCTGTCCCGCTGAGCCGCTGGCGATGACGCCGACGCGCGGTCAGCCCGCGCCGCCGCTTTCGGCCTTCATCTCCCAGCGTCCGCTTTCTTCGGACCAGTATTTCGCCGCCAGTCCCGCCGCCGTCAGGCTGCGCCACTGGGTTCGCGCCTCATCCACCGCCGCGGGGTCGAAACCGTCGAACAGGATGCAGACGCGTACGAAATCTTCTGCCTCCGTCGCGGAGACGCCCGCCCCGTCCACCGCCATCAGGCATTTGGCCCCGTTGGGATTGCCGGGCTGCGTTGTCAGCAGCACCGGCTGATCGGCGTCGCCCGCCTCGCCCGTTGCCAACCCATGGGCGAGGAAACTGTCGGGCGGGCCCTGCCAAAGTTGATCGTCCAGCGCGGCGAGGCGCTGGGGATCGCTCCCCCGCACCAGCGCGCGCCAGCCGTTGGCCTGCGTCTTGTGCAGCAGCATGGCCAGCGTTTCACCGACCGGCCGCTGCGTCAGATGGTAGAAAAAGACCGCGCCCATCAGAGCCTAGTCCGTTTCGTAGCCGTCCGCGATCATCCGGTTCAGCGCGGCAACCCCCCAGCCCGTGGCCCCCTTGGGGGCGAGCGGCGTATCGTTCTTCACCGATGCCACCCCCGCGATATCGAGGTGGATCCAGGGCGTGCCGTCCTGAACGAAGCGTTTGAGGAACTGCGCGGCGGTGATCGACCCGCCCGCACGACCGCCGATATTCTTCATGTCCGCGATACGGCTTTTCAGCAGGTCATCGTAGCCCGAGCCCATGGGCATCCGCCACGCGCCTTCATTCTCCGTCCGGGCGGCCTTCAGGAAGCTGTCGCAGAAGGCGTCGTCGTTAGAAAAGACGCCCGCGTTCTCATGGCCGAGGCCGATGATGATGGCCCCCGTAAGGGTTGCAAGGTCGATCATGCCAGCGGGCTTGAAGCGTTCCTGCGCGTACCACATCACATCGCAGAGCACGAGCCGGCCCTCAGCGTCGGTATTGATCACCTCGACCGTGTCGCCCTTCATCGACGTGATCACGTCACCGGGCCGGATCGCATTGCCCGATGGCATGTTTTCCACGATCCCCACGAGGCCCACGACGTTGGCCTTGGCCTTGCGCAGAGCCAGCGTGCGCATTACGCCGGCAACGGTGCCCGCGCCGCCCATGTCCATCGTCATGTCTTCCATGCCGTTGCCGGGTTTCAGGCTGATGCCGCCGGTATCGAAGACGACGCCCTTACCGATCAGGGCCAGCGGCGCGCTGTCTTCCTTGCCGCCCTTCCACTGCATGACGACCACGTGGCTGGGGCTGACGGAGCCCTGCCCGACCGAAAGAAGCGTGCGCATCCCCAGCTCTTCGAGCTGGGCCTCATCCAGCACCTCGACTTCAAGGCCGAGCGATTCCATCTCCTTCAGACGCTCCGCGAAGGAGGAGGTCGTCAGCACGTTCGCGGGCGCATTAATGAGGTCACGGGTGAAGAACGCACCACCCGCAACGGCCAAGAGCGGGTCCGCCGCTTCGGACACGGCATCGGGCTTGGCGCACATCACCGTGACCTTGCCGCCTTTTTCTGCAGGCGAACTCTTGTGATCGGTGAAGTCGTAATCCCGCATCGCCACGCCGAAGACGACTTCGGCAAGGCGCCGGTGATTGCCCCCCAGCACCAGAAGATCGGAGGTGCCCCGCGCCTTGGCCAGCGCAGCACCCGCCTTGCGCGCGGCCTGCACATCCGCGTTCTTGGGCAGGATCGCCACATCCACGCCTTCGGCGGCCATGCCGGAGGGATAGGCCAGCGACAGCACCTGCCCCGGCTTCGCCTTTGCAAAGGCCGCGCCTTCGGTCATCCGTTCCAGTGCGCCGCGCATCAGCTTGTTCACCCGGCGGGCACCCGTATCCATGCGTCCTTCGGGGTCCAGCAGCACCGCGACCCGGCCTGCGTGGCCGGCGATGCGGTCGATATCGGTCTCTTCGAAGGAAATGGGGGTCAGATCGGTCATTCGGGGTGCCTCTCGCTTGATTTCGCCCAAGACCTAACCCGCCATCGGGGGAGTGGCCAGATATGAGTTTAACGGCCCCGCGAGATCCGCTAACATTCGCGAAAAATGCGCAGGCAGCAGGAAGTCGGGGAATACAGTGGCACGAATAGACCGCTACATGCTGTCGCAGCTCCTCGTTCTGTTCGGCTTTTTCGCGCTGGTGCTCGTCGCGCTGTTCTGGATCAACCGGGCGGTGCTGCTGTTCGACAGGTTGATCGGCGACAACCAGTCAGCCATCGTGTTCCTTGAATTCACGGTGCTGGGCCTGCCCAAGCTGATCACCACCGTCCTGCCGATCGCGGCCTTTGCGGGCTCTGTCTATGTGACCAACCGCATGTCGGGCGAATCCGAAATGGTAGTGCTGCAATCGACGGGATCGGGGCCGTGGCGGCTGGCGCGACCGGTTTTCGTCTACGGGCTCGTCGTGGCGGCGATGATGTCGATACTGACCCATTTCCTCGTCCCGCTGGCACAGGACCAGCTGACCCGGAGGGAGGCCGAGATTTCCCGCAACGTGACTGCACGCCTCCTGACGGAGGGCGTCTTTCTGCATCCCGCCCCCCTCGTGACCTTCTACACCCGGCAGATCGACGCCGACGGTGTGCTGCGGGATGTCTTTCTTTCGGATCGGCGGAATTCGGCGCAAGGCGCCATCTATACCGCCGCCGAAGCCTACCTTGTGCGCAACGGTTCGGCCACGACGCTGATCATGGTGGACGGTCTGGCCCAGCGGCTCAGCACCGCGGACAAGCGGCTTTCGACCGCCAAGTTCAAGGATTTCTCCTTCGATATCTCGGCGCTGGTCTCGCGGGATTCGGAGCGCACCCTTTCGATCCGCAACCTGACCACGCCGCAGCTGATCACCGGCTGGGACGCGCTGGCCGAGAAGGCCGGCGAACGGCTGGGCGACGTGGCCGAGGAGGTGCATTCCCGTTTCGCGCAACCGCTCTTCTGCCTGATCGCCGCGTTGATTGGCTATGCCACGCTGATGGTCGGTAGCTATTCCCGTTTCGGCGTCTGGCGCGAAGTTGTCGTGGCCTTCGGGCTGCTCATCGCCATCGACGGCCTGCGCGGAACGCTCGTGGATACCGTGCGGGGCGATGCGGCGCTCTGGCCGCTGATGTATCTGCCCTCGCTGGTTGGGGGGCTGCTGGTCGTGGTGATGCTGACCCTTGCCTCATATCCCGCGCGCCGGGTGCGGCGCAAAAAGGCCGCCGCATGATCCTGCATATCTATTTCGCGCGCCGTTTCGCGATGAGCTTTCTGTTCATCACCTTCGTGCTTTTCGCGCTGGTGATGCTGATCGACATGGTAGAACAGACGCGCAAGTTCGGTGAATACGACATCGGCTGGCAAGGCATTCTGGGCATGACGCTGTTGAATGCGCCCGAGACCATCAACCTGATCCTGCCGCTCATCGTCATATTGGCGACCATCGCGCTTTTCATCTCGCTTGCGCGGTCGTCGGAACTGGTGGTGACCCGGGCTGCCGGGCGTTCCGCGCTCAAGGCGCTGATCGCGCCCGTGACCGTCGCGCTGATCATCGGCGTTCTTGCGGTGAGCATGCTCAACCCCATCGTGGCGGCCACGGGCAAGCGCTATCTGCAACTGTCCGACAGCTATCGCAACGGCGGTGGCTCCGCCCTGTCGGTCAGCGAAGAAGGCTTATGGCTTCGGCAGGGCGGCGAAAGCGGACAGACCGTGATCCGTGCGCTGCGGTCGAACGCCGATGCGTCGCTGCTGTTCGACGTGACCTTCCTGACCTATGCGCCCGGCGGCGGCCCCGTCCGTCGGATCGAGGCCGAGAGCGCGCAGCTTTTTCCCGGGGCTTGGCTGCTCAAGAACGTGAAATCATGGCCTCTGATCTCGGGCATCAATGCCGAGGGCAATGCCAAGACTTCCGAAGAGCTTACGCTGCCCTCCTCGCTCACGCTGGACCGCATCCGCCAGACCATCGGCACCCCCGGCGCGGTTTCCATCTATGATCTGCCGGAGTTCATCCGCCAGTTGGAACAGGCCGGCTTCAGCACCCGCCGCCATCAGGTCTGGATGCAGGCGGAACTGGCGCGCCCCTTCTTCCTTGCGGCGATGGTTCTTGTTGCGAGCGCCTTTACCATGCGCCATACCCGTTTCGGCGGGACGGGCGTCGCTGTCCTGACATCTGTGCTTCTGGGGTTCGGCTTGTATTTCATTCGCAGTTTCGCGCAGATTCTCGGAGAGAACGGCCAGATCCCCGTTCTGCTGGCCGCATGGGCCCCGCCGCTGGCGGCGATGCTGCTGGCGCTCGGTTTCCTGCTTCATGTGGAGGACGGCTGAGATGAAAGCGTTTTCCCGCAAACTCGCCACAGCGTTCGTGCTGCTCTTCCTCCCGCTTGGCCTGTCTGCCCAGCAGCGTGAGGATGCCGCCGTTCTTGTGGCCGATAATCTCTTCATCACACCCCAGCGGGTTCTGGTGGCCGAAGGCAATGTGGAGGCGTTCCAGAACGGGACGCGCCTGCGCGCCTCGGCGATCCGCTACGATCAGGAAGCGGGCGCCTTGTCCATCGAGGGGCCGATCCTGCTGACCGAGGGCGAGGAGACGACGATCCTTGCGGATGCGGCTGAGCTGGATGCCGACCTGCGCAACGGCCTGCTGACCGGCGCGCGGCTCATCCTGAACGAGCGGTTGCAGCTTGCCGCGCTGCAGATCAACCGGGTGGATGGCCGCTACAGCCAGCTTTACAAGACCGCCGTGACCTCCTGCCGGGTCTGTGGCACGGGCGAGCCACCGCTGTGGCAGATCCGGGCCAAACGGGTGGTCCACGACGAGGAGGCGCAGCAGCTTTATTTCGACGAGGCGCAGTTCCTCATCCGCGATCTGCCGGTTTTCTACCTGCCCCGGCTTCGCCTGCCGGACCCGACGCTGGCGCGGGCCACCGGTTTTCTGACCCCGTCGATCCGCACCACCTCTGAACTGGGAACCGGGCTGAAACTGCCCTATTTCATCAAGATCGGCGATCACCGTGACCTGACGCTGACGCCCTATCTCTCGTCGAGCACGAAGACGCTGGAACTGCGCTACCGGCAGGCTTTCGTGAACGGGCGTATACAGTTCGACGGCGCGTTCAGCGACGATGACGAACGGCCCGGCGATACCCGCGCCTATCTCTTCGGCACCGGCGCCTTCGACCTGCCGCGCGACTACAAGCTTTATTTCGATATCGAGACGGTCAGCGACCGTTCATACCTCGCGGATTACGGCTATTCCGACAAGGACCGCCTGACCAGTGAACTGACCGTCAGCCGGACCCGCCGGGACATCTATCTGCGCGGCAGCCTCTATAATTTCGAGAGCCTTCGCCAGGGGGAGGTCAACGATACCCTGCCCACCGTGGTGGTGGACGGCGAATACGAGCGCCGCTTCTTTCCCCGGCGGCTGGGCGGCGAACTGCGCTTTGGCCTGAAGGTTCACAGCCACCGGCGCAATTCGGACCTCGACCGGGACAGCAATGATCCGGACCTTATCGTCGACGGGCGGGATGTGGCGCGGTTGAACGGACGTGCGGAATACCTCCGCCGCTTCGTGCACCGCTCGGGCCTTGTGGCGGACCTGCGCGCGGGGGCCACCTTCAACGTCTTCGACATCACACAGGATATCACCTTCGACCAGAACCATTCCGAAATCGCCCCGCAGGCAGCACTCGCCTTCCGCTATCCGCTCATCCGGCGCGAAGCCTCGGGTGCGACGCAGGTGCTGGAGCCGGTCGTGCAGCTGGGGTGGGTCGGCAACCGCAGGCTGGCGATCCCGAACGAGGAAAGCACGCGGGTCGAATTCGACGAAGGCAATCTGCTCGCCTTGTCCCGTTTCCCCGCGCCCGACCGGCGCGAACGCAAGGGCACCGTCGCGCTCGGCGTCAACTGGGCGCGCTCCGTTCCGGGGGCCTTCGAAACCCATGTGGTGCTGGGTCAGGTCCTGCGCGAAGACGCGGACCCTGCCTTTACCGTGACATCGGGGCTCGACGGGCCGCGATCGGACTTTCTGCTCGCGGCCCAGATCGCCAGCGCCGGGGGGCTGGCGGTGACCGGCCGAGGCCTCTTCGACGAGGATTTCGATTTTGCAAAGGCGGAATTGCGCGGCGACTGGACTTTCCCGCGCGGCAGCCTCGGCGGCAGCTTCCTATGGCTCGGGATCGACCCGGCGGAGGACCGCTTCGAGGAGGTCTCGGAGGTGAGCCTCGATGCCACCTATGACATCAGCCGCCACTGGGCCGCGGCGGCCGACCTGCGCTATGACGTGGCCGACAGCCGCGCTGCCAACGCCGCCCTCGGCCTCAGCTACAATAACGAATGCGTCTCGGTCGACCTTTCTGTACGCCGGCGCTATACCACCTCAACGAGCCTCGAACCCACTACGAGCCTTGGGCTGAACATCGGCCTGCGCGGGTTCTCGGCCTCAACCGAAACGGAAAGACTGGTACGGTCATGCGCGAAATAATCTCACGATTCCTTGGCCGGGCGATGCTGCTTGCCTGTCTGGTCTCCGGGCCTGTCCTGATGGCAGGGTCCGTGACGGCCCAGAATCTCTTTGCCCCGGTCGCCCAGGTCAACGACGCGCTGGTGACCGAATTCGAAGTGCAACAGCGCCAGCGGTTCCTGCAGGTGCTGAACGCACCCAATGCCACCCGCGAAGCCGCGATCGAGGCACTGATCGACGACCGCCTTCGCGCCGCGGCCGCCGCCGAGGCGGGTATTTCGCTGACGGATGAGCAGATCAATGCAGGCTTGGAAGAATTCGCCAGCCGCGCCGATCTTTCCCGGCAGGAATTCGTCGCCGCACTGGCGCAGGCCGGCGTGGCGGAGGAGACTTTCAGGGACTTCGTGCTCATCAACCTTGCGTGGCGCGATCTGATCCGCGCGCGCTATGGCCCGCGCGTCCAGATTTCGGATGCCGACATCGACCGTGCGCTGGGATCCGCCGGCACC
>NZ_LWEX01000574.1 GCF_001634885.1 Sulfitobacter sp. HI0040 | reverse complement strand
CATGACGTCGAGCGGCAGGCGCCCAACGTCTTCCGCATGCGCCTGCTGGGGGCCGAGGTCATTCCCGTGACCAGCGGCAGGGGCACCCTGAAGGACGCGATGAACGACGCGTTGCGCGACTGGGTCACCAATGTGCGCGATACTTTCTATTGTATCGGAACCGTCGCGGGCCCGCATCCCTATCCGGCCATGGTGCGCGATTTTCAGGCTATCATCGGCAAGGAAGTCCGCGAACAGATGACGAAGGCCGAAGGCCG
>NZ_LWEX01000573.1 GCF_001634885.1 Sulfitobacter sp. HI0040 | reverse complement strand
AGGTCTACCGCTCTGGAACACCCTGTTTCTTCGCAACGTCGCTATCGGACTGGGCGGATGGGCGAGTTGGCAAAGGTGAGCAGCCAGAACACCTTCGGAGGTCAGCATGAGCCTTCTCCGCCGCACCCCGCTCAAGGCCAAGACCCGCATCCGGCCCGTATCCAAGAAGCGCGCCGCCAAGCGTCAGAGCGCCGAGGGCCGCGC
>NZ_LWEX01000572.1 GCF_001634885.1 Sulfitobacter sp. HI0040 | reverse complement strand
CGCGCCCATGTCTGCTTGGAACAGAGCAGCCCGCCCGCGATGCACCCCGAAAGCTTCAGCCGGTCACCGTTCACGGTCATCTTGCCGATGTAGACCTTGTTGTTGGACGGCCGCCAGACCCGCCCGGCATAGTTGCCTTTGCCATCCGGCACCATGGAGCGCACCAGCTGCTTGCCGATATTTTCGGATTTGTACTCGCCGGAGCTGTTGAACGTCCGGTCGATCGTGCCGCAGACCGCGTTGCCGCAGGGCACCATCTT
>NZ_LWEX01000571.1 GCF_001634885.1 Sulfitobacter sp. HI0040 | reverse complement strand
CCGATGACGCCAAGGGCGGTGAGAATGTACAAAACGGCTCGCATGGTCTCAGATCCCCCTGACCTGTGGCATTCCGATGGATGACGCCTCGACGGTGCCCGAAGGCGCGTCGGTGCGGGTGGCGATGCGCAGCTTGGCCGAGCGGGCGCGCGGGTTGCGCTCCTGCTCCTGCGCGTCGGGTGCTATGGCCTTGCGCCGTTCAAGCCGGAAGCGCGGCGCCTCCGGTTCGCGTTCGGGGGCAAAACGGTTCGCGTTGCCGCCCCCGCCGGAGCGCGCGGTGAGGAAGCGCTTGACCATGCGGTCCTCTACCGAATGGAAGGTCACCACCGCAAGCTGGCCGCCCGGTTTCAACGCCCGCTCGGCCGCCATGAGACCGCCGAACAATTCCTCGTATTCGTCATTCACGGCAATGCGCAGAGCCTGAAAGCTGCGGGTTGCGGGGTGGCTCTGCCCCGGTTTCTGGCGCGGCAGACAGCCTTCCACCAGTTCGGCGAGCTGCAGGGTGCGGGTGATCGGCGCGTCTTCCCGCGCGCGGACGATGGCACGGGCGATGCGCCGGCTCGCCCGCTCTTCGCCGTAGTGAAAAAGAATATCCGCCAGCGCCTCTTCCTCCGCGCCGTTCACCAGATCGGCAGCCGATGGCCCTTCCTGGCTCATCCGCATGTCGAGCGGGCCGTCGCGCATGAAGGAAAAGCCGCGTTCGGCCCGGTCAAGCTGCATGGAGGAAACGCCGAGGTCCAGAACGACCCCGTCGAGGTCCGATCCCTGTTCGTCCAGCCTGGAAAACACGCCGCGGCGCATGTCGATCCGGTCGCCATAGGCATCGGCCCAGTCGCTGGCCATCTCGAAGGCCAGCGGATCGCGGTCCACCGCGATGACCCGCGCGGCACCGGCCTCCAGCAGGCCACGGGTATAGCCGCCCGCGCCAAAGGTGCCGTCCAGCCAGATGCCCTCGATGGGTGCACAATAGCGCAGGATCGGTTCCAGAAGGACGGGAACATGGTCGCCCGTCTGGTCCGCCGAAGTCATAGATCATCCAGATAGAGAGAGGGATCGACATCGGGATCGAAGTCTTCGTCCGCGTCCGCCTCGGCCGCGACGTGGGCCGCATAGGTTTCGGGCTTCCACATCTGGAAGGTATCGCCCGAAGCGCCGACGAAGACCGTCCCGTCGAGCCCGATCTTTTCACGCAGCTTGGCCGGCAGCACGATGCGGCCGGTTTCATCGATTGTCATGTCCAGCGCCTGCTGGGAATAGAGCCGTTCCATGGCCTTGCGCTTGGGAGAGGCACGGGGGTGACGCTCGATCTTCTCGTCGACCTCGTCCATCGCCTCGATCGTGAATGCCTCAAGGTAGTCGCGGCGTTCGTCCCCGTATACGAGGATGAAGCGCGCCAGATTGCCATTGTTGAAGTCGGGATCGCAGGCTTCGACCACGCGGCGGAAGTTGGCCGGGATCGAAACCCTGCCCTTCGCGTCGACCTTCAGGTCGCCTTCGCCTCTGAACCTGCGTGCCACGTTCGGCTGTTCCCTTTGCCCGTTACAATCGGGCTTTGTGCGTTCCCCAGGTCCGAAAATGAAAAACGGCGGGTTGATCTGCTGCCACTGATCAACCCGCCGCCTTTGTCCCGCAGCTTGCGGGTAAGTCCGATCGCACGCGCCACCTGGGGGGATGTTGCCGCTCGCGCGCCGGATCTTCTGGTCTGATGAAAGCGAGGTGCCTGTATGAACCTGCTAGAGTTTTATTGGTCTGTGGGGTCGTTTGGTGCCCCGTGTCCCGTTCTCATCTGATGGACTATGGATGCCATGGGAATTCATGGGCGTCTACCGATATCTGAGCGGGGATAGGGCAAAACAGGTTCTGCACAGGGGCTTTATTAACGAATAGGGCAAAATATGGGCGAAAACAACGGCACTATTTGTTATAAAATTTTAAGAATACACTATATGTAGATCACTGTTGCAGGCGCGCACGCTTTCCCACGATTTCCCAACTAAATGCATTCACATACTTATCCACAGGATATGTTCCACCGTTGTTCCTGTGCGCTTAACAATAATTCAAGGGTTCCCACCCGAAAATTCAATGGCGCGATTCGGAATCGGCCAGTTTTGGCCGATTGATTCCCGGCTCTCCCCGCCCGTCCCAATAAATCCCAGCGCGGAAAATGAGCATTATAATCCCATACTTGCGCTTTCTGTCGGCAGGTGCAGTATCCGTTCTGTCGATATCGGAGCACGCATGAACAAGAGCCTCGCCCTTCTCGGACATGCGTTGCGCATGTTGATACTGGATGTCAGTAGCCTGCTGCGCGTTCTGGCGCCCGCACTCGCCCTTCTGGCGGTGGGGATAATCGGGCTAATCTGGGCCGCCCCCACCTTTCCGTACCTGTCTACCGGGCTGGCTCAGGCACCGGCACCGAACGCCGGGGGGATGCTCGCAGGGGTCGTCTTTGCTGTTATCACCGCTCTGGGCTTTGTCCTGCTGGCGATACTCTGGCATCGTCACGTGCTTATCGATGCGCAGAACGCGCCGCCGGGACGGCCTTCGGCAAGGATCGTACTGTCCTATCTGATGCGGACGATCCTGATCGGGGCGATACAGCTTGCGGTGACCGTGCCGCTGCTCATTCTTCTCTTTCTTGCGGCACCGCGCATGAATGTCGTGGCTGGCGAAGCGCCCACGGTCGTGATCTTCGGGGCGGTCGGGATACTGGCGGGGCTGTTGTTCATCTGGATCGTCCTGCGGCTGGGGCTGATGCTGCCTGCCGCGGCGCTGGGTCGGCCCATAGGGCCGCTCGAAAGCTGGCGACACACCGCGCCCGCAGGCACCGCGCTGATCTGGCTGGCCCTTTTATTGCTGACAGCGAATGCGGTCCTGTCGACCCTCTCCGCCCTTACCGGGGCGCCGGGCAGCGGCATCCGCATGGCCGTCGAAGCCGTCGTCTATATATTGGAGGCGCTTGTTTTCGTCAGCGTACTGACAACGCTTTACGGTCACTACGTGGAACGCCGCGAAATCGGCTGAGCAGCCCATAGGGCCGACACATCTCAGGCCAGCCCACGCTCCATCAGGTCGCGGGCGATCCCGGCATATGCCTCGGCCATCGGCCCGTCACCGGCGGCGACAGGCGTGCCCGCGTCCCCGGCAAGCCGGGTTTCAAGATCGATGGGCAGGCTTCCCAGCAGCGGAACGCCCAGCTTCTGCGCCTCGGCGGCGACCCCGCCCTGCCCGAAGATATCATGCGTACTGCCGCAATCGGGGCAGACGAACTGGCTCATGTTTTCGATAAGACCCAGCACCGGGGTCTTGAGCGTCGCGAACATGTCCAGCGCCTTGCGGGCATCGATCAGGGCCACGTCCTGCGGGGTGCTGACGATAACGGCACCGGCCAGCTCCGTCTTGGTGCAGAGCGTCAGTTGAACGTCGCCCGTCCCCGGCGGCAGGTCGACCAGCAAAACATCAAGCTCGCCCCATTCGACCTGTCCCATCATCTGCTGCAGCGCCCCCATCAGCATCGGACCGCGCCAGACGACGGCCTTGCCCTCTTCGACCATGAAACCAATGGACATCATGGTGACGCCATGGGCCTGCAGCGGGATGATCGTTTTCCCGTCAGGGCTGGCCGGGCGCTTGCTGATGCCCATCATGCGCGGCTGGCTTGGCCCGTAAATATCGGCATCGAGCAACCCGACGCGGCGCCCGGCCCGGGCCAGCGCCACGGCAAGGTTGGAGCTCACGGTGGATTTGCCCACCCCGCCCTTTCCGGACCCGATGGCGATGATATTGCGAACGCCCGCCGGTTTGATCGGGCCCTCCTGCGGCTTGGGATGCCCGCCGAGCTTCAGCGAGGGCGCCTTTGCCGCGGGCGCATGGGCCGTCAGCGCCACGCCGACCTTGCCGACGCCCGACACTTCGCGCACCACCTGTTCAGCCGCGTCGCGCAGCTGCCCCATCTGTTTGGCCGCCTCTGCATTGGGCGCCTCGATCACGAAGCGCACGTCATTGCCTTCGATGGTCAGCGCCCGAACGAGATCATGCGCCAGCAGGTCGCGACCGTCCGGCAGCATGACGCGCTTCAGCGCATTTTCGATATCGGCACGGGTCACGGTCATGGGCGTTCCTTTCGTTACACCCTGACATGGCAGGTTCTGCAGTGGCTGCAAGGGGGGGTGCCCCGGGCGAATGCCCATGCAACGGGCAGGCGGCCTAATTCTTGACCATATGGTCCATGTTTATGCTGCATAGCAGCAATGCAAAAACGTTTATTGTGCGCTCGCAGCATAAAGGCCATTATCACTATCAGAGCAGGAACAGCCTGCTCCGGAAAAGATCAGTCCGATCCATCCTCCTCCCGGATCGGCCTGTGACTGGCGGCGACATCCTTCCTCCTCCCTGATGTCGTCGCCTTCCTTTCCCCTCCCTACCCGAACCGAGACGCCGAATCTGTAAAAACCCACGCGCTTATGCCGCATTGCGGCGTTAGCGTTACCCTGATTGTTTTCATATGCTTGCCGCCCGATTTCCTATGCAGAAAATGCATATCGGCCCTGCCGAACTGCCTGTTGTGCGGCTGCAGCAAACACCTAAGTAAGCGTCAACAGAAACGCAGTACAAACCGAAAGAGGCGCCGAATGGCTTATATCAATACCGCATCCAACTCTTCTTCCTTCATGGCCCGCGTAAGCACGTTCTTCGATGCCCTGGCCACCCGCCGTCGTCAGAACCGCATGTTCCGTCAGACCTTCGCCGAGCTGAGCGAACTGTCGAACCGCGAGTTGAACGATCTGGGCATCAGCCGCTCCGAAATCCGTCGCATCGCGATCGAGTCGAGCCGCAACGCTCTGTAAGGATTACTGAATCGGACCTGCGCCGCCTCCCCGGCGCGGGTCTGTAGGGGGCTGCATCACCTTTCCTCCTCCCTGATGATGCGGTCCCGACCCGAACCGGGCACGTCCTCCCCGATGACCCGGTTCGCAGAAAGAGACGGCGGTGCCTCCTCCCTGGCATCGCCGTCTTTTTTATTTCACCCCTCTAAAGCTATGCGCCCACCGCGCTGCGGGCGCCCTGTCGGGTCAGGCGGCCACGCGGCCAGTGATACCCAGAATTGTGCGGGTCAGTTCGGCCACCGCCGGATCCGTCCCAAGGTCCTTGCCCAGACGTTCCTGAAGCTCGGCAATTGAATGAACGGCGGAAAGGCTCGCTTCGCCCAGCTCCTCGGGCCGCTTGAACCCCATTGACCAGTTCGGAAAAGCGCGGGCTTCCACGTGGCTTTCCATGCAAAGGGCGATGCTGCCATGCCTTTCATCCTTTGCGATCCGGTTGAAGCAGCGCTTCACGGCGTCTTCGGGTCCTTCGAGAACCTGAAAGAACAGCCCGTCGTCAAAGACGAGCAGCCCGGTAATGTCGTCCTTTTCGTTATTTTTGCGCGACTGGCCGAGAATCTGGGAAAGGTCATCGCTTTTCACGGGGCCATACGCACTGCTGACGTAAATGAGTTGAAGCAACAAGAATGCCATCCTTCTTCAAAAAACACACCGAACGGCACGAAATCGCCCCCGGAAATCAGAATACTTCATCATTTCAAATGATTCGACGCCGAAGTTAGGCGCGAAATAAGGTAAAATCATGGCGCGTGAGACTCAGGTGCCCCGCCCTTAGGGCCTGCACCGCGCGATCAGGCTGCTGCAGCGCATCAAAACGGGACGTCGTTTTCCCCGGTCAGAAAGCGCGAGACGACCTTTTTCGTACCGGCCTTTTCAAAAGCCACTTCGAGTTTGTCGCCCTCGATGCCGATCACCTCGCCATAGCCGAACTTTTGATGAAAGACCCGCTCCCCCATGGTGAAGGCGCTGACGGCGTTCATGTCGATGGTGACGTTCCGGCTTTCCTTCGGCTGGCTCACGCTGCGCTGGCCCGATCGCGCCTGAAGACGTCGCCAGCCGGGCGAATTGTAGACATTCGCCTCGGCCGCGGCTTCGTGCAGGGTGCTCTGCGGCATGGCCGCGCCATAGCCGCCGCCATAAAGGCCCGGGGGTGTCAGCACCTCCACATGATCTTCGGGCAGTTCGTCGACGAAACGCGAGGGCATGCTGCTTTGCCATTGGCCGAAGACGCGGCGGTTGGCGGCAAAGGACACGGTGCAGACCTCCTCCGCCCGGGTGATGCCGACGTAGGCAAGGCGGCGTTCCTCTTCGAGGCCCTTGATCCCGCTTTCGTCCATCGAGCGCTGTGAGGGGAACAGCCCGTCTTCCCAGCCGGGCAGGAAGACAACCGGAAATTCCAGACCCTTCGCGGCATGCAGCGTCATGATGCTGACCTTGGCACCGCCCTCGTCGCTTTCATTGTCCATGATCAGGCTGACATGTTCGAGAAAGCCCTGAAGGTTTTCGAACTGCTCCAGCGCCTTCACGAGTTCCTTGAGGTTTTCCAGCCGGCCGGGCGCCTCGGGCGTCTTGTCGTTCTGCCACATGGCGGTGTAGCCGCTTTCGTCCAGGATGATCTGGGCCAGCTCGACATGGCTCGTTTCGGGGGGGCCGTATTCCTGCCGGTCGATGCCATCGTCGATGACGTCATCATCGCCGATCCGCGTGGTCAACAGAGGCCCGCGCGTCATGGCGTGCCAGCGGTCGATGCCTTCGACCAGTTGCCGCAGTTGCGCCGCGCCCTTGCCGGAAAGCCCGCCATGGGCCAGCAGGATTCGCGCGCCCTCCACCAGCGATGTGCGATGTTCGCGGGCTGTTACCTGTATCTTCTGCTGCGCCTTGTCGCCCAGCCCGCGCTTTGGCGTGTTCACGATCCGCTCGAATGCGAGATCATCGTCCGGGCTGGTGGCGATGCGGAAATAGGCCATCGCATCGCGGATTTCCAAACGTTCGTAGAATCGCGGCCCCCCGATCACCCGGTAGGGAAGACCGATGGTGAGGAACCGGTCCTCGAAGGCGCGCATCTGGTGGCTGGCCCGCACGAGGATCGCCATATCGTCGAGCGAATATGGCCGCTGACCGCGCGTCCCGCGCTGCGCCGCCTCGATCTCGTCCCCGATCCAGCGGGCTTCCTCCTCACCGTCCCAATGGCCGATTAGGCGGACCTTCTCGCCCTCCTGCGCCTCGGTCCAGAGTGTTTTGCCCAGCCGGCCCTCGTTGCCCGCGATCACGCCCGATGCGGCGGCGAGGATATGGGGCGTGGAGCGATAATTCTGTTCCAGCCGCACCACATGGGCGCCGGGGAAATCCTTTTCGAAGCGCAGGATGTTGCCCACCTCGGCCCCGCGCCAGCCATAGATCGACTGGTCATCGTCACCGACGCAGCAAATGTTGCGGTGCCCCTGCGCCAAGAGCCGCAGCCAGAGGTACTGGGCGACGTTGGTATCCTGATATTCGTCCACGAGGATGTATTTGAACCAGCGTTGATACTGGGCCAGCACGTCTTCGTGGGTCTGGAAGATCGTGACCATATGCAGCAGCAGATCGCCGAAATCGGTGGCGTTCAGCTCTTTCAGCCGCGCCTGATACTGCGCGTAAAGCTCCGCCCCGCGATGATTGTAGGCTCCGGCATCGGCGGCGGGAATCCTGTCCGGTGTCAGGGCGCGGTTCTTCCAGCCGTCGATGATCCCGGCCAGCAGCCGCGCGGGCCAGCGCTTGTCATCGATGCCATCGGCGGCCACCAGTTGCTTGAGCAGGCGAAGCTGGTCGTCGGTGTCCAGAATAGTGAAGTTGCTTTTCAGCCCGACCAGTTCGGCATGGCGCCGCAGCAGTTTGACGCAGATGGCGTGAAAGGTGCCGAGCCATGGCATCCCCTCGATCTGGCGGCCCAGCATATCGCCGACACGGTTCTTCATTTCCCGTGCGGCCTTGTTGGTAAAGGTGACGGCCAGCACCTCGTTGGGCCGGGCCCTTCCGGTATTGAGCAGGTGAACGATCCGCGCGGTCAGCGCGCGTGTCTTGCCCGTCCCCGCCCCGGCCAGCATCAGCACCGGGCCGTCCATCTGTTCCACCGCCGCACGCTGCGCCGGGTTCAGCCCGTCGAGGTAAGGCTGCGGTCGCGCGGCCATCGCCCGCGCGGACAGCGAAGCGGATTCGAAGGCGTCCATTTCGTCGAAATCACTCATGGGGCGAACCTAAACCTGAATCCTTGCAAACGAAACCCATGTTCTCCACCTGTTCTCGTGTTATCCAACCTCTCGGGGGTCCGAACGCAAAGGCTGGACAATCTGTTCAGCACTCCCCCAGATGCCGCCATGGATCTGCACGCCACCTACCCCGCCCTTTCCGATCTGCGCAAGCGCGCGCGCCGTCGTTTGCCCAAATTCGTCTGGGAATACCTCGATTCGGGCACCGGCACCGAAGCGGCCAAGGCGCGCAACCGCACGGCGCTGGACCGGATCGGCCTCATGCCGTCGATCCTGCACGGAGAGATGGAGCCGGACCTGAGCGTTCAACTGATGGGGCAGAACCTGCCGCTGCCCTTCGGGGTCGCCCCGGTCGGCATGTCGGGCCTGATCTGGCCCGATGCCGAAGGCCACCTTGCCCGGGCCGCCGCGCGGGCAGGCATTCCCTACAGCCTGTCCACCGTCGCCTCGCAAAGCCCCGAAGACCTCGCCCCGCACCTCGGGGACCAAGCGTGGTTCCAGATGTACCCGCCCCGCGATCCCGAAATCCGGACCGATATGCTGGCGCGCGCCCGGGATGCTGGTTTCGGGACGCTCGTCCTGACGGCGGACGTGCCGGTCGCATCGCGGCGCGAACGCCAGACACGCTCTGGCCTGACCAACCCGCCCCGGCTGACCCCGCGCCTGATGGCGCAGGTTGCGATGCGCCCGGCGTGGGCCACGCAGATGGCGCGGCGGGGGATGCCGCATATGCGGATGCTCGACAAGTATATCGAAGGGTTGGCCGGCGGGAGCCTCTCGTCCACGGCCCACGTGGGCTATCTGTTGCGTACCGCGCCGGGCTGGGACTACGTCGAATGGTTGCGCGCGGCTTGGGGCGGCCCCTTCGTGGTGAAGGGCGTGCTGCGGGCCGAGGATGCGGAGCGGCTCGAAAAAGCGGGGGTGGATGCGATCTGGGTGTCGAATCACGCAGGCCGCCAGTTCGACGGGGCACCGCCCGCGATCGACGCCCTGCCGGATGTGCGCGCCGCCACCGATCTGCCGATCATCTTCGACAGCGGCGTGGAATCCGGGCTGGACATCCTGCGCGCGCTGGCCAGCGGGGCGGACTTCGTCATGCTGGGGCGCGCCTTTCACTTCGCCCTCGCCGCCTTTGGGCCGCGCGGGGTCGATCACCTGATAGAACTGCTGCGCCGCGACCTTACCGCTAACATGGGGCAGTTGGGCGCCGCCGATCTGGCGCATCTGCCCCCGCCCTTTCGGATTGCCTGAACGAAAACCGGCGCCCAAGGATCAAAAAAACTGTCTTTGCAGGCGCAGATCAGCAAACTTATGGGCTAGAAAACAGCCAAGCAGGCATTGCGCTGCATCGCAGCATCCGTAGACTGCCGCTACGTTAATCCAAGGGACGATCCAAATGACCGAATTCCGCAAAATCCTCATCGCCAACCGCGGCGAAATCGCGATCCGCGTGATGCGCGCCGCCAATGAGATGGGCAAGAAGACGGTCGCGGTCTATGCCGAAGAAGACAAGCTGGGGCTGCACCGCTTCAAGGCGGACGAAGCCTATCGTATCGGCGAAGGGCTGGGCCCGGTGGCGGCCTACCTCAGCATTGACGAGATGATCCGCGTGGCCAAAGCCTCCGGCGCCGACGCGATACACCCGGGCTATGGCCTGCTGTCCGAGAACCCCGAATTCGTCGATGCCTGCGAAAACAACGGCATCGCGTTCATCGGTCCGCGCGCGGAAACCATGCGCGCGCTGGGGGACAAGGCCAGTGCGCGGCGCGTCGCCGTCGAGGCGGGCGTGCCCGTCATTCCCGCGACCGAAGTGCTGGGCGACGACATGGACGAAATCGCCCGCCAGGCCGAAGAGGTGGGCTATCCCCTGATGCTCAAGGCGTCCTGGGGCGGCGGCGGGCGCGGGATGCGGCCCATCATGAAGGCCTCCGAACTCAAGGAAAAGGTCCGCGAGGGCCGGCGCGAGGCGGAGGCGGCCTTTGGCAACGGTGAAGGCTACCTGGAAAAAATGATCCTCAAGGCGCGGCACGTGGAGGTGCAGATCCTCGGCGACAAGCACGGCGGGATCTATCACCTTTTCGAACGCGACTGCTCGGTCCAGCGGCGCAACCAGAAGGTCGTCGAACGCGCACCCGCGCCCTATCTCACGCAGGCTCAGCGGGATGAGCTTTGCGAGCTGGGCCGCCGGATCTGCGCGCATGTGGATTACGAATGCGCGGGTACCGTCGAATTCCTGATGGATATGGCGGATGAGAAATTCTACTTCATCGAAGTGAACCCGCGCGTGCAGGTCGAACATACCGTCACCGAAGAGGTCACGGGCATCGACATCGTGCGCGCGCAGATCCTCATCGCCGAAGGCAAGACCCTGGCGGAGGCGACGGGCAAGGAAAACCAGTCCCAGATCACGCTGAATGGCCACGCGCTCCAGACCCGGGTTACCACCGAGGATCCGCAGAACAATTTCATCCCCGATTATGGCCGCATCACCGCCTATCGCTCCGCCACCGGCATGGGCATCCGGCTCGACGGGGGGACCGCCTACGCGGGCGGGGTGATCACGCGCTATTACGACAGCCTGCTCACGAAGGTGACGGCGAAGGCCCCCACGCCGGAGATGGCCATCGCGCGGATGGACCGGGCGCTGCGCGAATTCCGCGTGCGCGGTGTTTCCACCAATATCGCCTTTGTCGAGAACCTGCTGAAACACCCCACCTTCCTGAACGACGAATACCACACCAAGTTCATCGACCAGACGCCGGAGCTGTTCCAGTTCACCAAGCGGCGCGACCGGGCGACCAAGGTATTGAATTACATCGCCGACATTACGGTGAACGGGCATCCCGAAACCAAGGGCCACCCCCGGCCCCCGGCACATCTGAAGGATCCGCGCCCGCCGGCAAAGCGGGCAGAACCGCAGATGGGCACCCGCAACCTGCTTGAGCAGAAAGGCCCGCAGGCGGTCGCGGACTGGATGAGCCAGCAGCGCCAGTTGCTGATCACCGATACCACGATGCGTGACGGGCACCAGTCCCTTCTGGCGACGCGGATGCGCTCCATCGACATGATCAAGGTGGCACCGGCCTATTCCGCCAACCTGCCGCAGCTTTTCTCCGTCGAATGCTGGGGCGGCGCCACTTTCGATGTGGCCTATCGTTTCCTGCAGGAATGCCCCTGGCAAAGGCTGCGCGACCTGCGCGCGGCGATGCCGAACCTGATGACCCAGATGCTGCTGCGCGCCTCCAACGGCGTCGGCTACACAAACTATCCCGACAACGTGGTGCAGAAGTTCGTCGCCACGGCGGCGGAAACCGGGGTGGACGTCTTCCGCGTTTTCGACAGTCTCAACTGGGTGGAGAACATGCGCGTCGCGATGGACGCGGTGCAGGAGGCGAACAAGGTCTGCGAAGGCACGATTTGCTACACCGGCGATATCTTCGACCCGGACCGGGCCAAGTATGACCTGAAGTACTACGTCGCCATGGGCAAGGAGTTGCGCGACGCGGGGGCCCATGTTCTGGGGCTAAAGGACATGGCAGGGCTGCTGAAGCCCGCGCAGGCCCGCGCGCTGGTCAAGGCGCTCAAGTCAGAGGTCGGCCTGCCCATCCATTTCCACACCCATGACACGGCGGGCATCGCCTGCGCGACGATCCTTGCCGCCTCCGAGGCCGGGGTCGACGCGGTGGATTGCGCGATGGACGCGTTTTCGGGAAATACCTCCCAGGCGACGCTCGGCTCGGTGGTGGAGGCGCTGCGCCATACCGACCGGGATACCGGCCTAAGCATGCCCGCGGTGCGCGAAATCTCGGATTACTGGGAAGAGGTGCGCAAGCACTACGCCGCATTCGAGACCGGGATGCAGGCGCCTTCGTCCGAGGTCTATCTGCACGAGATGCCCGGCGGCCAGTTCACCAACCTCAAGGCACAAGCGGCCTCCATGGGTCTGGATGACCGCTGGCCCGAAGTGGCGCGGACCTATGCGGATGTGAACCAGATGTTCGGCGACATCGTGAAGGTCACGCCCTCGTCCAAGGTGGTGGGGGACATGGCCCTGATGATGGTGAGCCAGGGCCTGACCCGCGCGCAGGTGGAGGACCCGGAGGTCGATGTTTCCTTCCCCGATTCCGTCGTGGACATGATGCGCGGCAATCTGGGCCAGCCCCCCGGCGGCTTCCCGGACCGCATCGTCAAGAAAGTGCTGAAAGGCGAGGAACCGATGACGGAGCGCCCGGGCAAGCACCTCGCCCCGGTGGATCTGGAAGCGACGCGCAAGGAATTGTCCGAAGAGCTTGACGGCATGCGGATCGATGACGACGACCTTTGCGGATACCTGATGTATCCCAAGGTCTTCCTCGATTACATGGGTCGGCACCGGCAATACGGCCCGGTGCGGACGCTGCCCACACGCACATTCTTCTACGGCATGGAACCGGGCGAGGAGATCTCGGCCGAGATCGACCCCGGCAAGACGCTGGAAATCCGCATGCAGGCCACCAGCGACACCAATGAAGACGGTGAGGTGAAGGTCTTCTTCGAACTCAACGGCCAGCCCCGGGTGATCCGGGTCGCCGACCGGGTGGTCAAGGCCAGCGCGGCCCAGCGCCCCAAGGCCGAGGCAGGCAATGAAAACCACGTGGGGGCGCCCATGCCCGGTGTCGTCGCCTCCGTCGGTGCGGTGGCCGGGGCCAAGGTCGCCAAGGGCGATCTGCTGCTGACCATCGAAGCGATGAAGATGGAAACGGGCATCCACGCCGAACGCGCCGCCGTGATCAAGGCCGTACACGTCCAGCCCGGCACCCAGATCGACGCCAAGGACCTGTTGGTGGAACTGGAATAGGCCCCGACTGTCGGGCGGCCGAGGGGTTAATGCCTTGGCCGCCTACTCCATCACTTCCTGCCAAAAAAGAAGTGACAGACGTGTCGTGGGAAGTACCTTAAGAATACTGCGTCCGGTCCATTCGCCGCATTGCCGGGGCAGCGCGCGCGCCTATCATTGCGACATGCCCTACGAATGGACCACTCCGCCGGATGCACCGGCACGGCGGCTCAGGCTCTGGCCGCATCAGTCGCTGCCCCCCAAGGGGTTCGCGGCCTTCATTCTGGCGACCTTCACGCTGATCCTCATCCCCACCTTGCCGTTGCTGGGCACGAAACTGCTTTGGGGGCTGCTTCCCTTTGTGTTGCTGGCGGTGGCCGGGATCTACTTTGCCCTGCAGCGCAATCATCACGCGCGGCGCATCGAAGAGGTGTTGACGCTCGATACCGATACCGCGCGGCTGACACACCGGCGGCCCGACGGGGTGGTGAAGGAATGGGATTGCAACCGCTACTGGACGACCGTCACCAAGTACGAAAAGGGCGGGCCGGTGCCCCATTACGTCACCCTCAGCGGCAAGGGGCGCGAGGTCGAGATCGGCGCGTTTCTGAGCGAGGACGAGCGCATCGCACTTTTCGAGGAACTGCAGCGTTCGCTCGCCCGGTAGAGGGCTTGCGAAAGCGTCAGCTCAGGCGGTTCTTGACCATCGGCCCCACGGTGCCGAAATCCATCTGTCCGGTGTAGCGGGATTTGAGAATGCCCATCACCTTGCCCATGTCGCGGATCGACGTGGCGCCAACCTCGGCCACGGCCTCGTCCACCGCCCGGGCGCTTTCAGCCTCATCCAACTGGCGCGGCAGGAACTCCTCGATCACGCTGATCTCCTCCCGCTCCCGGTCCGCAAGATCGAGCCGCCCGCCTTCTTCGTAGGCGCGGGCCGATTCCAGCCGTTGCTTGGACATCTTGCCCAGAATGGCGAGCACTTCGTCCTCGCTCACCCCTTCGTCCTGCCCGGTAGAGCGGGCGGCGATGTCCTTGTCCTTGATGGCCGCATTGATCAGTCGCAGCGTGGACAGCCGGTTGGCATCCTTGTCCTTCATCGCCTGTTTCAGGGAATCGGAGATCTGGGTACGCAGGGTCATGTCCGGTTGTGGTCCTTTTTGACGCATGAAGACCGGACATTATCCAATGTATTCCGCGCAGGCAATGGCAGCGCCTGCGCGGTGGTTCAGGCGGGTGACGGGGCCATCGCTGCTCTGCCTTCTTCGCCGACGCCGTGGCGCAGGACCACGAAAAGAAACAACGCCATGCTGGCGAGCGTCAGGAATGAGCCCAGAAGCGCCAGCACCTCGGTCCTTCCAAGGATCGCGAGCGCGATCCCCGGGGCCAGCGACAGGACGGCCAGCACCGAAAGCCCGTAGTGCAAACGCGCGAGGCCCGTGGCGGCTGCCCGCGGCGTCAGCGCGTAATAGGCGCCGAAGATCGACATCAGCACGAAGCCCACGAGGTTGAGATGCCCGTGCGCCGGGGACAGCGTATGGTCGCCGGTCGCCGCCATCTGGATACCCCAGACCATCCCGCAAAGCGCGAAGAACGCGCCGGTGGCGACGAAAAGCGTGACGACCGGTCTCATTGCACGGCCTCCGCCTCTGCGCCCAAGGGCGGGCCGGTGAAGGTCAGGTGATGGCGCTCCGCGCTGCGGGTGATCTCTGGCATGTCCTCGGGAATACGGAACTGGCCCTCCGCCATTTCATGAAAGAACTCCTCGAAGCCCCCCGGCGTGAGGATAACGAGATGTCGGGAGGGCACATCGCTCACGACGCGGAATGTGTGTTCCTTGCCGCGTGGTACAAAGACCGCCTGCCCCGGGCCGCGAATGAAACTCTCGCCCTCCAGCCAGAATTCGACATCGCCGGTCAGCACCACGAAGGCTTCGCAGGCATCGGCATGGACATGGCGCGGCGGCCCGGAGGCCGGGGGCGAAACGGACTCGACGATCGACAGGCTCCCGCCCGTTTCCGCGGCCCCGAGAAGCGTTTGATAGGTGACGCCAAGCCATGTGACCGCGTCATGTGCTGTGGATGAGTTCAACATCGTTTCCTCCGCTTTGCTGGGTTGGAAACGAAGGCGCCTTCGTATGCGCAGAATAGGCGAAAGCGTGGTATATAACAAATCGATTGATCGCATAGAATTAATACGAATGGCCAATATAACCAACTTCGATCTGAACCTGCTGCGGGTGCTGGACGCGCTGTTGCAGCATCATTCCACCGTCCGCGCGGGGGAGCATCTGGGCCTTTCGCAGCCCGCCGTTTCCGCCGCCCTCGGGCGATTGCGCAGCGCGCTGGGGGATGAATTGTTCTTTCGCCGGGGTCAGGGGCTGGAGCCCACGCATTTCGCGCTTTCGCTGGAAACTCCGCTGCGCGAAACGCTGGACCGGGTGGAGGCGCTGATCCACGGGGCGAAGGTCTTTGATCCGCAAACGGCGCAGGCGCGGTTCCGCATCTCGGGCAGCGATTTCTTTGCCGAGATGCTGATGCCCCGGCTGGCGGACCGATTGTCCCTGCAGGCGCCGCTGATGCTCGTGCATCTCGTGGACCTCGTCCCTGACAGCTATGCCGATACGCTCGACCGCTACGACGTGGACGTGGCGCTGGTTCCGGAGATGGACCTGCCCGACCGGATCGAATCCCAGCGCATTTTCGGGTCTTCCTTTTCCGTCATCGCGCGGCGGGACCATCCGCGCCTTGCACGGGCGGGGGTGGCGCCGGGGGCGGTTGTTCCCATCGACCTCTTTTGCGACATCGGGCACGTCCTCTTTTCGCCCGAGGGCAAGGTCGCGGCCATGGGCGACGCCGCGCTGGCACGGGTCGGGCGGGCGCGGCGGGTGGTGATGACCATGGCGGTCTTCTCGGGCGTCTACCGCGCGGTTGCGGGGTCCGACCTCATCGCGCTGCTGCCGACACAACTGGCAGAGCATATCGCCCCCCACGCCGGGATCGACGTGTTTCGCCCCCCGATGCCTATCGAACCGGCCCAGATCTGCATGATCTGGCACCGGCGCAACACCGCCAGCCCGGCGCATAGCTGGCTGCGCGACCAGATCGTCGACCTGATGGCACCGCTGGACGAGGGGCCGGACCTGCCTGCACCCTGAACTCCCTGCGAGGCAACTATACCTGCGCGTTCAGATAAGATGATGATTTCGCTAGTTTTATATGATCGCCCGGCCCCTTGACCCCGGCTGGCGCCCCAACTAGATTGCGCCCCGTTTGCCCCCTTTCCATTCGCCGGAGTCTGCCCCATGTCCGCGCCCGCTTCCCGCCCGACCGCCTGCCTCGCCCTCGCGGACGGTTCAATCTTCTACGGCATGGGGTTCGGCGCCACCGGCCAGACCGTGGCCGAGCTTTGCTTCAACACCTCCATGACCGGCTATCAGGAGATCATGACCGATCCCTCCTACGCCGGTCAGATCGTTACCTTTACATTCCCGCACATCGGCAACGTGGGCACCAACCCGCAGGACGACGAAACCGGCGATCCGGTCGCGGCGGGCATGGTCGTCAAATGGATGCCGACCGAGCCCAGCAACTGGCGCGCGACGCAGCACCTGTCGGACTGGCTGGCGGGGCGCGGACGCATCGCTATCGGAGGTGTGGACACCCGCCGCCTGACCCGCGCGATCCGGCAGGCTGGCGCACCCCATGCCGCGCTGGCCCATGACCCTTCCGGCAACTTCGATATCGAAGCACTGGTGAAGGCGGCACGGGACTTCGCCGGGCTGGAAGGCGTGGACCTCGCGAAGGATGTCACCTGCGCGCAATCCTATCGCTGGAATGAAATGCGTTGGGCCTGGCCCGAAGGCTTTGCCGAGCAGACCAACCCCCGCCACAAGGTCGTCGCGGTGGACTACGGCGCGAAGCGCAACATCCTTCGGTGCCTCGCCTCCGCCGGTTGCGACGTGACGGTGCTTCCGGCCAGCGCCACCTACGAGGACGTGATGGCCCACAACCCCGACGGCGTCTTCCTGTCGAACGGTCCCGGCGACCCGGCCGCCACGGGCGCCTACGCGGTGCCGATGATCCGCGATGTGCTGGAAAAGACGGAGCTGCCGGTTTTTGGCATCTGCCTTGGCCACCAGATGCTGGCAATCGCGCTGGGGGCGCGGACCGTCAAGATGGGCCATGGCCATCACGGGGCCAATCATCCGGTGCGGGACAACGACACCGGCAAGGTCGAAATCACCTCGATGAACCATGGTTTCGCGGTGGATTCCCAAAGCCTGCCCGCCGGGGTGCGCGAAACGCATGTGTCGCTGTTCGACGGGTCGAACTGCGGCATCCGGATGGAGGGGCGGCCGGTATGGTCCGTCCAGCATCACCCCGAGGCGAGCCCCGGCCCGCAGGACAGCTATTACCTGTTTGAAAGGTTCGCCGCCGCCATGGACGACCGCGCCGCCTGATCTGGCTCTTCGACCCTTCCGGCCTTCCCGGGCATTAAGAGACGATTAACCAAGCTCTGCCACCTTCCTTCGGCATTGAAGGAATTGGCAGGTCCGCATGATCAACCTCTCGCTGGAACTCGCGAATGCGCGCGCGGCGCGGGCTCCGCCGCGGACGCTGGGGCAATGCCTTGTCGAACTGGGGCATATCACGCAGGCGGATCTTGCCCATGCGCTGATCCTGCAGCGCCGGATGGACAGGCTGCTGGGTGAAGTGCTGCTGGTTGAGGGATTGCTGACCGAAGCCCAACTGCTGGCGGGGCTTGCTCGGCAGAACGGGCTGCGGGTCATCGACCTTGACCGAAAGCCGCCCGAGATTTCCGTTGCGCGCCGCTTGCCGGTTTCCGTCTGCCTGCGCCACGGCGTCACCCCGTGGAAACAGGCGGACGGTCTGCTTCTTGTGGCGACCAACAGGCCCGACCTGTTTGACGAGCTGCGCGCCAGCATGGGGCCGGAGGGGCAGCGAATGCTCCCGGTTCTGGCAACGCAGGAAGATATCGTGCGCACGATCGGTCGGCTCTATGGCGATGAACTGGCCTTTGCCGCCGCGACGCGCGTTCCCGCCGCCGAAAGCTGCCGGGGATGGGCCGTCAATCACCGTCGGCGCATCGCATGGGCCGGGGGGCTGGCGGCGCTGCTGGCCCTGTGCGCCGCCGCCGCGCCGGGGTGGACGCTGGCATTGGGCATCCTCTGGGCCAGCCTGACGCTCGCCCTCTGCGTCGCACTCAAGGCTGCGGCCTTCGTGGCGCATCTGACCGCGCCCGCGCAGGCCGAAGGAGGGCCTGCGTCTTCCGCCCCCGGGGGCGATGGCTTCCGCCTGCCCCGGGTTTCGGTGCTGGTGCCGCTCTTTCGGGAAGAGAATATCGCCTGCCACCTCGTTGAGCGGCTCACGCGTCTGACCTATCCCAAATCGTTGCTCGACGTGGTGCTGGTGCTGGAACAGGACGACGCCGTAACCCGGGAGGCGTTGCGGTGCACCGCCCTGCCGCCGTGGATGAGTGTTCTGGAAGTGCCGGACGCGTCGCGGCTACGCACGAAACCCCGCGCGCTCAACTACGCGCTCAATTTCTGCGCGGGCGATATCATTGGGGTCTGGGATGCCGAAGACGCCCCCGCCCCCGACCAGCTGGAACGGGTCGTGCAGCAATTTCACCGCGCCGCCCCCGATGTCGCCTGCCTTCAGGGTGTGCTCGATTATTACAATACGGGCAGGAACCTCATCACCCGCTGCTTCACGCTGGAATATGCCACATGGTGGCGCGTGCTGCTGCCGGGACTGGCGCGGCTGGGGTTTGTCCTGCCGCTCGGGGGCACCACGCTGTTTTTCCGCCGCCACCGGCTGGAGCAACTGGGCGGCTGGGATGCCCATAACGTCACAGAGGACGCCGATCTGGGCCTGCGGCTCGCCCGGCACGGCTACCGGACGGAACTGATGCACACCGCCACCTTTGAGGAAGCCACGGCCCGGCCATGGCCCTGGGTCAGGCAACGATCGCGCTGGCTCAAGGGCTTTCTCGTGACATGGTGCGTGCACATGCGCCGCCCGGCGCGCCTCTGGTCCGAACTGGGGGCGCTCCGGTTTCTGGGGGTGCAGACGCTCTTCCTCGCGACGTTCTCGCAATTTCTGCTCGCGCCGCTGTTGTGGTCCTTCTGGGTCATGCCCTTCGGCATCCCCCACCCCGCCGCCGATGTGCTGGGGCAAGGAGTGATGCTGGCGCTCATCGGGCTCTTCGTCTTTGCCGAGGTGCTGAACCTCGGCATGGCGGCCTATGCGGCGCTGCATTCGGGGCGGCCCGGGCTGCTGGCCTTCGTGCCGGTGCTGCCGGTGTACTTCACCCTTGCGACGGCAGCCGCGTTCAAGGCATTGGCTGAATTCGTGATGGCGCCGTTCTACTGGGACAAGACCCAGCACGGGCTTTCCCCCGCCCTGCCCTCTGCCGCCCGGCACACGGCACCAAAAGCGGTGGGCGTACCCCGCGCCAGCGTCACTCCTCCGCCTCCTGCGACTGTGCCGCCTCTTGCTTCAACCGGGTCATGAAGGCGACGGAGATATGGGTGCGCAGCGCCGCATCCGCGCCGTCCTCGTCGCGGGCTTCGATCCGGCGCACGATCTCGTCGTGTTCGGCCTGTGCAATCGCACCGCGTCCCTCCACAGCGAGGGAGGAGGTCGCCATCAGCGCCATAGACCGATGCACGAGGTCGAGTTGCTGCACCAGGAACCGGTTGTGCGAGGCGAGATGTATCTGGCGGTGGAACCGCCGGTTCGCCCGCGCCAGCGCCGCAGGACGATCCTTGAGCGCGTCGTCCGCCTCCACCATTTCCCGCAGGACGCGGACCTCCTCCGCGGTGGCGTGACGCGCCGCAAGCCGGGCGGCCAACCCCTCCAGCGCGCCGCGCACCACGTAAAGTTCCGCCATCTGGTTGTGATCCAATGAGGCCACGATCAGGCTGCGCCCGTCCCGCGCCAGCAGCGACTGGGTCTCGAGCCGCTGCAAGGCTTCGCGGACGGGGGTGCGCGACACGCCGAAGCGGTCGGCCAGCTCGCTTTCCACCAGCCGGTCCCCGGGGCGATAGATCCCCACGTCGATCGCGTCGAGGATCATGGAATAGGCGTCGGTCGATCCGGGTTTCGGTGCTGTCATCTGTCTGTCCCTGCAAGTGGCGCAACCTTACCCGCCGCGACCATATGCGCAAGCCTCCGCCCTTGCGCGGCGCGGCGGGGCGGCCTACCACGGCACCATGCCGCGAGAAGCCTTTTCACATGTCACGTCCTGGGTCTTCGACCTCGACAATACGCTTTATCCGCCCTCGGCCCGCCTGTTCGACCTGATCGAACAACGCATGACCGCATGGGTGATGGAGGCGCTGAAAGTCGACCGGGCGGAGGCGGATCGCCTGCGGCTGCATTACTGGCAGACCTATGGCACGACGCTGGCAGGCCTGATGCGAGAACACGGGGTCGACCCGGCGCCCTACCTTGAGGATGTGCATGACATCTCGATGGAGAGCCTGCTGCCCGATGCCGAGCTTGCCGCGCGCATCCGTGACCTGCCGGGGCGGCGCATCGTCTATACCAACGGCTGCGCGCCCTACGCCGAACGGGTGCTGGCCGCCCGCGGGCTTTCGGGTCTCTTCGATGCGGTCTACGGGGTCGAACACGCGGGCTTTTTGCCCAAGCCTGAGCGCGCCGCCTTCGATACGGTCTTTGCCGCCGACAGGCTCGATCCGCTTTGTGCCGCCATGTTCGAGGATGACGCCCGCAACCTTGCCGCGCCGCACGCCATGGGCATGCGCACCGTGCATGTGTCCCCCGCCCGCGACCCGGGCGAACATGTGCAGTATCATACCGATGATCTGGGTGGTTTCCTCCGCCTGCTTGCGCCCTAAGTGGGCGGTATGACCGAAGATTTCGACATTGTGGTTTCCGGCGGAGGTATCGCCGGGCTAACGGCGGCGGCGGCTTTCGGCAGCGCGGGCTTTTCGGTCCTCTGCGTCGATCCCGCGGCCCCGGTGACAGATGGCGAGGCCACAGGTGCCGACATGCGCTCCACCGCCTTGCTGCAACCGGCCCGGCAGGTGCTGGAAGCCGCGGGCCTGTGGCAGGCGCTCGCGCCGGAGGCCGCCCCCCTGCAGGTGATGCGTATCATCGATGCGGGCGGGGAGGACGGGCGCGCCCGCGTTGTACGCGAATTCGATGCCGCCGATATATCGGACCAACCCTTCGGCTGGAATTTTCCCAACTGGCTGCTGCGCCGCGTGCTGGTGGCCCGGCTGGGGGAGCTTGACACCGTCCGGTTCCGCCCCGGCGTCGGCGCCGCCGGTCTACTGGCGCGCACCACCGAGGCGCGCGTCACACTCGATGACGGCAGCCGTATCCGCACGCGGCTCGTCGTGGCGGCGGACGGTCGCGACAGCCCCATGCGGCAGGCTGCGGGCATCCCGGTCAGCACCCGCCGCTACGGGCAGAAGGCGCTGGCCTTCGCTGTCACCCATCCCATTCCTCACAACGATGTCTCGACAGAGGTGCATCGCACGGGCGGTCCTTTCACGCTGGTGCCCCTGCCGGACCGGGGCGGCATGCCCTGCTCCGCTGTGGTCTGGATGGATGACGGCCCGGAACAGGTCCGCCGGTCAAAGCTGGACCCCGCCGCCTTTGAAGCGGAGATGACCGACCGCAGCAGCCATATCTTCGGGCCGCTTACGCTGGCCAGTCCCCGCGCGCTCTGGCCGATCATCAGCCAACAGGCGGCGCGGATGTCCGGTGAACGGGTCGCACTCATCGCAGAGGCCGCGCATGTGCTGCCACCCATCGGCGCGCAGGGCCTGAACCTGAGCCTTGCAGACCTCGCGACCTTGCTGGAACTGGCGCAATCCGACAGGATCGATCCGGGCAACGTCACCTTGCTGGAAACCTATCACAGCAAGCGCCATCCACAGGTCTCCCTGCGGATACAGGGGATCGACCTGCTCAACCGCGCAAGCCAGGCCTCCAGCCCGCTGGCGCGGGATGCCCGCGCGCTGGGGCTTGATGCGCTCTATTCCATGGCACCGGTACGGCGCCTGCTGATGCAGATGGGCCTTGGCCTGCGTTAACCGGCTTCGGCCTTGGGTTTGCCCAACACCTTGTCGATGACAGGCTCCATCCGGGCCAGCGTGGCATCCACGTCCCGCAGCTTGTCCAGACCGAAAAGACCCAGCCGGAAGGTGCTGAAGCCCGCAGGCTCCCCCACCTGCAGCGGAACGCCCGCCGCGATCTGCATGCCCTCGGCGGCAAAGGCCCGGCCCGACTGCACCTCCGGGTCATCGGTATAGCCCACAACCACGCCCGGCGCGCCGAACCCCTGCGCCGCAACCGAAACGACCCCGCGCCGCGCCAGCATCTGCCGCACCCCGTCGCCCAGCCGCCACTGCGCGTCGCGGGCCTCCTCCAGCCCGAAATCCATCGTTTCGCGCATGGCATCGCGGAACCCGCGCAGGGCATCCGTGGGCATGGTGGCGTGATAGGCATGGCCGCCGCCCTCATAGGCTTTCATGATACTGCGCCATTTCGCCAGATCGAGCGCGAAACTGTCCGATGCGGTCTCGGCCAACTTGTCCTCTGCCCGGGCCGAAAGCATGACCAACCCGGCGGAAGGCGACGCGCTCCACCCCTTTTGCGGGGCGGAGATAAGCACATCCACGCCCAGCGCTTCCATGTCGATCCACGCGCTGCCCGAGGCGATGCAATCCAGCACCAGCAAGGCACCCACCTCATGGGCCGCCTCGGCCAGCTGGGTCAGGTAATCGTCCGGCAGAATGACCCCAGCCGAGGTTTCCACATGCGGGGCAAAGACCATCGCGGGGCGCCGTTCGCGGATGGCGGCGGTGACCTCTTCAATGGCGGCGGGCGCGAAGGGGCTGGGCGCGGTGTTACCCGTGGGACGGGCGGCCATCACCGTCGCATTGCCGGTCAGGTCTCCTGTCTCGATGATCTGGCTCCAGCGATAGGAAAACCACCCGTTGCGCACCACGAGCACTTCCGCCCCGCGCGCGAATTGCCGGGCGACCGCTTCCATGCCGTAGGTGCCGCCCCCGGGCACGACGGCGACCGCATGGGCGTTATAGACCTTGCGCAGCATAGAGGAGATGTCGCGCATCACCTCCTGAAACGCGGCGGACATGTGATTGAGCGAGCGGTCGGTGAACACCACCGAGAATTCCATCAATCCGTCAGGGTCAACCTTGCTCATCTCATACTCCATTGTTTGATCGCCACGGCGCAGCTTGCCCCGGTCACAGCGGACCCGCAAGCCGTTCCTCGCTCAGCAGCACATTGGCTTCCACTTCACCGGCACCCGGCAAGGTCATGATCCGCCGCCGCAGAACCCGTTCAAAATCAGGCAGGTCGCGCGCCACCACGCGCAGGCGGTAATCATAAAGCCCCAGAACATGTTCCACCGTCTGCACCTCGGGTATGGCGGCCACGGCCCGTTCGAAATCCTCAAGGCTCACCCGCCCCTTCCGGGCCAGCTTTACCCCCAGAAACACGGTCACCCCGAACCCCAGCGCCTCGGCATCGAGCCGCAGACGCCGTCCCGCAAAGACGCCCGCCTCCTCCAGCCGGCGGATGCGCCGCCATGTGGCGGGCTGGGACAGGCCCAGCGCCCGCCCCAGCGCCGCGGTGCTTTGGGCCGCGTCGCGCATCAACGCGCGGATCAATTCCCGGTCGGTCTCATCGAGCGCGATCACAGCGGCAATGTCTCCTTCGACTTGATCCGCGCCACATGCATCAGCGCCTCGATATCGGCGATATGCGGCAGGGTCAGAATACGGCTGCGATAGATGTCCTGATAATGGGCCATGTCCCGCGCGATGACCGACAGGCGCAGGTCCACCCGGCCCAGAAAGGTCTGCATCTCGATCACCTCGGGCACCTTGCGCGCCTCGGCCATCAACTCGTCGAAGGCATTGGGCTGCGTCTTGTCCAGCGTGATCCTCAGCGATACTTCCACCGCATAGCCCAGCACGGCCCAATCCACCACGCCCGCGACCCCCTTGACGATGCCACGATCCTCAAGCCGCGCGATACGTCGCGCCACCCGTCCGGGGGTGGAGCCGCTGCGCTCGGCCAGTTCCCCCGGCGTGAGGCTGGGATCGGCCTGCCAGTACCGCAATATACGCCGATCAAGGTCATCGAGCATTGATTTTACGTCTTTTGCAAGTTTCGCGCATAAACTTCTTCACCCTTTCACAAATACTCATGAAATACCAATGGCCAATCGCGGTCGGATTACTATGGTGCGCAGCCAGAGAGACACCAATACATCCCGAAAGGACCAAATCATGCGCGTTTACTATGACCGCGACTGCGACGTGAACCTCATCAAGGACAAGAAGGTCGCGATCCTCGGCTACGGCAGCCAGGGCCATGCCCATGCGCTCAACCTGCGCGACAGCGGCGCCAAGAACCTCGTCGTCGCCCTGCGCGAAGGTTCCGCCTCCAAGGCGAAGGCCGAAGGCGAGGGCCTCAAGGTCATGGAAATCGCCGAAGCCGCCGCATGGGCCGATGTGATCATGTTCACCATGCCCGACGAGCTTCAGGCCGAGACTTACCGCAAATACGTGCATGACAACATCCGCGAAGGTGCCGCCATTGCCTTTGCCCATGGTCTGAACGTGCATTTCGGCCTGATCGAACCCAAGGAAGGCGTGGACGTCATCATGATGGCCCCCAAGGGCCCCGGCCACACCGTGCGCGGCGAATACACCAAGGGCGGCGGCGTGCCCTGCCTCGTGGCGGTGCATAACGATGCCTCCGGCAAGGCGCTGGAAATCGGCCTGTCCTATTGCTCGGCCATCGGCGGCGGGCGTTCGGGCATCATCGAAACGAACTTCCGCGAGGAATGCGAGACCGACCTCTTCGGTGAACAGGCGGTTCTCTGCGGTGGTCTGGTCGAACTGATCCGCATGGGTTTCGAGACATTGGTCGAAGCGGGCTATGCCCCCGAGATGGCCTATTTCGAATGCCTGCACGAGGTGAAGCTGATCGTGGACCTGATCTATGAAGGCGGCATCGCCAACATGAACTACTCGATCTCCAACACCGCGGAGTACGGCGAATATGTCTCCGGCCCGCGCATCCTGCCCTACGATGAGACGAAAGCCCGGATGAAAGCGGTTCTGGACGATATCCAGCGCGGCAAGTTCGTGCGTGACTTCATGCAGGAAAATTCCGTGGGCCAGCCCTTCTTCAAGGGCACTCGCCGGATCAACGACGAACACCAGATCGAACAGGTCGGCCAGAAACTGCGCGAGATGATGCCGTGGATTTCCGCAGGCAAGATGGTGGACAAGGCCAAGAACTGATCCAGATTGGACAGGTGGGGCGGGCCTTCTGGCCCGCCTCGAGGGCCCCGGCGGCACCGCCGGGGCCCTTCGCGTTTCACGAACCGGCACACGCAAAGGACCGTCTCGCATGACGCCGCAGCCCCGGATCACGCCCGCAAGCTGGGCCATGGTCGCCCTTCTGGCCTTTGTCTGGGGCGGGACATTTCTGGTGACCGAAATCGCGCTCACTGGGGTGACGCCCTTCTGGGTGGCGGCTTCGCGGGTCGGTTTCGCCGCCGTGGTCATGGCTGCGGTCTGGAGCCTGCGCGGCTTCGCCCTTTTCGACGCACCCCCGGCGCGCCGCGATCTGGCCGCACTGGTGACCATCGGCGCGGTCAGTTCCGCCGTGCCCTTTGCGCTGCTGGCATGGGGTCAGCAATATGTGACCGCCGGCTTCGCCGGGGTTTCGATGGCTTCCGTCGCGCTCATCGTGCTGCCGCTGGCGCATTTCTTCGTTCCGGGGGAACGGCTTACCCCCCGGCGGGGCATCGGTTTCGTGATCGGTTTCGCAGGCGTCGTCGTGCTGATCGGCGCGCAGGCTTTCGACTCCACCGGTACCGCACTGGAGACACCGGGCCGGATCGCCTGCGTGGCGGCGGCGGGATGCTATGCGGTCGGCTCCATCCTGATGCGGCGCTTGCCTTCGGTCGATCCGATTGGCCTTGCCAGCGTTTTGCTGATCATCGGTGCCTTTTTCAGCCTGCCGCTGGCTTTGGCCGTGGAAGGCGTGCCGCCTGTGCCGGAGGGGGATATCCTCTGGGTGCTGGCCTTCCTCGGGCTTGTTCCCACGGCGGCCGCGAATTTCCTGCGGGTGCTAGTGGTGCGCAGCGCGGGGCCGGTCTTCATGAGCCTCGTGAACTATCAGGTGCCGGTGTGGTCCGTGGTGCTGGGCGCTCTCATCCTGTCGGAACCGCTGCCCCCCTCGCTCATCTGGGCGATGGGGTTGATCCTGATCGGCGTCGCGGTCAGCCAATACGGGGCGCTGCGCCGTCTTTTCGGCAGCAAGCGCGCAGGGCGAGCGGATACCGCCGCCGCCCCGAACCGGGCCGACGCCTGAAAGCTTGCTGCGTCAGACGCGCACCGCGTCCGTCACCGCATCGACGACCAGCCGTACCGATTGCGCCATGAGGTCGGCATCCTCATGTTCCGCCATAACGCGGACGAGCGGTTCCGTACCGGATTTGCGGATCAGCAACCGCCCGCCCCCGCTCAGCCGCGCCTCGGCCTCGGCAATGGCGGATTTCACCACGGTTGTTTCGAGCGGGGCCTGCCCGGCGCCGAAGCGGACGTTTTCCAGCAGTTGCGGCACCGGCTCGAATTGCGCCAGCAATTCGGAGGAAGGTTTGCCGGAGCGGATCATCTCGGCCAGGAACTGCAGCCCCGCCATCAGCCCGTCACCCGTCGTGGCGTGGTCGGTCATCACGATATGGCCCGATTGTTCGCCGCCGAGGTTGAAGCCACCTTCGCGCATCCGCTCGACGACATAGCGGTCACCGACGCTGGTACGCTCCAGCCGCAGGCCCTTCGCTTCGAGAAACCGCTCAAGCCCGAGGTTGCTCATCACCGTGGCCACCAGCGCATTTCCGGCGAGGCGCTCTTCCGCGGCCCAGCGGGCGGCCATCAGCGCCATGAACTGATCGCCGTCGCCCACCCGGCCCTTTTCGTCGATCAGGATGACCCGGTCGGCATCACCGTCGAGGCAGATGCCCACGTCAGCGCCCCTTTCCACCACAAGGCGCGCGGCCTCCTCCGGGTGGGTGGAGCCGCAGCCGTCGTTGATATTGTGGCCGTTCGGGGAAACGCCGGTGCTGATGACCTCGGCCCCCAGTTCCCACAGGGTTTCCGGCGCCACGCAGTGGGCGGCCCCGTTCGCGCAGTCGATCACGACCTTGAGCCCATCGAGGCTCATCTGACGCGGGAAGGAGGATTTCACCCGCTCCACATAGCGAAAGCGCCCGTCATCGATCCGTTTGGCGCGACCGATCTGGCCCGCGCCGGTGGGTTCCACCCCCTCGGCCACCAATGTTTCGATCTCGCTTTCCGCCTGATCGGACAGTTTGAACCCGTCCGGGCCGAAGAACTTGATGCCGTTGTCATGCGCCGGATTGTGGCTGGCAGAGATCATCACGCCGAGGTCGGCGCGCATGGAACGTGTCAGAAGCCCCACCGCCGGTGTGGGCACAGGGCCCAGCAGCAATACGTTCATGCCAGTGCTGGTCAGCCCGGCGGTCAGCGCGTTTTCGAACATATAGCCCGAGAGGCGAGTATCCTTGCCGATCACCACCCGATGCGAACCGCCGCCATCGCGGCGGAAATAGCGACCCACGGCAGCGCCGATGCGCAGGGCGGTTTCCGCCGTCATCGGAGCGAGGTTCGCCGTGCCACGCACGCCGTCGGTGCCAAACAGTTTCGTCATTCAATCCTCGTTCGTCTCTTCAAAATATCCGCTCACCGACGCCTGCCAGAGCGCGCGGGCCTGAACCGTTTCGGCCACATCATGCACCCGCACCATCTGCACGCCCTGCGCGAAGCCCGCAAGAGCCACGGCGATGGAACCCGGTGCTCGATCCGCCGCCTGTAGGGCCTTGCCTATCGTTCCGATAAAGCCCTTGCGCGAGGCCCCCAGCAAAAGCGGCACGCCCAGCCCATGAAAGATGCCCAGCCGGGCCAGCAAAGCAAGGTTGTGCGCGCGCGTCTTGCCGAAACCAATACCCGGATCGGCGATGATGCGCCGACGCGGGATGCCCGCATGCTCCAGCGCCTGCAGCCGCGCGGCGAGGGCGTCGTAGACATCCAGCACCACGTCGTTATAGCGCGGATCGTTTTGCATGTCTTCCGGGGTGCCCTTGGCGTGCATGGCGCAGACGGGCACGCCCCGTTCGGCGCAAAGGCCCGGCATGGCCGGATCGTAGCTGAGCGCCGAGACATCGTTTACCAGATCGGCCCCTGCATTGAGCGCTGCGCGCGCAACCGCCGCCTTGCGCGTATCGACGGAGATCACCCCCCCGACCCCGGCTGCCCGCAACCCGGCGACAACCGGGACGACCCGGGCGATTTCCTCCTCCTCCGGGACGGTCACTGCACCAGGGCGGGTCGATTCGCCACCGATATCGAGGATATCGGCCCCTGCCGCCAGCATGGCGCGGCCGCGTTCGACCGCAGCCGCGGCATGGGCGTCCTTCCCGCCGTCGGAAAAACTGTCAGGTGTGACGTTGAGGATACCCATGATGCGCGGGCGGTTCATGCCAAGGCCCGCAATTTCCGACCGTGGTTCGGTGAGCTGTGCGGCCACATCCGGCGGCAGGGCCCTCGCGGGCAGGAAAGAGGGCGGCGCATCCCTGCGCAGCACCTCGACGTCGGTGAACCAGCCCCAGCCCCCGGCGAGTGGCAAGGCAGGCTCGGGCCGGGCAGGACCGATCTGAACCAGCGGTCGGTAATAAAGGGTGGCCATGGTGTTAAAGACGCTCCGCCGTGGCGGGCACGGCGCGCAGCGGCACGGAGGCGCCGCTGGGCACGTCCGCCCCGATGACCAGCATCTCTTCGGCGTCGAAGGTTGCCGCGAACCACGCGGCCAGCGCAACGGCGTCGCGCGGCTGGGCAGAGGGCGTATCGACGGCATCCAGCACGATCTTGGAAGGCGCCCAGACACAGGTCTGGCCGTTTTTCATGGCCCAGTCGAGTTCGGTACGGGTTTCAACCACCACGCAACGGTCGTCGCGGGCGGCAAGCACCCATGCGTTCTGTTCGATGGCCAGCAGGTCGATCCGGCGCTGCGCCATCCGGTGCGGCACCTGCGGGGCGGGCGTATCGGCGGGGCCCACGCAGATCACCACCGGGCGCCCGATCGCTTCGAGCTGATCCAGCCAGCCGGGTAGGTACGGCGACGCAATCGCCGCGTTGCTGAGGTAGACGAGTTCGGGATGGGTGCCGCCAGCGAAAGCCCGGTCGGCGGACCAGCCTTCATCCTTGGCGCGCACGATTTCCACCCCCAGTGCGCCCGGCCCGCGATCCAGCTTTTCGATGCGAACGAAAACCCGGACGGCCTGCGGTTCGTTCAGGATCCGATCCGCCACCCGTTCAGCCAGAGTTTCCAGAAGGTTGAGCCTTTCGTCCTTCAGTTCGGACGCAATCGCTTCGGTCACGCGGTCATAGCTCAGGATGCGGTCGACATCGTCGTCCACCGGCTCCGTGAGGGGGCGGACCTCCACGACGACGTTGAAGCAGATACGTTGGGTGACGCCGCGCTCGGCCTGAAAGGCCCCGATCTCGACTTCGACGATATGGTCGCGCAGCGAAATGCGGTCCAGCGGCTCGGACCCGGCGGTGGCATTCGCACGTTCAGAAGGATGCGCGAAGGCAAGGCGGACTTCGGAGGGCGGCATGGCACGGGCCTTCGATAGCTTCGCCACGGGCAAGGTGACGCTGGGCGCCTGCCTAGCAAGAACGGAGGCGCCGTGCCAGTGTCGAAACGCGGCGTCAGTTCGACGCTGTGCGCACGCCCTCGCGGTAGAAGAGATGCACGCCGATCTTGGCTGTGCGGGTGAAAACCTTTGACCAGTTCGGGCTGACCGCGGTGGTGTGATAATGCGTGGCACCGTCGGTAATGCGCGGGGCCTTTCCGTCCAGCACTGCCCGGGCAACCTTGCCCACACGGGCAAATGCGCGCGGTTCGGCGATGACTTCCTTGTGGCCATCGCAGGTATAGGTGAACTGGCACTGGTATTTCTTGCCAGTGCCCTGATTGATGACGCCGCAAAGCGTGCCGGGGAAGCGCTTGCTGCGAACCCGGTTGAGGATCACCTCCGCCACGGCGAACTGGCCCTTGACCGTTTCACCGCGCGCTTCGAAATAGAGCGCTTCGGCAAGGCACTGCCATTCGTCGCTGCCGGAGGCCTTGGGCTGCCGATCGATCCATGCGCGGGAAAATTGCACCGATTTCTTTTCAGCCTTGGGTTGCGCCACGAGCTGCTTGAGACGGTCGCTGCCCACCGATTCCAGACCCTCCGCTTCGATGCGGGCAAGGTCGAGAGCCTTGCCGGAGTTGGCTTCGGCAGGGGCGCCCAGAGTCAGGGCGGCGACTGCGAGGAGGGGCAGAAAATAGATCGGGAACAAACGCATGGGTCCTCTCGTTATCTAAGTGCGGCTTTCGGGCCGCTTAAAGAACTCGATCCCTTGGGTAAACCCGAGCGATTATGTTACGCGAAATCCCGCGCACGTGAGCTATTTGTTGCGTGTTGGTAAGTGCGCCCCTACCCTATTTTGTGACGTATCGCCAATTGGGCCGCAGCGAGCCGCGCAACCGGGACGCGAAACGGAGAGCATGAAACGTAGTCGAACCCCGATTCCCGGCAGAAGGAAATCGATTCGGGGTTGCCGCCATGCTCGCCACAGATGGAAAGCGTGATGCCCGGCTGCGCCTTGCGGCCACGCTCCGCCCCCAGTTGAAGTAGTTCCCCCACCCCATCCGTATCGAGCACGTGAAAGGGATCCTCAGCGTAGACACCCTGCTGCACGTAGTCCGACATGAAGCGGCCCGCGTCGTCGCGAGAGAGGCCATAGGTCATCTGGGTCAGGTCGTTGGTGCCGAAGCTGAGAAAGGCACAATGGGGGGCGATTTCGGCGGCGCGCAGCGCGGCGCGGGGCGTTTCCACCATCACGCCGAGGCGATAGGTAAAGCTGGCGTCCCGTTCGTTGCGCACGGCGGCGGCAATCGAATCGACAGACGTCTTTACAAGCTCGACCTCCCGCCGTGCCGATACCAGCGGGATCATGATCTCCGGCACCACCGGTTCCCCGTCGCGGCTGGCTTCGATCGTCGCTTCGAAGATCGCGCGGGCCTGCATTTCATAGATCTCGGGCACCGTGATGCCAAGCCGCACGCCACGCAGGCCCAGCATGGGGTTATACTCGGTCATCGCATCGATGCGGCGGGTGACACTGCTGAGCGGCAGGCCGAGCGCTTCGGCCAGTTCGCGCTGGCCCGCCTTGTCCATGGGCAGGAATTCATGCAGCGGCGGATCGAAAAGCCGGATGCAGACGGGCTGGCCCTGCATGATGCGGAAAAGCTGGGTAAAGTCGTCCCGCTGCATCGGCAACAGACGTTCCAGCACCGCGCGCCGGTCTTCGCCGGATTCGGCAAAGATCATTTCGCGCATCACGATCAAGCGGCTGGGATCGAAGAACATATGCTCCGTCCGGCAGAGCCCGATCCCATGCGCGTGGAAATTGCGCGCGGTCTGGGCATCCGCAGGGGTGTCGGCATTGGCGCGAATGCCGATGTCGGCGATGTCCTCGGCCCAGTCCATCAATTCCTGAAAGGTATCGTCGAGCGCGGCTTCCTGCATCTCCGCCTCTCCGGCAAGCACTTGCCCGGTGGAGCCATCGACGGTGATGATATCCCCGCCGACGAAAACGCGCCCATCGGCAGCGGTGATCTGCTTTTTCGCGAGGTTGAAGCGCATGTTGGACGCGCCCACCACGCAGGGCAGCCCCATGCCGCGCCCGATTACCGCCGCGTGGCTGGTGATCCCGCCGCGTTCGGTCAGAACGGCCTGCGCGGCATGCATGCCGCGAATATCCTCGGGGCTGGTTTCGCGCCGGACGAGAATACAGGCATCCCCGCGCGAGGCGAAAGCCTGTGCATCGGCGGCGGAAAAGACGATGCGCCCCGTGGCGGCCCCCGGGCTTGCGGCGATCCCCCGCCCGATAAGGTCACGCCGCGCTGTGGGTGACACCTGACGGTGCAACAGCTCCGTCAGCGTGCGCGGCTGTACCCGCATCACGGCCTCTTCGCGGGTGATGACCCCGTCCTGCGCCAGGGCAACGGCGATCCGTACCGCGGCACGGGAAGACCGCGCCACGCGCACCCCGTCGAGTATATGCAGCTTGCCATCCTCGATCACGAATTCGACCTGCATCTCTTCGCGCAGGCGCTGCCGCATCAGCGCGGCGTCCTCCTTGAGTTCCGCGAAGGCGTCGGGGGCCAGTTCCTCCAGCGAGGGGCCGCGCGGATCCCGCGTGAGGTAGAGCGCCGCGGCATCCCCTTCGAGCGCATCGCGACCTTGCGACTGGCTGAGGTAGCGGCCCGTGATCTGCGCCAGCCCGGTGGCACTGTCGATCAGTTGCAACACGCCCGATCCGCATTGCCCGGTGCCCACCCCGAACACCATCTGCTGGACGACCAGCCCCAGACCGGCATCGGCAGGCGCGCCCTTGGCCTGCCGCAACAGCCGGGCCGAGGTCCCCTCCCACGCGCGCGCCATCGAACGCAGCACGGCGGCCAGCTGCGTAGCGCGGTCCTGCGGAAATTCCTCTTCGGTCTCTGCCTCATAGGCCTGCAGCGAGGCACGCAGCGCATCGCGCCCGTCGCCCTGCACCTCGTCGAACATATCGGGATCGAGCCGGGCCACGTTCACGGCATAGGATTGCACGAAACGCGTATAGAGCGCGGCGGCGGGCCCTTCGCCGATGCTTTCGCGGAACTGGTCGAAACAGGCATCGTTCATGCCGATGTTGAGCACGGCCCCCGGCCCGCCCCAATCCGGATCCTGGCTGGAGGGGCGCACACACATGAGCGCGCCCTTGGGAAAAGCCCCGACAACAGCGGCGATATCGGGCATGTCCCCCTGCGCGATCCGGTGCACCGCATCGAAAGACAGCGCCACGGTAGGCGGCACAGGCAAATCCAGCCGCACCAGCCGCTGAAGGCATTTGGCACGGCCCCCATGAGTATCGTTGGCGATGGGCGCCGAGGGCGTCACAAGGACGATATCTGAATCATTCTGCACTGCAGCACCTTTCGGTTTCGGCGCAGCATAGGACAGATTGCCGGGCAGGCAAGAAAAAGGGGCCCGCTCCTACCGCAGACGCGGCGTTGTCAGCCCTCTATCCGGGTCAGATCCGCAACACCAAGGCAGATCGTGCGAATGCGGCTCAACAGGTTGAGGCGATTGCGCCGCACGGTGGCGTTGTCCGCGTTGACCTGCACCGCCTCGAAGAAGGCATCGATGGGCGCACGCAGGGCCGCCATGGCCTGCATCGCCGCCGCGAAATCCTCCTGCTCCAGTGCCGCCGCGATCTGGCCCTCGGCGGTATCCAGTGCAGAGAACAACGCGCGTTCTTCGTCCTTTTCAGCGAACTTCGGGTCGGCGCCGAAGGAATATTCCACGCCGTCCGCGCTCTCCGCCTGGGTCAGGATATTGTTGGCCCGCTTGAAGCCCTGCAGAAGGTTTTCGCCATCGTCCGTCCCCAGCACTTCGGAAAGGGCGCGGGCCCGTTTGACCAGTAGCGCGAGATCATCGTTCCCGGGCATGGCGATACAGGCGTCGATAACATCATGGCGGATGCCCTGATCGCGCAGGTAGACTTTCAGCCGGTCATGCAGAAAGCCCAGAAGGTCGGCCACATCCGCGGCGGCATCGCCCGTGCCCGTCGCAATGGCATCGCGCGCCTTGACAAGCGGACCGCCTTCGGAGGCGAGCGCGAGCTTCAGATCGTTTCCCAACACCAGCCGGATCACGCCCAACGCCGCACGCCGCAGCGCAAAGGGGTCTTTTGAGCCGGTGGGCTTTTCATCGATCGCCCAGAACCCGGCCAAGGTATCCAGCTTGTCCGCCAGTGCCACGGCGATGGTCACGGGTTCGGCTGGCACATCGTCCGACGGGCCGAGCGGCGCGTAATGGTATTGCGCTGCGTTCGCGACCACCTGCGGCAGGCCGGCGGCCTCGGCGTAATAACGGCCCATAAGTCCTTGTAATTCCGGGAATTCATAGACCATTTCAGACGACAGGTCCGCCTTGGCGATCCCTGCCGCCTGCTGCGCGCGTTCCGCATCGGCGCCGACCTGCGGCGCGATTTCGCGCGCCAGCATCGCGATACGGGCGATCCGTTCTGCCTGACTGCCCAGCTTGTTGTGAAAGGTTACATCCGCCAGCGGTGCGGCCATGGATTCAAAGCCCTCTGCGTGGACTTGGCGCAGGTCATTTTCCCAGAAGAATTTCGCATCCGACAGCCGGGCCGAAAGGACCTTTTCGTTCCCGGCTAGGATCGTGGCGCCGTCATCGGCAGTTTCCCGGTTCGCGACCGTGACAAACCGTTCGATCCGGCCCGTCTTGGGGTTGCGCACCGAAAAGAACTTCTGATGCTCCTTCATGGAGGTTTGCAGCACCTCGGGCGGAAGATCGAGGAACGCATCCCCGATCCGGCCCATCAGCACCACGGGCCATTCAACGAGGCCCGCAACCTCGGCCAGAAGGCCACGATCCTCGACCACTTCCATGCCGCTGGCAAAGGCCATGTTCGTCGCGTCGTTCCAGATGGTTTCGGCCCTGTCTTCGGCGCTGAGCACGACATGGGCGCGTTTCAGGCGGCGTTCGTAATCCTCGAACCCCGTGACCGCGAAACCGTCGGGTGCCATGAAACGGTGCCCCGCGGTCCGGTCGCCCGCCGCGATGCCGTCGATCTCCAGCGGGACGATCTCGGCTGTGCCGTCCTCTGCCGTAATGATGCAGAGGATGGAATGGAGCGGCCGCACCCAGCGCAGGGAGCCCGAACCCCAGCGCATGGACTTGGGCCAAGGGAAATTGCGGATGGTCCGTTCCAGCACCTCCGCGACAATCTCGGCTGCGGGGCGGCCCGGGCGTTCGATGCGCGCATATAGGACCCGCCCCTTGGGGGTGTCCCGTTCTTCCAACTG
>NZ_LWEX01000570.1 GCF_001634885.1 Sulfitobacter sp. HI0040 | reverse complement strand
GGGCAAGCTGGGGGCATTGGTGCTTGCCTCCGCCACCGCGCCGCAGCCCATCAGCACGANGCGGCTGGACCAGTCGGCCATGCGCCCCCAGACATAGGAACTGAGGAACGACGCGGTGGCGGAGGCAAGCACCAATGCCCCCAGCTTGCCCAGTGCTGCGTCGCCCTCCCGCTGGGACAGGATCACCAGATAGGGCGGCGCCAGCGCCGTGGAGACGAGCAACCCCCGCGTAAGGATGAATCGCCAC
>NZ_LWEX01000569.1 GCF_001634885.1 Sulfitobacter sp. HI0040 | reverse complement strand
GCCGTGGCGCGGTTTTGCGACCGGCTCGGCACCGACGGGGCGAGCCCCTTGCGCCGCTATACCCCGCCGGGCGCGGACCCGGATGCCCTGTTCGATCTGCGCGCCGTTTTCGATGCGCCCCATCGGGCGCTGGAGGTGACGGATATGCCCGCGTTGCTGCGCCCCGCCAAGGGCCGCTTTGGGCTGACGGACCATGAAAAGGTCTTTGCCCCCGATCCGCAGGTGGACATTTATGCGCTGCGCGGGATCGACCGGGCGCGGGGCAGTCTGGTGGTCGTGCGCCCGGATCAGTACGTGGCCCATGTGCTGGCGCTGGAGGATCACGCGTCACTGACTGAATTCTTCGCCGGTTTCATGCGCCCGGCAGGCTGAATGGGCCCGGGAAAGACCGGGGCGCAATCTTCTTTTCATTTGGGGCGGGCTGTCCTAGGCTGCGGTGCAGCACGTTTCTCAGGAGGACGATCGTGGCGGACAAACCCAAGCCCTTGCTGATCAAACGCTATGCCAGTCGCAGGCTCTACAATACGGAGACGAGCGATTACGTCACGCTGGAGGATATCGCCGGTTTCATCCGTGACGGGCGCGAAGTGCAGATCGTGGACCTCAAGTCCGGGGACGACCTGACGCGGCAGTATCTGCTTCAGATCATCGCGGAGCATGAAAGCCGGGGCGAATCCGTTCTGCCCGTCGATGTGCTGACCGATCTGGTGCGCAGCTACATGTCGGGCGATGTGTCGGTGGTGCCGCAGTTCCTGCAGGCGTCCTTTGACATGCTGCGCGACGGTCAGGCCCGGGTGATGGAAAACATGACCACGATGAACCCCATGGCGAAGATGCCGGGGCTCGAGGTGATGCAGGCGCAGCAGCAGGCCTTTATGAAGGCGATGACCGGCGGCTGGCCGAAGGGGCGGGGCATGTCCTCCGGCCCGGAGCGGGAAAGCGAGTCGGGCGAGGATCTGGATGCCATCCGCAAGCAATTGGCCGAATTGCAGGAAAAACTGTCCAAGATGAAGTGACGGGCGGCGCGCAGGCGCGGCCCCCGCTTCAGATGCCCAGCCGGTCGCGCATCGCGTACCATGACATCGCCAGCGCCAGCAGCGGTGTGCGCAGCGCGACACCCCCCGGAAAGGGCGGCGCGGGCAGCGCCGCCATGGTATCGAACCCGTCGTCATCGCCGCAGATCGCCAGCGCCATGAGCTTTCCCGCCTGCGTGGCATTACCCACGCCATGCCCTGAATAACCGGAGGCGGAGAGGATGTTGGGCGCCACCCGGGCAAGGTAGGGCAGGCGTTTCATCGTGATGGCGAGCGTGCCGCCCCATGCGTAGTCGATCTTGATGTCCGCCAGATGGGGAAAGATCTCTGCCATGGGTTTACGCACCTTGGCCGCGATATCCGCGGGGAAACGATACCCGTAGCTTTCCCCGCCGCCGAACAGCAGCCTGCCGTCGTGCGAAAGCCTGAAGTAGTTCACCACGAAGCGGCTGTCGGCCACGGCCACGTCGCGCGGTAGCACCTCTGCCACGCGCGCGCCCAGCGGTTCGGTCGCGGCGATGAAGTTGTTGATGGGCATGACCCGTGTGGCCACGCCCGGATCGAGCCGGCCCAGATAGCCGTTGCAGGCGATGACGACGTGATCGGCCCGGACCTGTCCCTCCTTCGTCCGCAGGGTGGCGGGGGTACCCTTGTCGATGGCCAGCACGGCGCTGCCTTCATGGATCGTCACGCCCGCGTCGCGCGCCGCCCGGGCAAGGCCGAGCGCGAAGTTCAGCGGGTGCAGGTGCGCCGCGCCCATGTCCAGCGTGCCGCCCCGGTAATCGGGCGAGAGGCAGACGCCTTGCAGGGCGGCGTGATCGAGCGTTTCGATCTGGTCGTAGCCGTAGTGTTTGCGCAGATGATCCGCGTAATGGTGCAGGTGCCGCACCTCCCGGTCGGAGGAGGCGGTATGGACCACGCCGGGCTTGAGGTGACAGTCGATCCCGTGGCGCGCCCCGAGGTCCTTGACCAGCGCCTTCGCGTCCTCGCCAAGATCCCAGAGGCGGCGGGCGGCGTCCTCGCCCAGCATACGCTCCAGATCGTCCTGTTCGACCCGCTGGCCGCTGCCCAACTGCCCGCCATTGCGCCCCGAGGCCCCGAAGCCCACGCGCTGCGCTTCCAGAAGGATCACGCGCCGCCCCGCTTCGGCAAGGTGCAGCGCCGCCGAAAGCCCGGTGTAGCCGCCGCCGATCACGCAGACATCGGCGCGCGCCTCGCCCTTCAGCGCGGGAAAGGCGGGCAGGGGCGTGGCGGTGGCCGCATACCAGCTGTCGGGATAGGCCCCGGCCCGGTCATTGGCATAGAGCAGGTCCATGGCTCAGACGTTCATCAACAGATGTTCACGCTCCCACGGGGAAATGACCTGCAGGAATTCGTCGTATTCGGCACGTTTCACGATGCCATAGACACGGGCGAATTCGGGGCCGAGCACCTTGTGCAGGGCGGTCGATTCCTCGAAGAGGTCCAGCGCCTCGCCCAGAACGCGGGGGATGTCGCCGTCGCCATCGTAGGCGTCACCGTGGAATTCGGGCAGCGGGTCGCGGCCTTCGGTCAGGCCGAGGTAGCCGCAAGCGAGGGAGGCGGCGATGCCCAGATAGGGGTTGCAGTCCATCCCGGCGAGCCGGTTTTCCACCCGCCGCGCGCCGGGGCTGGACAGCGGCACCCGGATCCCGGTGGTGCGGTTGTCGCGCCCCCATTCGAGGTTGATGGGTGCCGCGTGGTCCTTCACGTAGCGGCGATAGCTGTTCACGTAAGGTGCAATAACGGCAAGTGCCGCGGGCATATGGTTCTGCAGGCCCGCGATGAAGTGATGAAACTCCGCCGTTTCCTTGCCGTCCTCGTCGGAAAAGATGTTGCGGCCATCCTCTGCCGTCAGCACCGAATGGTGGATATGCATGGCGCTGCCGGGTTCGTCGGCGATGGGCTTGGCCATGAAGGTGGCATAGCAATCGTGGCGCAGCGCGGCTTCGCGGATCAGGCGCTTGAAATAGAACACCTCATCAGCCAGCCGCACCGGGTCGCCGTGGATGAGGTTGATCTCCAACTGTCCCGCACCGCCTTCCTGCGTGATGCCGTCGATCTCGAACCCCTGCGCTTCGGCGAAATCATAGATGTCGTCGATCACCGGGCCGAATTCATCGACCGCGGTCATGGAATAGGCCTGCCGGGCGGCAGCAGGACGGCCCGAGCGGCCCATCATCGGCTTGATCTCATGCGCGGGATCGAGGTTGCGGGCGACGAGAAAGAATTCCATCTCGGGTGCGACGATCGGTTCCCACCCCTTGTCGCGGTAAAGCTGCACCACGCGCTTGAGCACGTTGCGCGGCGAATAGGGCACCGGTTCGCCGTCGCGGTTGAAGGCATCGTGAATGACCTGCAGCGTCCAATCCGCCGTCCACGGTGCTGCCGTGGCGGTATCCATGTCGGGGCGCAGGATCATGTCTTTTTCGATGAAACCCTCATCACCCGCCGCTTCGCCCCATTCGCCGGTGATCGTCTGGTAAAAGATGCTGTCGGGCAGGTGGAAATATTCCTGCCGCGCGAATTTCGTGGCGGGCACCGCCTTGCCGCGTGCGATCCCCGGTAGATCGGGAATGATACATTCCACTTCGTCGAGGCGTTTGCCATCGAGGTATTGCCGTGCCGATGCGGGGAGTTCATCCATCCAGTCGGCCATCAGGGCCTCTCTTTCTTTCGGTTTTCCTTGAAGAACGCGGCCATGCGGTCCGCGACGGTTGCATTGTCGATGGGGGCGTCCAGCAACGCGCTGGCTTCCTGCAACTGGTGATCGGGTACGACACCCTTGCCCCGGGTCTTGATCAAACCGTCGATGAAATCGTGGTTAAATTCGGGATGCGGCTGGATCGTCCAGATGCTGTCACCGTAAAGCAGGGCCGCGTTTTCGCAAAAGTCGGAAGAACCGATGACCTGTGCCCCTTCGGGCCGTTCGACGACCTGATCCTGATGCCAGGCGTTGAGCGCCACGCGGTTCCCTTCCAGTTCATATTCCGTGCGGCCCACGGACCAGCCGCCCGCGAATTTCTCGACCTTGCCGCCAAGGGCCTGTGCGATGATCTGGTGGCCGAAGCAGACGCCGATCATGGGGCGACCGTCATCGCGGGTTTCGCGGATGAACTCTTCGAGCGGCGGGATCCAGTCATGCGGCTCATACGCCCCGTGTTTCGAGCCGGTGATGAGCCAGCCGTCGGCTTGGCCTACGTCATCGGGGAATTCATTGTCCACGACGGACCAGATCTGAAAGTCGAAGTCGTGCCCGGCGAGCAGCTTGGTGAACATCTGGCCGTAATCGCCCAGCTTCTCCTTGAAGTCGTCCGGGGAATGGCCTGTCTGAAGGATGCCGATTTTCATGGATCACACCGTATCGAGATAGATCTCGACCTGTTCCTGGGGGGTCAGTTCCTGCATGTAATGCAATTCCTGCCGCTTGGTGAGGACGAAGTTGCGGATAAGCTCGGGCGCGAAGATGCGCGCGACCTCGGGGCTGGCCTCGAAGGCGTCGATGGCGCTTTGCCAGTCGCCGGGAATCTGGGGCAGGTTGGCGGCATAGGCGTTGCCGGTAATGGGGGCGGGGGGTTCCACCTCGTCCTCGATCCCGTTCATCGCGGCACCCAGCACGGCGGCCAGCATCAGATAGGGGTTCACATCGCCGCCCGACACGCGGTGTTCGATCCGCCGCGCCTTGTGGCTGCCCGAAGGGATGCGGATGGAGGAGGTGCGGTTTTCATAGGCCCATGAGATACCCGTGGGCGCATGGGCGCCGGGCACCATGCGGTCAAAGCTGTTGAGATGCGGCGCGAAGACAAGGGCGCAGCCCGACATCGCGTTCATGCAACCGGCGACCGCGTGGCGCATCATCGCTGTGCCTTCGGGGCCGCCGTTGTCGAAGACGTTCTCGCCCTCGGTATCCAGCACCGAAAAATGCGTATGCAGGCCGGAGCCCGAATAATCCTCGTAAGGTTTGGCCATGAAGCTGGCGGCAAAGCCGTGACGGCGGGCAAGGCCCTTCACCAGCATCTTGAAGAGCCAGGCATCGTCGGCGGCGCGCAGCGCGTCGTCGCAATGCATCAGATTGATCTCGAACTGGCCCAGCCCCGCTTCGGAAATGGCGGTATCGGCGGGAATATCCATCTCTTCGCAGGCGTCGTAGAGATCGGTGAAGAATTCATCGAACTGGTCGAGTGCGCGGATCGAAAGCGTCTCGGCGGCCTTGCGGCGCTTGCCGGATCGGGGTGAGAGCGGCACCTGCAACTTGCGGCCCGAATCGTCGATCAGGAAGAATTCCAGTTCCACCGCGCAGACGGGGGTGAGGCCGCGTTCGCGGTAGCGGTCGAGCACGGCACGCAGGGCATGGCGCGGATCGCCCGCATAGGGGCGGCCGTCTTCGTGGAACATCCAGATCGGCAGCAGCGCGGTGGGCGCATCGAGCCACGGCATGGGCATGAAGCCCCGCTCCGTCGGTTTCAGCACGCCGTCGGCGTCGCCCGAATCGAACACCAGCGGGCTGTCGTCGATGTCTTCGCCCCAGATGTCGAGGTTCAGCACCGACATGGGAAAACGGGTGCCTTCGGTCGTGACCTTGTCGGCAAAACGGGTGGGGATGCGTTTGCCACGGGCCTGCCCGTTCAGATCGGCCGCGGCCACGCGGATCGTCCGGACCTGAGGATGCTTACGGAGCCAGTTGTTCATACGTCACCTGTAAGGCGGTGGGCATGAGAAATGCGGCTTGGCCGGGGCGGCGAAGGGCATCCGACGCCCACGCGCCGGATAATTTGATCAAATGTTGGATACTACCGGATCAGATTGGGACGCAAGCGAATTTTGCGCCGGTTTGCCTGCGGCAGATGCCGGTTCAACCGGGCGTTGACCGCACCGAAGGCCGCGATGACGCAAATTGTCAGCAGGATGAAATAGCCTGCGAGGATCGGATAGGGGATGAAGGGATTGAACGTCTTGTCCGCGAAATAGCTCGCGTAATAGAGCGCATCGCCGCGCTGCTGCCATGCCGGGAACCCGGTGAAGAACACCAGCGTCGTGGCATGGAAGAGAAAGATCGCCTCGTTCGTGTAGGCGGGCCAGGCCAGCCGCAACATGGTGGGCCAGATCACCCGCTTGAACCTTGTCCAGCCGGTCAGACCGTAGGCATCCGCGGCTTCCACGTCTCCCTTGGGGATGGATTGCAGCGCGCCATAGAAAATCTCACCCGAGTAGGCGGCGGTGTTGCAGAAGAGGACGATCAAAGCCCCCAGCCAAGCGGCGGTGAAGGGGTCGAAGAAGTCGTATTGGGATTTCAGAGTCAGAAAGAGGAAATAGCCGAAGAAGAACTGGATGAAGAGCGGCGAGCCGCGGAAGACGAAGATGAACCATTCCGCAGGCTTGCGCAGCCATAGGGACGATTGCGCCTTGCCCACCCCCAGCAAGGTAGCAAAGAAGAAACCTGTCACCAGTGCCACGACGCCGAAATAGATGTTCCAGATCATGCCGGAGCCGATCAGGGTGAACTGCTCGCACAGGGTGAAATTGTCACGTGGCAGCAACCGCTCGCCGATCCCTACGGCGCGCAACCCGTAATCCTGTATCGTCTGAAGACAGCTCATGCGGCGCGCCTGCGCGCTTCGCCGCCGGTGGTGGCCTGACCGGTAGTCAGCCTGTCCATCAGCCGGTCGAGCACTTTTTCCGATACCCGGGTGAAGATCAGGTAAAAGACAAGAAGCCCGAGGAAATACCACATCCGCCAGTCGCCATGGGGATAATCGGTAAAGCGGGGCGTCTTCGAGCCGCCCAATTCGCGCGCCCAGTAGACGATATCCTCCACCCCCAGCAGGAACAGCAGCGGCGTGGCCTTGATCAGCACCATCCAGAGGTTCGACAGCCCCGGCAGCGCATAGACCCACATCTGCGGCACCAGCACGCGCCAGTAGGTCTGGCGCCGGGTCATGCCGTAGGCCGCGGCGGTTTCAAGCTGGGCATGGGGCACCGCGCGCATCGCCCCGAAGAGCACATTGGCGGCAAAGGCCCCGAACACGATGGAAAAGGTCAGGACGGCGAGGGCGAAACCATAGGTTTCATGCACCCATTGCGGCGCGTTCCCAAGCGGCATCTTGGCCGCCTGGCAGACGACGAAATCATTGCCCTGACGGATGGGCATGTCCCACCCGGGGCAGAGCGCTTTGTGGCGCAGGTATTCGATCCCCTGATCGAGGGCGATGACGAAGAACAGGAAAAAGGCGATGTCGGGCACGCCGCGCACGATGGCGATATAGGCCTTGCCCAGCCAGCGCAGGGGCGCGAACTGCGCCCGCGCGGCAGAAGCACCCGCAAACCCGAAGGCCAGCGCGACCGGGGCCGTGATCGCCAGCAGCACAAGCACGACGACCACCGATCCATAGAGCGCCATGTGCTTGCCCGTGGTCAGGTAGCAGCTGAGCCAGGTCAGGCCGTCCAGTTGCGAAGGATCTGCGCAGAAATCGAAAATGGCGGCGCTCGTGGGTCAGGACGGATATGAGTATTTGCGAAAGGGTGAAGGGGAAGGCCGCCTGGCCCTCCCCTCCGGAACCGCGCGGGGCGGGATCAGAAGGTGGCCGAACCCGGCAGGTGCTTCACGATCAGTTCGTTGAGCGTGCCGTCGTCCTTCATGGACTGGATGGCCGCGTTGAACTTCTCCCGCAGCTCACCGTCGCTTTCGCGGATGCCAAGGCCGATGCCGCCGCCCAGAAGCACGTCATCGCCCACGATGGAGAGATCCGCTTCTGCTTCCGCGATGGGTTCGAGGAACGCCTTGTCCGCCAGAACCGCATCGGCTTCGCCGTTCTTCACGGCGGCGATGGTTTCTTCGGGGGTTGCGAATTCAACCAGCGTGGCACCGTCCATGGAGGCGATGTGGCTCGCCTGGATGGTGCCGGACTGGGCCGCGATCACGGCGTTCGACATGTCCACGTCATCGCTCATCGCGATGAAGGCGGAGGGGTCGGGCTGGGTGTAGGGATCGGAGAAATCGATGACCTCGTCACGCTCGTCCGTGATGGACATGCCCGCGATGATCACGTCGTAGTTGCCGGACACGAGGTTCGGGATGATGCTGTCCCAGTCGTTGGTGACCCATTCGCAGGTCAGCTCCGCCCGGACGCAGAGCTCATCGCCCAGCTCGCGCTCGAAACCGGCGACTTCGCCGTTGTCGTCAAGGAAGTTGTAGGGGGGGTAGGCGCCTTCGGTGCCGAGGCGCACGGTCTTCATATGCGCATCCGCAAAGGCGGTGCCCGCTGTCAGGGCCAGTGCCGTGGTGGCAAGCAGAATAGTCTTCATGTGGTTTCTCCCGTTGAAGTTTCTTGGTTATGCAGCCTGCGTGGAAGACAGGAATCCACGCAGACGTTCCGATTCGGGCGCGCCGAAGAGTGTTTCCGGCGGGCCCTGTTCCTCGATCAGTCCCTGATGCAGGAACACGACATGGTCCGACACATCGGCGGCCAGTTTCATGTCATGGGTCACGATGATCATGGTGCGGCCTTCGGCGGCCAGATCCTTGATCACCTTGACGACCTCCTGCTCCAATTCGGGATCGAGCGCCGATGTCGGTTCGTCGAAAAGCAGCGCCTCGGGCTCCATGCAGAGCGCGCGCGCGATGGCGGCGCGCTGCTGCTGGCCGCCCGAAAGCTGTGCGGGGTAGACATCGCATTTGTCGCCGATGCCCACCTTGTCGAGATAGCCGCGCGCGGCCTGCTCCACCTCCGCGCGGTCACGGCCCAACACGGTAACGGGCGCTTCCATCACGTTCTGCAGGATCGTCATATGCGCCCACAGATTGAACTGCTGGAACACCATCGACAGGTTCGTGCGGATGCGCAGCACCTGTTTTGCATCTGCCGGGCGGCGGTGATGGCTGCTGCCTTTCCAACTGACGGGTTCGCCCTTGAACCGAATCTCGCCTTGCTGGCTGTCTTCGAGCAGGTTGCAGCAACGCAGCAGAGTCGACTTGCCGGACCCGGATGAGCCAATCAGCGACAGTACATGCCCGCGCGGGGCCGTCATACTGACGCCCTTGAGAACCTCAAGAGCGCCGTAGGCCTTGTGCAGATCATGTATTTCGATGACGGGGGTTTCGGATGTCACACGGGCGCCGTTACTGGTTTCAAGGCGCTATAAAGAGGCAAAAAGCCGGGGTTTGCAACGTGAATCCCGGCAAATGAAGGCGAACCTCACGTCGCCTGTTCAGCCGCGCGCCTCGACCCGCTGGCGCGCCATGGCGCTGTCGGGATCGGTGATGCCCAGCAGGCTGGAGACGAGCCGCAGCAGCGCGTCCTCCTCATCGGCCCGGTCGCCGTCTGCCAGCACCACGGACCACATCGCTTCGATCACCGACAGGCGCTGTTCATAGGGCACCGCATCCTTGATGGCGCGGGTGAAACGCACGGTGTCGGGGGCCTGCGCCTCCAGCGCCTCGGCCTCGCCACGCAGGGTCTGTGCGGCCTCCGGCTGGAGGGCATAGCGTTTCTGCACGATCTGGTCGATACGCGCGCGCTCGCGCGCGGCGTAGTCATTGTCGGCGCGGGCGACGCGGACAAGCAGGGCGGTCAGGGCTAGGCGGGCATCGTCATCGGCCAGCGGCGCCTGATCGGGCTGGGACAGCCGTTTGAGGAAATCAGCAAACATGACCGCCATATAGGCCAGCGGAGGGCCAAGGCAAAGCGTCTGCGTCGCACTTTCTCATGATTAAAAATACTTCGGGGGTCCGGGGGCTGGCCCCCGCTGCGCTAGAGCGACTTCAGCGCGTCGTCACGGGCCGCGCGGATGTCTTCATCGGTGAGGCCGAGGGCGGTTTCGATGGCGAGAAGCTGTATCTCTTCTTCCTCATGCCGGTGCCCGTCGGCCAGCGCGATGGACCACATGGCGCGACCCAGTGCCTTGCGATCGGCGTAGTCGACTTCTTCGCGCACGATACGGATATATTCCGGCGTGCCCGGGGCATCGCGTTCCAGGGCCTCGCAACTGGCACGCAGGCGCGCGGCCTCCAGCGGTTTGAGCCCGAAGGTCCGCGCGAGGATCCGGTCGATCTGGCCGACCTCGTCCGCACGGTAGTCCCGGTCGGCGAAGGCCACGCGCACCAGCAGCGCGCCCAGGGCCAACTGCGGCGTCGGCTGGGGCAGGGGCGCCTTGGCGACCTTTCGGCGGGGGAAGAGACGGCTGAACATGGGCCCTGTTAGCCTAGTTCGGGACGAATGCCCAAGCGCTATTTTGCAAGGGCCCGCCGCTCCGGCGGCCAATCATCCGTCGTAGCCTTCCACGATGATGAGCGTGCCGTCCGACACGTCGAGCCGGATGTCGCGCGCGGCCTGATAAGCGGGGCTTTCATAGCAGGCGACGGCTTCGGCGTAGCTCGGGAACTCGATCACGACGGTACGGGGGCGCGCCGCGCCCTCGCGGCCTTGCTGGGTGCCGCCGCGCACCAGAAACTTCGCGCCGAATTCGGCGAAGGGTTTGGCGTTGGCGCGGCGGTAACGGTCGTAGACGTCAGTGTCATGTACCGTCATGTTCGCGATCCAGTATCCTTTCGGCATCATGTTCTCCGGTGTGTTGGGGCAGGCTTGAGGGTGTCGAATATCGGGTTCAGGCGGCGCGCCGCCTCGGCCATGCCGAAGGGCGGGTTCAGCGCGAAAATGCCGGAGCCCACCATGCCGTGACCCGGTCGTGCGGGCGGAAAGCGCACCTCGTGGCGCAGCGCATCCGGGTGCGCGGCCATCAGCGCCTTGATCATCGGTGCATGTGCCCCGGAGGTCAGGACCGGATACCACAGCAGGATCACGCCCACGTTCCACGCGCGGTGCAGCTTCGCGATATGGCGGGGGATGTCGTCGTAGTCTGTCTTGATCTCGTAGCTGGGGTCAATCAGCAGCAGGCCCCGCCGGGGGGTCGGCGGGCACTGGGCATAGGCCATGTCGAACCCGTCCATCCGGTGACAGCGGGCGGGGTAGGGCGACATGGCAAGATCGAGCGCCGCGTGCTCCTGCGGATGCAACTCGGCCAGATCGATCCTGTCGTCCGGGCGCAGCAACCTTGCGGCCAGCAGGGGGGAGCCGGGATAGGCGCGCGGCCCGTGGTCTGCGCGAATACCTTCAAGGGCGCGGCGATAGGGGTGATCGGCGGGCAGGCGGTCCTCGATCCGTTCGATGCCTTGCGCGGCCTCGCCGGTCTTTTCGGCCTCGGCATCGGACAGGTCGTAGAGCGCGCGGCCCGCGTGGGTTTCCAGATAGCTGAGCGGTTTGTCCTTGCGCGTCATATAGGCAAGGACCCATGCCAGCAGGGCGTGCTTGTGCACATCCGCGAGGTTTCCGGCATGATAGATATGTTGGTAGGACAGCACGGAAGCAGGAATACCGCCTTGGCGGGCAGGTGCAACGGGAATGCACCGTTCCTGCCACCCCTTCGGCGGCGAATCGCGATCCGGGGCGCGGGGCGGGTCAGACCAGCCGGGACATGTCCTTCGCGGCGCGGATGAAATCGGAAAACAGCGGATGCGGCGCGAAAGGCTTCGACTTCAGTTCCGGGTGGAACTGCACGCCGATGAACCACGGATGATCGGACCATTCCACGATCTCCGGCAGGCGACCGTCGGGGGACATGCCGGAAAAGCACAGGCCCGCTTCCTCAAGCTGTTCGCGGTAGGAAATGTCCACCTCGTAGCGGTGCCGGTGGCGTTCGTCGATCGCCGTCGTGCCATAGGCCAGCGCCACTTTCGAGCCTTCCTTGAGCCGCGCGTCATAGGCGCCCAGCCGCATGGTGCCGCCCTTGTCGTCGCCCACCTTGCGTTCGACCTTGTGGTTGCCCTGGATCCATTCCTTGAGGTGATAGACCACCGGCTCGAACCGTTTCTTGCCCGCTTCGTGGTCGAATTCCTCCGACCCGGCGGTCTTGACGCCCGCCACGTTGCGGGCGGCTTCGATCACCGCCATCTGCATGCCGAGGCAGATGCCCAGATAGGGGATCTTGTGCTCACGCGCGTATTGGGCGGCCTTGATCTTGCCCTCGGTGCCCCGTTCGCCAAAGCCCCCGGGGACGAGGATGGCGTGGAACCCTTCGAGGTGGGGGCCCACGTCGGCAGCCGTATCGAAAAGCTCCGAATCGACCCATTCGACGCGCACCTTGACACGGTTGGCCATGCCGCCGTGGGTCAGCGCCTCCTTGATGGATTTATAGGCGTCTTCGAGCTGGGTGTATTTGCCCACGATGGCAACGGTCACTTCGCCTTCGGGGTTGTGCACCCGGTCGGAGACATCGCGCCAGACGGCAAGGTCGGGGCGCGGCGCGGGCGAGATCTGGAAGGCGTCCAGCACTGCCTGATCGAGGCCCTGTTCGTGGTAGGACAGCGGCGCGTCATAGATCGAGGCGAGGTCATAGGCCGCCACGACCGCTTCCTTGCGGACGTTGCAGAACAGGGCGATCTTCTCGCGCTCCTTGTCCGGGATCGGGTGTTCGGAGCGGCAGACGAGGATGTCGGGCGCGATCCCGATGCTTTGCAGTTCCTTGACGGAGTGCTGGGTGGGCTTGGTCTTCAACTCGCCGCTTGCGGCCAGATAGGGCAACAGGGTGAGATGCATGAAGATGCACTGGCCACGCGGTTTGTCGTGGCTGAACTGGCGGATCGCCTCAAAGAACGGCAGCCCTTCGATATCGCCCACGGTGCCGCCGATTTCGCAGAGCATGAAATCGACCTCGTCATCGCCGATGTCGAGGAAATCCTTGATTTCGTTGGTGACATGGGGAACCACCTGGATGGTCTTGCCGAGGTAGTCGCCCCGGCGCTCCTTTTCCAGCACGGTGGAATAGATGCGCCCGGAAGACACCGAATCCGTCATGCGGGCGGGGACGCCGGTAAAACGTTCGTAATGCCCAAGGTCGAGATCGGTTTCCGCGCCATCGTCCGTCACGAAGACTTCGCCATGCTCGAAGGGCGACATCGTGCCGGGATCGACATTCAGGTACGGGTCAAGCTTGCGCAGTCGCACGCTGAACCCGCGCGCCTGCAGCAGGGCACCCAGAGCGGCAGACGCCAGACCTTTGCCCAGCGAGGAAACGACACCGCCGGTGATGAAGATATAGCGTGCCATATATGCGGAGACCCCCGTGATATTCTGATGCGCCAGTCCCAAAGTCCGACTGGCGATGCCGCTGAAACAGCGGCACCACGGGACTTGAGAATAGCAGGATTCGGCGGATCTTGGCAAGGCCGAGGCGCAACATGATGTTGGCGGCGGCCCCGTGATCCTCAATCTGTTGCGGTTACTGGTTTAATCGGCGCTGGGCACCAGCGGCGCGTTGTCTGTCGCCGAGGGCGGCAGCAGGTCGTTTCCGCTGGGCAGGCTGTCACCGGCGGTGCCCGAAGACACGGGAACCGAGTCGCCCAGCCGGTCGATGACCGAGGCCCCGGCGGATTTTCCCGCCGCGATGATGGTCAGCGTGATGGAAGTGATGATGAAGCCGATGGCGAGGATCCATGTCATCTTGCCCAGGGCCGTCGCCGCGGCGCGTCCTGAAACGGCGCCGCCGCCACCGCCACCCATGCCGAGGCCACCGCCTTCGGAACGTTGCAGCAGCACCACCCCGATAAGGCCCAGGGCGAGGAACAGGTGGATGATCAGAACGACGTTTTCCATGGGCGTGAACGGCTTTCGAATTGGCTTTGGGCGTATCTAGGCAAGTTTGGCTTTGGGGGCAAGGGCAGGTTCGGGCCGGTCGGCCCCGGTTTGCCGCTGGAGGCGGCGCGAAGGGGCGGGACGGCCATGGATGGCAGGGCGGGCAGCGGTGGCGGGCGCAAACGAAGACCGCCGCTTTGGGGCGGCGGTCTGTCGAAACGGTACTCTACCACGCCGAGTAAGAGGGCTATCCTGGAATTGAGGTGGATCAGACTCGTTTCGTGCCCTCACCATAGCATGAAATACGCAGATTCTGGCATTATAAGTATGTCGTTTTTTCAAATAGATGTCGCGTTGCCGTGGCGGGCGATGGACAAGGGGATTCGCTCCATGCAGGATGTGGTCATGCCCCATGATCATTCAGACCATTCGCACGGTCCCGACCATCCGCACACCCTGCTGCCGCCGGAGCCTGCGCTGCGGGTACGCGCGCTGGAAACCCTGCTGGAGCGCAAGGGGCTTGTCGATCCCGCGGCGCTGGATGCGATCATCGATACCTATGAAAACCGCATCGGCCCGCGGGGCGGCGCGCAGGTGGTCGCACGGGCATGGACCGAGCCCGAATTCCGCGCAGCCTTGCTGGAGGATGCCACGGCTGCAGTAGCGGATATGGGCCTTTACGGGCGGCAGGGCGAGCATATCGTCGCGGTGGAGAATACCGGCACCGTACACAACATGGTCGTCTGCACGCTGTGCAGTTGCTATCCGTGGCCGCTTCTGGGGATTCCGCCGGGCTGGTACAAATCGGATGCCTACCGCGCGCGCGCCGTGCGCGAGCCGCGCAAGGTGCTGGCCGAGTTCGGGGTGACCCTGCCCAGGGAAACCGCCGTGCGCGTCTGGGACAGCACGGCAGAGGTGCGCTATCTGGTCGTACCGCGCCGGCCCGAGGGGGCGGAGGGGCTGGACAAAGAGGCGCTTGCCGCACTGGTGACCCGCGACAGCATGATCGGCTGCGGCCTTGCGGTGAACCCGTGACGCGCCCCCATGACATGGGCGGGCGCTTTGGCGATGGCGCTGTCGTGCCGGAACCCGAAGGCGAGGTCTGGCACGAGGAATGGCATCCGCGTGCGTTGGCGGTAACGCTGGCGGCAGGGGCGCTGGGCGCATGGAACATCGATGTATCGCGCCATGCGCGTGAGGCGTTGCGCCCGCCGGATTACGCACGATTTTCCTATTACGAAAAATGGCTTGCGGCCCTGGCCGATCTGCTGGTCGCCCGCGATGTCGTCTCCCCGGGGGAACTTTCCGGCGCGGCAGAGCCGTCACAAAGCCCGCTTGCCGCCAAGAAGCTGCAGGCGGCGGATGTGCCTGCGGCGCTGGCCCGGGGCGGCCCCGCCGACCGGCCCGGCGGACCGGATCCCGCCTTTGGCCCCGGTGATGCCGTGCGCACCCGTCCGTTTTCCGAGAACCGAATGGTGGAGGGCGGCCATACCCGCATGCCCGCCTATGCCGCGGGCCGGGTGGGGCGCATCCTGCGGCGGCACGGCACCCATGTGCTGCCCGATGCATCGGCCCATGATCTGGGCGACCGGCCCGAACCGCTTTATGCGGTGGCCTTTCCCGCCGCCGCCCTCTGGGCGCATCCGGAACATCCCGGCGACGAGGTCGTGCTCGACCTGTGGCAAAGCTATCTGGAACCGGCATGACGCGGCCGGAGCCTGCCTTTGACGCACCGTGGCACGCGCAGGTTTTTGCCGTGACGGTCCATCTGAACGAAACCGGTCATTTCACCTGGTCCGACTGGGCCGCGCGTTTTGGCGAGGTGCTGCGACGGCATGGCCTCGACCGGTCGCTCGACGGGGGTGACGATTATTTCCTCGCTTGGCTCGAAACGCTGGAAGGTCTGCTCGCCGAACGCGATCTCGCGACGGAGGCCGAGCGGCGGGAGCTGCGGGACGCATGGGCGGAGGCCTTTCGCAGCACGCCCCACGGCGCGCCGGTGCGTCTGCCGGAGGAGGGGCCGGGGACGGGTCAGCGCCGCGCGTAGATTCCCGCCTTTTGCAGAAAGCGCCGCCACGCCCCCTTGCGCGGCCACCAACCGGATATGCCCCGCCGGGAGCGGGAAAGCCGGTTGAATTCATGCACGTCGATGATGCGTTCGGCACAGCCGCAGCCTTCGCCGGTGGCGACCTTGTCGAAGTAGAACTTCGTGAAATCCTCGGATTGGTCCCGCGTATGTCTCATCCCGTATCGCTCCGTTCTGCGTTTTCCGGCCCGTGATCCCTCAGGCGTCCACGTCGTCCACGTCCGCCTGGCCTGACAGGGCGCGGCGGATGTGGCTCCAGCTCAACCCGATGCCCAGCACGAAGCTGAGCGCCAGAAGCCCCAGCCAGACGTTGACGCTGGAATTGTCTAGCCGCAAAACACCCAGATCGTGCAGCACCCAGAGCGTCGCACCGATAACGGCCAGCACCAGCAGCATCCCGAAGCCGCCGATCGACCGCAGCGTGGCCCGCAGGTAAACGATATAGCCGATGAACAGCAAAAGGCCCGTCAGAACCGCGATCGACAGGTGCTCGTCGCCGTAATAGCGCACCCAGTCGACGTAGTTGAAAGGCGTCGGGTTGAATGTTGCGGCCAGCAGCACGAAAGCGCAGAGCCAGCGGATGACGAAACCCATGCGGGGCCCTCCTTTGTGCGATCGGCGCTTTCTTAGCGGGAAGGGGGCGTTGCTGTCCACGCGGCATGCCGGATCGGCCAAGCCTTGCCGTCGGGTTTTTCGGTTTCGCCCTGCCGCGCGGGGGGTTATACGGACGCGGATCGTGGCAAAGGAATGAACAGCATGGCCAACGTAGTCGTCGTGGGCGCCCAGTGGGGCGACGAAGGCAAGGGAAAGATCGTCGATTGGCTTTCGGAACGGGCCGACGTCATCGCGCGGTTTCAGGGCGGGCATAACGCGGGGCATACGCTGGTCATCGACGGCGAAGTCTTCAAGCTGTCGCTGCTGCCCTCGGGCATCGTGCGCGGCGGCAAGCTGAGCGTGATCGGCAACGGCGTCGTGCTGGACCCTTGGCATCTGGTCAAGGAAATCGAGGGTCTGCGCGGGCAGGGTGTGACCATCACCCCGGACACGCTGATGATCGCCGAGAACACGCCGCTGATCCTGCCCATCCATGGCGAGCTGGACCGCGCGCGCGAGGCGCAGAATTCGGTGGCCAAGATCGGCACCACGGGCCGCGGAATCGGCCCGGCCTATGAGGACAAGGTGGGGCGCCGTTCCGTGCGGGTTGCCGATCTGGCGGATGACGCCACGCTTGAGCTGCGGGTAGACCGCGCGCTGGTGCATCACGACGCCCTGCGCCGTGGCCTCGGCCTTGACCCCGTGGACCGCGACGCGCTGCTGGCCAGCCTGCGGGAGATCGCGCCCGCCGTGCTCGAATACGCCGCACCGGTCTGGAAGGTGCTGAACGAGAAGCGCAAGGCGGGCAAGCGCATCCTGTTCGAGGGCGCGCAGGGCGCGCTCTTGGACATCGACTTTGGCACCTATCCTTTCGTCACCTCCTCCAACGTGATCGCGGGGCAGGCGGCGACGGGCACGGGCATCGGGCCCGGCTCGATCGATTTCGTGCTGGGCATCGTGAAGGCCTATACCACCCGCGTGGGCGAAGGCCCGTTCCCGGCGGAACTGGACGATGCCGACGGCCAGCGGCTGGGTGAGCGGGGGCATGAATTCGGCACCGTCACGGGCCGCAAGCGCCGCTGCGGCTGGTTCGATGCGGTTCTGGTCCGCCAGACCTGTGCCACATCCGGGGTGCGGGGCATCGCGCTGACCAAGCTGGACGTGCTGGACGGATTCGAGACCCTGAAGATCTGCGTGGGTTACGAATTGGACGGCAAGCGGCTGGACCATTTGCCCACTGCGGCGGATCAGCAGGCCCGCTGCACCCCGGTCTACGAGGAAATGCCGGGCTGGTCGCAATCGACCGAAGGGGCGCGCAGCTGGGCTGACCTGCCGGCGGAAGCCATCAAATACGTGCGCCGCGTCGAAGAACTGATCGAATGCCCTGTCGCGCTTCTTTCCACCTCGCCGGAGCGGGAGGACACCATACTGGTGACTGACCCGTTCGCCGACTGATGGCGCTTTCCTACAAGGCGCGTCGGCGGTGGTCGCTGGTGATCCTGCTGGTGGGGCTGCCGCTCTATATTATTCTGGCGGTCTCCGTGATCGGCATGTTCGAGCGGCCCTCGATCCTTGTGGAACTGCTGGTTTACGTGGCGCTGGGTGTGATCTGGGCGATTCCCTTCCGGTTTGTTTTCCGTGGGGTCGGGCAGGCCGACCCGGACGCCCGGGACGAGGACGGGCCGAAGGGCTGAACCAAGGTCGCGGGCCTCTGATGCCTGACCGGATTGGCTCACCTGTCTGCCTATTTGCAGATACCCCACCAAAGCAGAAGGGCGGCCCTTTCGGTGCCGCCCTTTCAGCGTTGTGCCCTGCAGGCCGGTTCAGCCTGCCGCGCGTTGATCCGGCTTGAAGCCGATGTCGTCGGAGACGGTGAATTGGCCGCCCTTGATCTTCTCGATCTTGCCGGCGCGAAGAAGCTGGCCAAAGGACCGCAGACCGTCCTCGCGCGAAAATTCGGGCGCATCGGCCTGCCGCACCTTCGTCATCAGTTGCGGGCGGGAGAATTGGTCCTTGCCCTCGACGAAGGCAATATAGGCGGCGGCGGCTTCCAGCAGGTCGGGCAGACGCGTGGCCCCCATCTCTGCCGCGAAATCGGCAAAGCTGCTGTCCGTATCCTCGGTCACTTCGGCGACAGCAGCGACACGACGCGGCGAAACGGGCCCCGCGGGGCGGGGGCGGGCGGTGTCGATGCGCTGCTCGGCCACCAGTTTGAGCGGAGCGGGGCGGCCTTCGCCGGGGCGCTGATGGCGTGATCCTTCGGGCGAGGTGGCGGGGCGGCGCGGGCGCACCACTTCGGCCAGATCGCTGCGATAGGCGCCATCCTCGTCGTCACCGCTTCCGTTCGATCCACCCATCGCCTGATCGGCCTTCTTGGAGGCGACAGCAGCCCGCAGATGGGCGAAAGCATCCCGACGCGTGGCGCTTTCGGGTTCGTCCATCTGATGATCGGTTTCCGCCATGAGACGGCTCATGTTGGTATCGGTGCCATCCTCGATCTCGGGCAGGACGGCACGCGCGGCGGCGCGCACCGCGGCGTGTTCTTCGGCGCTGCTGTCGTCCGAGGGGGCGGCGGCCTTTTCCGCGGCCTCGTTCTGGGCGGTTTCGCGGGATTTGGCCTGCGCCTCTTTCAAAGCACGGTCATCGGCTTCGACCTGCGCGAGTTCGCGCGCCAGTTCGTCCTCTTCCTCTTTGGTGAGGGAGGAGGTCTTGCGCAGTTCCTCTTCCTTGCGGAGCTTGCGCTGGCGAGCCTTGTTGCCTTCGTCCTGTGCGGCGGCAGGCTTCTCGGCCTTTTGTTCGTCGCCAGCATCGGCGTTGTCTTCCGCCGGGTCGTAGGCTTCGACCTCACCCTTGGCCATCGCGGCATCGAGCGCATCGCGGTTGACGGTGATGATGCGGCCCTTGGGTTCGGCTTCGTCCTCGCCAAGGGGGTCGGCACTGCCGCGCGCTTCTGCGCTGGCGCGCACCTCGGTCCCCGTGGCACTGCTGCGTGGCGCGGTGGCACGGGCGGTTTCAGTCTCTTCTTCCTCGCCTTCGGCTTCATCATCTGCTTCGGCAAGGCCAAAGAGGTTCTGAATGGCGCTCAGGTCGCCCTCGTCGATCTGGCCCGCGCTGCCTGTGCCGTTGGAGGCCCCGAAACGCATCGTACCCCGGCGACCACGGGCATCGGCCTGATCCAGCCGGGCGAGAATGGCGGCAATGTCGTCTTCTTCGTCTTCGTCGTCCTCTTCGGCGCGAGCGGTTTCGTCGGCGGCATCATCGGCATCCAGCGCGTCTTCGATATCGCGGCGGGCAGCCGCGACTGGGTCAGACATCAGAACGGGATCTGCCGTGGCAATGACGTCCTGCGCGTCTTCCTCCGCTTCGGCGGTGTCCTCGGGTTCTTCTGTTTCGGCAGTGGTGGCGTGATCTTCCTCCTCCGCTTCGGCGACAGGTTCGGTCACGGCATCCTGGGCGGTGTCATCCTCTGCAGCCTCGGGCAGTTCGGAGGGGGCATCATCCTGCGCGGCGTTTTCCTGAACCGGCTCCTCCTCCGGCACGTCCTCGCCTTGCGCGAAATCCCGGGCCGCGTCGTCCTGCGGCATGGAAGCCGCCGGCGCCTCTTCCTCTTCGGTATCCTCGGCAAAGCTCGTTTCCTGCTGGGACACGACGGCGCGGATGCGCTGCAGTTTGGCCGCGATGCTTTCCACGGGGCGGGCGGGGGTTTCGTCAATCTCGCCGTCCGGATCCTCTTCGGCGGTGATGCCGGAGGTGCCGCTGTTGACGAAGAAGGAATCGATATCCCCGTCGTCCGCGTCTTCTGCCGCCGGGGTCGGTTCAACTGCCGGGGCAGGTGC
>NZ_LWEX01000568.1 GCF_001634885.1 Sulfitobacter sp. HI0040 | reverse complement strand
TTTGCAGGTACTTGTCGGTACGCCAGTCTTTGGCGAGTTCGACGCTGGCGCGGGCCAGTTGACCGGGGGTCGCCTCCAACTTGGATTCCAGCCGTTCCAGCAGGGTGAAGGCATCCGCCGTGGACCCGGCAAAGCCGGCCACCACGTCAAAGCCGCCGGGGCTGAGCCTGCGGACCTTGCGCGCGGTTCCCTTGATGACCGTCTGTCCGAGGCTCACCTGACCGTCACCAGCAATGACCACGCGGCCACCCTT
>NZ_LWEX01000567.1 GCF_001634885.1 Sulfitobacter sp. HI0040 | reverse complement strand
GGCTGTTTCGTATCATGAGGAATTTCCGATGGTTGTGCTTGCTTTGATCACCCTGCTGAATCTGGCGATCCTTGCCGGGAATATCGCCTTGCTTCTATGGCATCTGCGACGGCGCGTAGATTTTCAACAAGAGACTGTCGCGCTTGCTCTTCAATCTGTTCAAAAGAAGTATCGGGCACAAAAGGCATTTGCGCAATAACCGCCCAGTCTACGGTACCGAAGATGTCCATCTCGGTTTCGGGCA
>NZ_LWEX01000566.1 GCF_001634885.1 Sulfitobacter sp. HI0040 | reverse complement strand
GGCGATACCCAGACGAAATCCGACGCGGCCCGCGCCTCCGCCAAGGCGATGATCGAAAAAGACGGCGCCATCATGATCAACGGCGGCTCGTCCTCGGGCGTGGCCGTGGCCGTTCAGGGCCTCTGCCAGGAAGCCGGCGTGATCTTCATGGCCGGTCTGACCCACTCCAACGACACCACCGGCAAGGACCGCAAGGCGAATGGCTTCCGCCACTTCTTCAACGCCTACATGTCCGCCGCCGCACTG
>NZ_LWEX01000565.1 GCF_001634885.1 Sulfitobacter sp. HI0040 | reverse complement strand
TACTGGGCGCGCGGTGCGCGGGCCTATCACCAGTATCATGTGCACTTCATGCCCCCGATCCATCATGTTGCATCGGTCATCCGAAATGCGGAGCTTTTTGCAGAGAAATGGGGCCACCGCACGATGGAGCACTGGCTGCACGCCTTCGTCCGCATGGGGCTGATCGAGAACACGCCCCAAGGCCTGCGCATCCTGAGAGAGCCGAACGAGGACGACATCGCGTTGTGCC
>NZ_LWEX01000564.1 GCF_001634885.1 Sulfitobacter sp. HI0040 | reverse complement strand
TCATCTCCATCGCGGAGGAATTCGGCGGCACGACGATCGCCCAATCGGTCGAAAACCATCAGGATGCGAAGCTGCTGCGCAAGATGGGCGTCCCCTATGCGCAGGGCTACTATTATTGCGCGCCGACGCTCTTTCCCGAATGGCTGCCCGCGTCGATCAATCAGGCGGGTCAACGTCGGCGCTAGCGTCGCAACGGAACGCCGCCTGCTTCCTTTTGGCCTTGTTGCCGCGATGCAGCAGATGCGGTATGTCCAGAGCAGAAGGTGGGGGAGTCGGAGCCGGTCGCAGGGAGTGGCCGGAACGTGAAGTCCTCTGCCATAGGTAGAGGAAAATCACCCATGACCAATGTCGTCATCGCATCCGCCGCCCGCACGCCCGTGGGCAGTTTCGGCGGTTCCTTTTCAACCGTCCCGGCCCATGACCTTGGCACCGCAGTGCTCAAGGAGCTGGTGGCACGCGCAGGCGTGGACGCGTCGGAAGTTTCCGAAACCATCCTCGGGCAGGTGCTGACGGCGGCGCAGGGCCAGAACCCCGCGCGGCAGGCGCATATCAACGCAGGCTTCCCGAAAGAAGCCGCCGCGTGGTCGATCAATCAGGTTTGCGGCTCCGGCCTGCGGGCGGTGGCACTGGCCGCGCAGCACATTCAGTTGGGTGACGCGAATATCATCGCCGCGGGTGGTCAGGAAAACATGACCCTGGCCCCCCATGCGCAGAACCTGCGCGCGGGCCAGAAGATGGGCGACATGCAGCTTATCGATACGATGATCAAGGACGGCCTGTGGGACGCCTTCAATGGCTACCACATGGGCCAGACCGCCGAGAACGTCGCCGAGAAGTGGCAGATCAGCCGCGACCAGCAGGACGAATTCGCCGTAAGCTCGCAGAACAAGGCTGAAGCCGCCCAGAAGGCCGGCAAGTTCCAGGATGAGATCGTCGCCTACACCGTCAAGACCCGGAAAGGCGACGTCGTCGTCGATCAGGACGAATACATCCGGCACGGCGCAACCATGGAAGCGATGCAGAAACTGCGCCCCGCCTTTACCAAGGACGGCTCCGTCACCGCGGCGAACGCATCGGGCCTGAATGACGGTGCTGCAGGTGCGCTGCTGATGTCGGCGGAAGAAGCCGAAAAGCGCGGGATCGAGCCGTTGGCACGGATTGCATCCTATGCAACCGCCGGTCTCGATCCGTCCATCATGGGCGTGGGCCCGATCTATGCTTCGCGCAAGGCGCTTGAAAAAGCCGGCTGGAAGGCCGAGGATCTGGACCTTGTCGAAGCCAACGAAGCCTTCGCCGCGCAGGCCTGTGCGGTGAACAAGGACATGGGCTGGGACCCGGCAATCGTGAACGTGAACGGCGGTGCCATCGCCATCGGTCACCCCATCGGTGCATCGGGCGCGCGCATTCTCAACACCCTGCTCTTTGAAATGAAGCGCCGTGACGCGAAGAAAGGGCTCGCGACGCTGTGTATCGGCGGCGGTATGGGTGTTGCCATGTGCATCGAGCGCCCCTAAAAACAATTGGGCGCGCAATATAATTGCGCGCCCAATTGACGGGTCGAAATAACATTACCTTGAGGGAGGATAAACCATGTCGCGTATCGCTTTGGTCACAGGGGGCAGCCGGGGCATCGGTGCCGCCATTTCGCGGGAACTGAAAGAGGCGGGATATACCGTTGCGGCCACCTATGCCGGCAACGACGACGCCGCCGCCAAATTCACGGATGAAACCGGCATCAAGACCTACAAGTGGAACGTGGCCGACTACGACGATTCCAAGGCCGGAATTGAAAAGGTCGAATCCGAACTCGGCCCGATCGAGATTGTCGTGGCGAACGCCGGCATCACCCGTGATGCGCCGTTCCACAAGATGACGCCCGAGCAGTGGAAAGAGGTGATCGACACCAACCTGACCGGCGTCTTCAACACGATCCACCCGGTCTGGCCCGGCATGCGGGAACGCAAGTTCGGCCGGATCGTCGTTATCTCTTCGATCAACGGGCAAAAGGGTCAGTTCGCGCAAGTGAACTACGCCGCGACCAAGGCGGGCGATCTGGGCATCGTGAAATCGCTCGCACAGGAAGGTGCGCGGGCGAATATCACCGCGAACGCGATCTGCCCCGGCTACATCGGAACCGATATGGTCATGGCGGTGCCTGAAAAGGTACGTGAATCGATCATCGCGCAGATCCCGGCAGGTCGGCTTGGCGAACCGGAGGAAATCGCGCGGGCCGTGAAATTCCTCGTGGCGGATGAGGCTGGCTTCATCAACGGCTCCACCATTTCGGCCAACGGGGCGCAGTTCTTCGTCTGAATGCACGGAACATTCAAACGCAAAGGCCGGACCATTTGGTCCGGCCTTTCGCTTTTGTGGCCTGCCTTATCGGGCGGTACGATGAAACACCCGATTCCAGAAGGTGGCGATGGCCTGCGCGCGGGCCGCATGTGCCTTTTCGAAGGCGTTGCGCGCGTCGGTGTTTGTTGTCGCTTCGATCATGGTTTCTACCTTTCGCATTGGTACATCTTGTCTGTGAGACATATGCGCCCTGAGGGGCCAGCCTACAAACGAGACTTTTCAGGCGTTCAGAAAAGATATACTTAACTGATATGTCCGATCGGCTGCCCCCTCTTACTGCCTTGCGCGCCTTCGACGCGGCGGCGCGCCATATGTCCTTTGCCAAGGCGGCGGATGAGCTGAACGTGACGCCCGCCGCGCTCAGCTTTCAGATCAAGTCGCTCGAAGAGCATCTGGGCGCGCCCCTGTTTCGCAGGCTCAACCGCGCCGTGGCCCTGACGGACGCGGGGCGGACGCTGGCACCGGGGACAGAGGACGGTTTTCGCATCCTGTCGGAAGCATGGCGCGCCACCCGGCGGTTGCAGGATGACAGCACGCTGGTGGTGACAGCCGGTCCCGCCTTCACGGCGAAATGGCTTGCGCCGCGGCTTTTCGATTTCGCGCAGAACCATCCGGAGATCGAGCTGCGGTTCTCCGCCTCCCTGCGGATCATGGATTTCGACCGGGACGAGATCGACGTCGCTATCCGCTTTGGAACGGGGCCTTACCCCGGCCTTTTCGCCCTCCCCCTGGCGGAGGAATGGGTCGTGCCCGCGATGACCCCGGCGCTGGCCAAACGCTATCCGACGCCTGAAAGCCTGCGGGGTGCGGTGCTGATTGTCGATGAATCACTCAAGGCGCTGGGGGAAACCGCGGACTGGCCGGAATGGTTCACAGCCATGGGTCTGCCCCCGGTGGAGCCGCACGGGCCGCGGTTTTCCCAAGGGGACCATGCGGTCGACGCAGCCCTTGCCGATGTCGGTGTGGTTCTGGGGCGACGGGCGCTGATCATCAAGGATCTGGCCGAAGGGAGGCTTGTGGCACCCTGGCCCATGGCCCTGAAGACGCAGGCCCGCTTCACCTTCCTCTGCCCCGAGGCGGTGCAGGACCGGCCGCAGATCGCTGCGTTTCGTAAATGGATATTGAATGAGATCGAAAAGACGGCGCCGATCGCCGCTGGTTTCGAATTGATTGAAAAAGGAATGGCTTGAAGCTGGAATTGCGATGCCCACTTGGGCCGTGTTCACGCGGAACGTCCTTTCCAGTTGGCCGGCGGCGCCGTCGCCTTGGCACACGCCGACCGAGTTTACTGATACTTTTAACGGGTCAGTTCGACAGGCGCGTGATTTCTTCTTTGAGGCGCAGCTTCTGTTTCTTCATTGTTGCAACTTCCAGATCATCGACACCGGGTGCGCGTTGGGCTTGTTCGACAGCCTCGCTCATCGCCTGATGTTTACGCTTCAGCGTCTCCAGATGCGCATCAAAAGCCATGTAATCCTCCATTTTTCGGGTTGCAGAGTTCGAGTGGAACACAAACTGCGGTGCGAGTCACGCCGCCCCGCAGCATAGCGCCCCTGCTGATTAAGATAGCCCTAACATACGCCTAGAAAAGCAGCGGAGCGCCCTTGCGCAGCACTGCGCGGATCGTTGCCGTGTAACTGTCCCCGTCGGCTTCATGCCGCGCACCTTCATGCAGGATCAGGGGCGCGTGCAGGCGAAAGGCACCCCGTCCGTTCTTGCGCGCCCGCAGGATCACGCGGTCCGGGTCCCGGCCCGTCCGCGCCGCCAGCGGAAGCACCTGAACGCTGCCCAAATCACGGGGTAATGCGGCCAGCAGTTCCGGCAGGCGTTCTGCACGATGAATGAAATGCGCCTGCCCCTTTGGAAGCAGCCGCTTGGCCGCCGTGCGCACCCATTTCGCCAGCGGCGCCCCCTCGCCATGGGCGGCTTCTCGGGTCGGATTCGCCGAAGGGCGCGAAGCCGCGCGGTCGAAATAGGGCGGATTGGCAATGACGTGGTCGAACTGCCGCTGCCGCAGCGCATCGGGCATCCGGGCAATATCGCCGGTATGAACGTCGAAGACGCCCTGCCCGTTGCGCCGGGCGAGCGCAGCTTGGGCCTCCTGCAGCTCCACGCCGCTCAGCCGCAGCCCCGGCACCCGCGCGTTGAGACACAGTGACGCAACCCCGACCCCGCACCCAAGCTCCAGAACGCTTTCGCGGGCCTCCGCAGGCACCGCAGCTGCCAGCAAGACCGCGTCAATTCCCGCCCGGTAGCCCCGTTTCGGTTGCCACAGGTGGACCCGCCCGCCCAAGAAAGCATCAAGGCTCAGGTCTTCGTCGTTATTTGCGGTCACAGGCCGAGGGGGATCTCGTTATCCCGCAACACCCGAAGCGCCGCGTCGTGGTCTTCGGGGCGCACCATCAACCTGCGCGGGAATATTCCGATCCCTCCTTCAAGTACGCTCATGTTTACGTCCATCTCGAAGCAGTCTATATCCTCGCCCTGCAGAAGGGCAGTGGCGAAAGCGATGATCGTAAGGTCGGTGGAGCGCAGAAGTTCCTTCATGTCTGCGATTTAGGCACCGGCCGCGCTGTTGTCGAGTATCACGGTAGGAAAGCGCGATGGAAAACGATACCCGCATGAAACCGCACGATCGCCTTGCCGAACATCTCTCAAACGATATGGATGCCGTGGGCAGCCTGATCCGCGCGCGCATGGCGTCGGAACACGCGCCCCGGATCCCGCAGGTCACCGCCCATCTGGTCGAAGCGGGCGGCAAGCGGCTGCGCCCGCTCCTGACGCTCGCGGCGGCGCGGCTTTCCGGCTACGAGGGGCCTTACCACGTGCATCTTGCCGCGACGGTGGAGTTCATTCACACCGCGACCCTGCTGCATGATGACGTGGTGGACGAAAGCGCGCAGCGGCGCGGACGACCAACGGCGAACCTGCTTTGGGACAACAAGTCTTCCGTGCTCGTGGGCGATTACCTCTTTGCCCGCAGCTTTCAGTTGATGACCGAAACCGGCTCCATGCAGGTGCTGAACATCCTTGCCAACGCGGCGGCGACGATCGCCGAAGGCGAGGTGCTGCAACTGACGGCGGCGCAGAACCTCGCGACGGATGAAAGCGTCTATCTCCAGATCGTCCGGGGCAAGACCGCGGCACTGTTTTCAGCCGCGACAGAGGTGGGCGGCGTGATCGCGGGTGCACCGGCGGATCAGGTGCGCGCGCTGTTCGCCTATGGCGATGCGCTGGGGATCGCTTTCCAGATCGCGGACGATCTGCTGGATTACCGGGGCGACGCGCAAACGACCGGAAAGAACATCGGGGACGATTTCCGCGAACGCAAACTCACCCTCCCGGTGATCAAGGCCGTGGCCGCCGCAACGCCCGAGGAGCGTGAGTTCTGGGTCCGCACCATCGAGAAAGGTCGCCAGCAGGATGGGGACCTCGATCAAGCACTGGCGTTGCTGAAGCGGCATGGCGCGCTGGACGCGACGGAGGCGGACGCAAGGGGCTGGGCCCGCAAAGCGGTGACGGCACTGGACGCTCTGCCGGATCATCCGATCCGTGGCATGCTGGCGGAACTCGCCGATTACGTGGTCAGCCGTCTGAACTGATCATCGGGGCGGCAGCCACCCACCAGCGCGGCTGAACCTTCGCGATGCAGTCAGCGGCAGCGCGGGCTTGCGCTGCGCTTTCATAAAGACCGAAGCATGTCGCCCCGGAGCCGGACATCCGCGCCAGCGCCGCGTCCTTCAACGCCTCGAGGCAGAGGCTGATTTCGGGCAGGGTCGCCCGGGCTGGCGCTTCCAGATCGTTGCGCTGCGATGCGAGCCAATCCGCGAAGGTTGCGAAATTCGCGAAGGCAGGGATGGCTTCCATCGGTGCGTTGAGCTTGCATTGCAGTTCCGCGAAAACCTGTGGCGTGGCCAGCGGCTCGCCCGGATTGACCAGCACGATCCAGCAGGGCGGCAAGGGCCTCAGCGGGGTCAGCACCTCCCCCACCCCTGTCATGCGCTGGGGGCCGTCCTGCAGGCAGACCGGCACATCGGCCCCCAAAGTGGCGGTATCCTGTGGCACGGGAAGCCCCCAATGCGCGCCGAGCGCCCGCAGGGTGGCCGCGGCATCGGCCGAGCCACCGCCGATCCCCGCCGCGGCGGGCAGGTTCTTCGTCAGCCGCAGCGCGGCACCCCGGCCTGTACCTGCATCAAGCAGTTCCGCAGCCCGGATCACCAGATTGCGCGCGTCCAGCGGCACACCTTCGGCAAATGGGCCATCGACCGAAAGTGTGAGATCCTCCGCCGGTGTCACCTGAAGCCGGTCGCCGATCTTCGCCCGCACGACCAGAGAATCGAGCAGGTGGTAGCCGTCAGGGCGTTGGCCGGTGACATGAAGGGTCAGATTGATCTTTGCCCATGCGTCTTCCGCCCGGGGCAGGCCGACCGCGCTGGGATCGATCCCGCCATTCTGTTGCGTCATTTCCGCGCGCTTACCTTCAGCGGCGGCGCGCCCTCTTCGGCCAGCACCGCGTCAAGCCCGATGTCGAGCTTGCGGCGAATGCGCTCAGCGTCCGCTTCGGTATCGGATCCTTCATCGTCGATGAAGGAAAGCGCCCGGCGCCATTGGAACTGCGCCTCGCGTTCGCGCCCCACGGCCCAGTAGACATCCCCCAGATGATCGTTCACCACCGGGTCGATAGGCACGAGTTCGACGGCGCGTTCCATCTGCTCCACCGCTTCGTCATAGCGACCGAGGCGATAGAGCACCCAGCCGAGGGAATCCACGATGTACCCTGAATCGGGCGAGGCGGCGACCGCACGCTCGATCATGTCCAGCGCCTCGTCGAGGTTGCGCTGCTGTTCGACCAGCGAATAGCCAAGGTAGTTCAGCACCTGCGGCTGTTCGGGGTTGATCTCCAGCGCGGAGCGGAAATCCTTTTCCGCAGCCGCCAGATCGCCGAGCCGTTCATAGGCGATGCCGCGCGAATAGAAGAGCAGCCAACGCGTGCGCAGCCCCTCCCCCGTTGCAGCCAGTGCGCGATCATAGGCGTCGATGGCGGCGGTATATTCTTCCTTCGCGCGCAGCATGTCGCCCAGCGTCGAATGCACGACGGCAAGATCACCGTGGATCCGGGTGAGCTGTTCGAGCACCTGGATGGCCTCCTCCTCCTCGCCCAGACGGCGCAGCGCATCCGCGCGGCCCAGTTCGGCAACGTGGTAGGCCGGATCATCCGAAGGGACTTCCTTGTACTCGCGGATGGCGAGGCCGTATTGCTCCAGATTTTCCAGCAGATCCGCTGTCAGCAACAGGGCATCGATGTGATCGGGCCGCAGGTAGCGGGCAATACGCGAATAGAGCAGAACGTAGTAATCCCCCGCCGCCTCGCTGCGCAGAACCGAGGCGAAGGTATAGAAAATCTCGGCGATGCCGGCGGTTACATCAGGCACTTGGCTGTAGGGAAAGGGCTTTTCCGCCTCAAGCGCTGCGACAAGCTCTTCCAGCTCGGGGTCGGTGCTTTCGCCGAAGTTAAGCTCCAGCAGGTCCAGTGCGTCTTCATAGCGGCCAAGCTGGCCCAGCACCTCGGCCCGGACGAGGATACCCCGGCGCGTCTGGGCAACGGAACCTGCGAGATCGTCTTCGAAAATCGCTTCCGCGCCCTCGAAATCGCCGACAGACGCAAGCGCCAGCGCGCGATGGTAATTGACGAAGCCCTGCATACCCGCTTCGGCGCTCAGTGCGTCGAACTGGGCGAGGGCCGCGGTCATGTCGCCCGCCCCCATATGCGCCCAGGCCCGGACAAGCCCGTCGACCCACGGGCCGATGCCGGATTGGTCCGGGTCACTGTCAAGCAGGGTGCGGTAATCACCATCCTTTGCCCAGCCCGCGATCAGCAGCATATGGGCGATCTGGCTGCGCTGGCCTTCTTCGTCCAGCGCCTTGGCCAGGGGCAGTGCCTTTTCGATCTGCCCGAGCGAAAGGTAGGACAGCGCCGCGCTTTCCATCAGCTCGACGTTCTGCGGATCCTCCCGAAGGGCCTCCGCGTAGAAGCGGGCCGCCATGCGGAAATCGCTGCGCACCGCGGCGTGACGCCCGGCGAGGTAAGCGCCGGATGCGGCCTCCGCCATTGCGGTGGTGCCCAGCGTCACTGAAAGCGCCGCGGCACAGGCTGTCGTGAAAAGGGTGCGTAACATCAGGGCTGCCTCGCTCATGCTTTGACGCAAAGCTATCATTTTCACGCCTGACCGCAACGCCGCAAAGGTCTACCGCGAGGGCGCGCGCCGATATCGGCGAATACCCGCAACGCGCTGGGGCGGAATGATCGGGCCGCGCAAGACGATCTGCCTTCGCGGCCCGGCCCGTTACATGTTGGGGTAGTTCGGTCCGTCACCGCCCTGCGGCGTTGTCCAGACGATGTTCTGCGCCGGATCCTTGATATCGCAGGTCTTGCAGTGAACGCAGTTCTGGAAGTTGATGACGAACTTGGTATCCGCCCCCTCGCCCACGAATTCGTAAACCCCCGCCGGGCAATAGCGTGCCGAAGGGCCTGCGTATTTGGGCAGGTTGTGTTCCACCGGGATACTCGGGTCCTTGAGCTTCAGATGCGCAGGCTGGCTTTCTTCGTGGTTTGTGAACGAAAAGGCGACGTTCGTCAGCCGGTCAAAGGAAAGCTTGCCGTCCGGCTTGGGGTAGTCGATCTTCTTGTGCTTGTCGGCCGGTTCGGTTGCTTCCGCATCCGACTTGCCGTGCTTCAGCGTGCCCAAGAGCGAAAAGCCCATGGTGTTGGTCCACATGTCGAAGCCCCCGAGCGCAAGGCTGGCGGTAAGGCCGTATTTCGACCAGAGCGGTTTGACGTTGCGCACTTTCTTCAGATCACCGCCGATCGCGCCATTGCGTACTTCGGCTTCGTAGTCATTCAGCTCATCCGCAGACCGGCCTGCCTTGATGGCCTCGTGCGCCGCCTCTGCCGCGGCCTTGCCGGACAGCATGGCGTTATGGTTGCCCTTGATCCGCGGCACGTTGACCATGCCGACTTCGCAGCCCAGCAGCGCCACCCCGGGCGCCACCATCTTGGGCATGGACTGATAGCCCCCCTCGGTGATCGCCCGCGCGCCATAGGCCACGCGCTTGCCGCCCTCCAGAAGCTCGGCGACCATCGGGTGGTGCTTGAACCGCTGGAATTCCATGTAGGGAAAGACATGCGGGTTCTTGTAGCCAAGGTGCACGACGAAACCCACGTAGACCTGATTGTTGTCGAGGTGGTAGATAAAGGAACCGCCGCCCGCGTTGCTGCCCAGCGGCCAGCCCATGGTATGGGTCACGGTGCCTTCGCGGTGCTTGGCGGGATCGATTTCCCAGATTTCCTTCATGCCGAGCCCGTATTTCTGCGGCTCTTTCCCCTTGGCGAGGTCGAATTTCTCGATCACCTGCTTGCCGAGGCTTCCGCGCACACCTTCGGACAGGAAGACGTATTTGCCGTGCAACTCCATCCCCGGCTCATAGCCCGCACCCTTGGTCCCGTCGCTTTCGATGCCGAATTCACCCGCGACGACGCCCTTAACCTCTCCGTTCTCGCCGTAGACGAGTTCGGAACAGGCCATGCCGGGGAAGATTTCGACACCGAGCGCCTCGGCCTGTTCGGCCATCCAGCGGCAGACATTGCCCATGGAGACGATGTAGTTGCCGTGGTTGTTCATCAGCGGTGGCATGGGGAAGTTGGGGATGCGCAGCTTGCCCGCTTCGCCCAGCATGTAGAAATTGTCTTCCTTCACCTCGACGGTGACGGGGGCGCCCTTTTCCTTCCAGTCCGGCATCAGCGCGTCGAGGCCACAGGGATCGAGCACCGCACCGGAGAGGATGTGCGCGCCGACCTCTGAACCTTTTTCGAGAACGACGACGTTGCAATCCGCATCCAGTTGCTTCAGCCGGATCGCAGCCGACAGGCCGGCAGGCCCGGCGCCGACGATCACAACGTCATATTCCATCGCTTCGCGTTCAAACTCGGACATATCCGGTGCTCCCTCGGATCAAAACATTTGGATTTGGCTAAACCACGGCAGTGAACTTTGCAATCGCGACACCGCGTTAAACCCCCTGCGGCCCTTGGCGGGACCCGTTCAGCCACGGCCCGATCACCCGTGATGAAAGCTCCATCTGCGCATCGCCATGGCGAAGATGATGCACCAGATCACCGCCACGATACCGAGGAACCGCTCAAACGCGCCATCGATCGAGGTCGGCAGGTTGAAGAAGACCGGCGTGCCGACCAGCCAGATAATCGCCGACACCCGCGACGACACGATGACCCCGCGCCCGAACCGGTGCCCGCGAAAACCGAGGATCGAAAAGGCCGTGATGAAAAGAGCCCCCAGCGCGTAGACGACATAGATATGGATGACGATGCCTTCCTTATCGCCGTCCCCGTATTCGTTGCGGGCCGCGATGATCGTAACGCAAAGCGCAAGCAGCACGAGCGTATAGACCAGCACCGACCACGCGCGCGATCCGTCATGCAGATGAGCGGCAGCCAGGGACAGGCAGATCAGCGCCGCCGCGAAAGCATAGAGCGTGACATCCTGAATGATCTCGTATCTGCCAGCGGCAAGGTCACTGACGGTGTCTGCGATCCAGTCATGCCCGGGCACGACGATGGACCCCACGATGTTCCCCGCCACGAGCGCCAGTGCCCCGATGATGGCAACCCATGCATGAACAGCGACGAATTCCGGTACCAGCAGCGGGCTTCCACCCACGCGCAGCTTGCGCTCATTTTCCACAATTTTCTCCTTTGGTTACCCGATCCTACGCGCAAAGGCGTCTGGCGTTCCATGTAGCGCGGGGGATCGTTTACCCACCACCCGGCGATGCCCCCGGATTTGGCGCAGGGGGGTTCAGCGCGCTCGGCCGAGCAACGCCACTCCCCTCACGTTGCCCGGGTCAAAACCTAGGGTTGCAGGCCGTAAAGGAAAGCAACGCGAGGGGTTTTTACGCCCTGCGCACACCACCCGACCCCCGGCTGCGCCACATATGCGCGAAACCCCGTTGCGCGTTCCCTTGCCGATTGGTACGGGCCGCCCCCCTTGCATTTGCTTATCCGTTTGGGTCAGTTAAAGACGAACACCAACAGCGGCCGCCCCTCGTTCAACGAGGGGCGGCTCTCATTGATAGCAGGCTGACCGCGATGGAAAAGATCCCGATGACCCGCAAGGGCCATGACGCACTCGAAACCGAACTGAAGCACCTCAAGTCGGTCGAACGTCCCGCCATCATCAAGGCCATCGCGGAAGCGCGCGAACATGGCGATCTGTCGGAAAACGCGGAGTATCATTCCGCCAAGGAAAAGCAGTCTTTCATCGAAGGCCGCATCAAGGAACTGGAAGGCGCCATTTCCCTGGCCGATGTGATCGATCCGGCCAAGATATCCGGCCCCATCAAGTTCGGCGCGACGGTCACGCTGGTGGATGAAGACACCGACGAAGAGAAAACCTATCAGATCGTCGGCGAATACGAGGCCAACATTGAAAACGGTCTTCTGAACATCAAGTCGCCCATCGCCCGCGCCCTCATCGGCAAGGAAGAAGGCGACAGCGTCGAGGTGCGTACACCCGGCGGTGAGAAATCCTACGAGGTTCTCAAGATCGTCTACGCCTGATCGGAGATCACCACATGACCGAAACGCAGGACACTCCGCCCCCAAGCAGCAAGGCGGATAACGGCGGCGCGCGCCCGACACCGCTGGGCATCTATGACAAGCCCGGCGCCGGTGGCGTCACGGAGATCGAGATCATCGCCGTCGCGCTGAGCGCCGTCTGGCTGATCGGCTCGGCGCTGTTCTTCCTGCTGCAGCCCGCGGAGGGAGAGACCGAAGGCACCAATGGCCTGCGGTTCCTCATGACGATGCTGGCGGTCTTCATGCCCGTGGGCATGATCTGGGTCGCCGCCACGGCGGCACGGGCCAGCCGCGTCATGCGCGAGGAAAGCCAGCGCCTGCAGGCGGCCATCGATGCGATCCGCCACGCCTATATCGCCCAGCAGCAGGGCCAGC
>NZ_LWEX01000563.1 GCF_001634885.1 Sulfitobacter sp. HI0040 | reverse complement strand
ACGGAACGGCCCATCGGAGGAGGCCTGTTTGCCCGGCGTGTCCCCACGCTCATGTTCAACGGATACGAGGAAGAGGTCGCGAGCCTCTATTCCGGCATGGACCTGAAAGCGAACTTCTAAGTGGCCTATGAAAACAGCGCGCGGTCGGCCCCTTCGGTGGTCGATCGCCTGAACCAAACTCTGCGGCGGGTGCCGATCTG
>NZ_LWEX01000562.1 GCF_001634885.1 Sulfitobacter sp. HI0040 | reverse complement strand
TCTGGTTCTGTCGCCAGCCGGGCGTCAGAAGTCCTTCGGAGAAGTTGATCGTGGTATCGAAGATGCCGCGGAATGCATCCAGAAATTCCGCGAAAGGATCGCCCTGCTGGTCCATCGCCCGTCCTTTTCGTTGGAAAATGCCATGCCGCACAGGGCACCGCAACCCTAACGGCCTTGCAGGAACGTCCGCCAAAGGGTAATTCAGCGACCATGACACTCGTGTTCGATCTGGACGACCGCGCGCGCCTGCGTGTACGCTTCTTTGGCGCGCGCC
>NZ_LWEX01000561.1 GCF_001634885.1 Sulfitobacter sp. HI0040 | reverse complement strand
CGCGATGGCCAGCGTATCCACCGCCCGTTCCCACGGGATGGGCGGAAGTCCCATCCACTTCAACTCGGCATTCAGGAACTTGATATCGAAAGCGGCGTTATGAATGACAAGCTTCGAGTCGCCGATGAAATCGATGAAGGCCTGACCGATGGCCGCGAATTTCGGTTTATCGCGCAGGAAATCGTCGCCCAGGCCGTGGACCTGGAACGCCTCTTCCGGCATGGCGCGTTCGGGGTTGATATATTGG
>NZ_LWEX01000560.1 GCF_001634885.1 Sulfitobacter sp. HI0040 | reverse complement strand
TCTGCCCGCCTCTGCGGTCGAACCTTTCGACGCGCTCTTCACGCAGGGCATGGTCACCCATGAAATATACCAGACGACAGACGAACGGGGCCGCCCGGTCTATCACCTGCCGGAGGAGGTGACCGACGGAAAACTGGCCGACGGGACGGAAGTGCAGATCATTCCTTCGGCGAAGATGTCGAAATCGAAGAAGAACGTGGTCGATCCGCTGGGCATCATCGACC
>NZ_LWEX01000559.1 GCF_001634885.1 Sulfitobacter sp. HI0040 | reverse complement strand
TTTTCTTGTGTCGCTCCGTTTGCCACGGCTGTTCTGCTCGCGGCTGGTGGGACAACCATCACGACGTTAAGCGGCGAATTAGCCGATCATAACAGATGGAACACAGACTCGCTCAACCCAATCTCGATGGGTCATATTGGCGTGACCACCTTTCTCTTAGGCGTGAGCCTATTTTTCAATGGCGTCAGTGACTTCAAGCACAGAAACAGGGTGTTGCTCGCGTTCTTTGCCATCGGTTTGGGAGCGCTCTT